>NZ_JAMYTK010000017.1:0-148494 GCF_040322355.1 Mesorhizobium sp. M0145
GGCATACGAGATCTTGGCGGCAACGTAGTTCAGGCCCCACGAAAAGGTCAGCCCGACCATGATGGCGGCGGCCGCCAGATCGACCGCGTCACGACGGTCGAGCGTATCTGTGGCGACGCCCACCGCCGCTAGTCCTCCGCGCTCGCGTCGTCGAAACCGAGCAAGTTCCAGCTCTGGCGCATATGCGGCGGCATCGGTGCGGTGACGTCGACAAAGCCCTTGTCGGGATGCGGGATGACGATGCGGCGCGCGTGCAGATGCAGCCGGTTCTGCATGCCGCCTGGAAAATCCCAATTGGTGTCGGCCTCGAAATATTTGGGGTCGCCGATGATCGGGCAACCGATATGGGCAGCATGGACGCGAAGCTGGTGGGTGCGCCCGGTATAGGGTTCCATCTCCAGCCAGGACAGGGTCTGCGCCGCCTGCTCGACGATGCGATAATAGGACACGGCGTGATCGGCGCCCTTTTCGCCATGCTTGGCGATGCGCACACGATCGCCGTCGGGCGTCGGTTCCTTGATCAGCCAGGTCGAGATCTTGTCCTCGCGCTTCGGCGGCACGCCCTTGACCAGCGCCCAGTAGGTTTTCTTCGTCTCACGCGCCCGGAACGCTTCGGCGAGCTTCATGGCGGCGAGCCTTGTACGAGCGACAACCAGCACACCCGACGTGTCGCGGTCGAGCCGGTGCACCAGACGCGGCTTCTCGCCCTTCTGGTTGCGCCAGGCTTCCAGCATGTCGTCGACATTGCGGGTGACGCCAGAGCCGCCTTGCACCGCCAGGCCGGCCGGCTTGTTGAAGACGAAGACCTTCGGGTCCTCATGGATTAGCATCTTGGCCAGGACATCGGCGTCGCCCTGGTTGCGGATCGAATGACCGGTGAGTGGGCTTTCACCTTTCTTGTCGACTTCGAGCGGCGGCACTCGCACCGTCTGGCCGGCTTCGACGCGGGTATCGGCCTTCACCCTGCCGCCGTCGACGCGGATCTGGCCGGAACGCAGCAGCTTCTGCAGATGACCGAAACCGAGACCGGGGAAATGGCTCTTGAACCAGCGGTCGAGCCGCATGCCCGCCTCGCCGGCGTCCACTGTGATCTGTTCAACGCCTGCCATGATTCCAATCGCCGTTTTGCAGGCATGCAACGGCATTCGCCGGTACCCGCAATCTCACTCGGTTATTCGTTGTCGGTTCCATATTGCAGAACCTGAACTTTCTCCAGCGTAATCAAACCACTTGTCATGATTGTTTCAAGCACGGGCAGGAAAGCGGCCAATTTTTCCTCGTCATCGACGATCTCGATGACGAGTGGCAGATCCTCCGATAGGCGGAGGATCTTCGTGGTGTGAAGCCGGCTGGAATGGCCGAACCCCATCGCGCCGCGCAGGACGGTCGCGCCGGCGATCTGCATTTCGCGGGCCCTCAGCACGATAACCTCATACAGCGGACGGCCATCTGCCTTGTCGTTTTCGCCGATAAATATGCGCAGCAATTGTGCCTGTGTTGGTATCTTCATTGCCTGGACCCTCTCAGCCGGTTGAGCCGAACTGCAAAGATGTGGCCAAGCCAGACGGCGGCAAGCCAGGCCACCACGGAGATCGCGATATTGAGTCCCGCCGCCACAAGCCTCCCGCCTTGCGCGAGGGTGAGTGTTTCAAGGCTGAAAGCGGAGAAGGTCGTCAGGCCGCCGCAGAAGCCGGCCATGAAGAATTGACGTTGCAGCGGACCGGCGAAGACGCGACCATCCGGTCCCGTCAATGTCGCGTAGAAGCCGATGAGGAACGAGCCAACAATGTTGACGAGGAGCGTGCCGAAGGGAAATCCAGCGCCCCACAGGGCAGTGCTCGTCGATGAGGCAAGCGCCCGCAACACACCGCCGATCATGCTGCCTGCGGCCACGGTCGCATAGAGCCGAACCGTCTGGCTCCTTCTGCGCCAGCCAATGAGGTGCGCCGCACGCCTCGCCATGCCGTCGTAGCGAAGCTTCCGCGGGCCGCTCACGGCGCCCCGCCGCCAATCAGAAGACTTCCCGCAGCAAAGCCCAGCGTCACGCCGCCGAGGCTCAGAAAAACCGAAAGCAGCACATTTCCGCCGGCGCGCCGCCATTCGCCCTCGCGCGCCAGCGCCAGCGTCTGCAGGCTGAAGGAAGAAACCGTGGTGTAGCAGCCGAGGCCGCCGGTAACGGTAAAGGCCCAGATGGCGGGCATGCCGTCGCGCGCCACCGCATGCGCAACGACACCGATTGCAAACGCTCCCGAGACGTTGACGGCCATAGTGCCCCAGGGAAAGGTCTCGCCGACCCGGCGGGCGACGAAGCCGGACAGGAAGAAGCGGGCCATTGCACCGATCGCGCCACCAAGGCAGACAAGCAACAGATGATACATCGTGCTCCCTCGCGCCGGTCACACCACGGTGTCAGGCGGCTCCGGCCTTCTTCGGCTTGCTGGAGCCGATCATCTTCCAGTTCTTGTAGAACATGGCATTGATGCGCTCGACGCTGACCGAAACGATGGCGAGAAGAGCGGCGATCAGGCCGGGGAATGGCGATGGCCGGATGATGTCCATGAACACGCAGTAGCGGCGCCCATCATATTCGTTGACCGAGCGGTGCAGCAGCGTGTCGTCGAAAATATAGAGCGGATTGTCGTGCCAGTAGTTCCTGGCGTTGTTGCACTCGACGAAAACCTCGGCCTTCACCGGGAGAAGATTGTAGAGAATGCGCAGGCTGAGCCGCAGCGGTCCGAAATGCCAGGAGGTCGATTCCTTGCCCCTGAACACCGACACGGCGATGGTCTTGATATATTTGAAATCCTTGTTGAATTCGGCGACGTTGTCGATCTTGTGCTTGCCATACCACTGGTAGACATACATGCCGCGCCGGCCGCTGCCGAAATTGGCGTCGATATCGGCGATGATCTCGTCCTTGCGCGCCTTGAAGACGTCGAGAACCTCGTTGACCTCACGCTGATAGTCCGGAGGAAACTGGTCCAGTTTCCACACACCGCGGTTTCTGTAGCACAGCAGATCGACCAGCAGATTGAAGGGCGAAAGCAGCCAGGTGAAGATGCCGTTGCCGAGAAAATAACCACTGAACAGGGCCCAGTTCTTGTTGTCATTGCGCAACACGTCGACCAGCCCGAGGACAATGAAAATTGTCGTCAGGATGGGAATGAAATAGAAGCCGAGCGCCAGCAGCGGGATCGCTATGGCGAACTTCCGAAGGGTCTTGCGAGATTTTTTTGTCATTTTTCCACGCGCCAGGCGCGATTCCGTTCTGAATATCGTCGGTACGTTTCTGGCCTGTCCGCCAGCCGAAGGCGCATCTTGATAGGGTTTTTTATCCCGCCAGACAACGGCGATCACACCACTGTGCGGTCGGCAGCTACTTTTCCCGCTCGCTGCGCAGCTTCGCCCAATAATCCAGCCGCTTCCTGATATCGCGCTCGAAGCCGCGCTCTGGCGGGTCGTAGAATGTCTGCCTTCCCATCTTCTCCGGAAAATAGTCCTGGCCGGAAAAAGCGTCGGGCTCGTCGTGGTCGTAGCGATAGCCGGCGCCGTAATCTTCCTGTTTCATCAGCTTGGTCGGCGCATTGAGAATGTGCTTGGGCGGCAGCAGCGAACCGAATTCCTTCGCTGCCTGTGTGGCGGCCTTGAACGCGGTATAGACTGCATTGGATTTCGGCGCGGTGGCTAGATAGACGGTCGCCTCGGCGAAGGCCAGTTCGCCCTCGGGCGAGCCCAGATAGTCATAGGCGTCCTTGGCGGCGTTAGCGACGACGAGCGCCTGCGGGTCGGCCAGCCCGATATCCTCCATCGCCATGCGCACCAACCGGCGCCCGAGATAAAGCGGATCTTCGCCGGCGTCGAACATGCGGGCGAGATAGTAGAGTGCCGCGTCGGGGTCGGAGCCGCGCACCGATTTGTGCAAGGCGGAGATCAAATTGTAGTGGCCGTCCTGTCCCTTGTCGTAGATCGGCGCGCGGCGCTGGACGATGCGCTGCAGGGCTTCGGCGCCGAACACCTCCTTTGATTTCGCTGCGCGCCAGACCTCTTCGGCGAGCGTCAATGCCGCGCGGCCGTCGCCGTCGCTCATGCGGATGAGCATCGCCCGCGCGTCTTCATCGAGCGGCAGCGCCCTGCCCTCTGCCTCCTCGGCCCGCGCCAGCAGCTTGGCGATACTGTCCTCGCCGAGTGAGTGAAAGACCAGCACACGCGCGCGCGACAACAGCGCGGCGTTAAGCTCGAAGGACGGATTCTCCGTGGTGGCGCCGACCAGCACGACGGTGCCGTCTTCCATCACGGGCAGAAAACTGTCCTGCTGGGCGCGGTTGAAGCGATGGATCTCGTCGACGAACAGCAGTGTCTGGCGGCCGTTGGAGCGGCGCAGCTTCGCTGCCTCGAACACTTTCTTCAGGTCGGCAACGCCGGAAAACACCGCCGAGATCTGTTCGAAGGCGAGGCTTGTCTCGCCGGCAAGCAGCCGTGCGACCGTGGTCTTGCCGGTGCCGGGCGGGCCCCAGAAGATCATCGAGCCGAGCGAGCCGGAGCCGATCAGCCGCGTCAGCGCGCCGTCGGGTCCGGTCAGATGCTCCTGGCCGACGACCTCGCCGAGGTTCTTCGGGCGCAGACGGTCCGCCAGCGGCCTGCCGGGCGGCGTCTTTTCCGGTTCATCGACACTGAACAGATCGGCCATGCAACTTCTTCTGCCTGGAGCCCGATCATGCTGACGTTCGGGCTCAGTAACGCAACACCTGGCGCAGTATCTGCCCGCCGCGCTCGACGGTAAAGCGCCACCAGCGCGTATCCTGCTGGGCTACCTGTTCCAAGGTCGCCGCCTTGTCGATCGTCAGGCCATTGACCTCACGCACGATGTCGCCTGGCTGGAAGCCAAAATCGGCAGCAGGCGAATCGCGGTTGATGTCGACCACGGTGACGCCTTTGACATCGGTGCGCAGACCGAGCCGTTGGGCAAGCCGTGGCGACAGTTCAGCAACCTTGGCACCGGAAAACGGGCTGCGGCCGCGCAATGTGAGTTCCGCAGCTTTGGCGCCCTCAGGCGGCCGTTCCAGCGCGATGTCCATCGTCGCCTGCTGACCCTTGCTCAGAACGCCGAAGCTGGCATTCGTACCAATCGACAGCGTCGCCATCCGGTAGTCCAGCGCCCCGACGCTCTCGACCGGCTTGCCGTTGAGCGACAGCACTACGTCGCCCGGCTTGAGCCCTGCCTTGGCGGCGGGTCCCGCCTCTTCGACCGAAGAAACCAGCGCACCGGTCGGTTTGTCGATGCCGAGCGATTCGGCAAGCTGCGGCGTCACCGCCTCGAACTCGGCACCGGCATACGGCCGCTCGAAGAAGTCGAGCCCGGCCTTGGCCGCGTCGGCGAAGGCGCGAACCATGTTCGAAGGGATGGCAAAGCCGATGCCGATCGAGCCGCCGCTACGGCTATAGATCGCCGTGTTGATGCCGATCAGTTGCCCTCCCATGTTGACCAGCGCGCCACCGGAATTGCCGGGATTGATGGCGGCGTCGGTCTGGATGAAGAAGCTGGAATCGGAGACGCCGATATGGCTGCGCGCCACCGCCGAAATGATGCCGCTGGTGGTGGTCTGGCCGACACCGAACGGATTGCCGATCGCCAGCACCAGATCGCCGACCTCGAGCGCGTCGGAATCGCCGATAGCGATCACCGGGAACGGCTTGTCAGAAGAAATCTTGAGCACGGCGAGGTCGAGCGTCTCATCCTTGAGCAGCACCTTGCTGTCGAATTCGCGCCCGTCGGCGGTCGCGACCTTGACCTGGTCAGCGTCCTTGACGACGTGGAAATTGGTGACCACGACACCGGTGGGATCGACCAGCACCCCCGAACCGAGCGAAGACTGCGCGCGCGGCTGCGAGCGGCCGAAGAACTCCTCGAAGAACGGATCGCCGTCGAAGGGTGACGTCACCTTGGCGGTCTGCGAGGCGTAGACATTGACCACGGCCGGCGCCGTCTGCTTGACCAGCGGCGCGAAGGACAGTTGCACCTCCTCTCGGCCGAACGGCACGCGCTTGTCGGGGCCTGAAGTGGCGTTTTCGCCTTCGACGCCATGCAGCAGATCGGTTAGCACGTCGGACAGACCGGGATCTGGCTTGGCCTCCTCCGCCAGCGCGTGCCTGGCCGCCGGCACGACGGCCAACGCCATCAAGGCGCAGATCAGAACAATGGACAGCCGTTTAACGCGCATTCCGAATCCTCCAAGTCGGGCGCCATTGTCCTGACGATTGTGCAAAATGAAAGGCTAAGCCGCTGAAATCGGATTATTTTGGGTAGTCGCCGCAAAAACCGGTGACAAAACCTCTACCAGCCCGCCCGGTACCTTCGGAAACAGAAAAAGGGGCCCGGAGGCCCCTTTTGAACTTCTCAGGAAAACCGAGCCTTATGCGGCTGCGGCTTCCTCTTCGGTGCCTTCGGCCTCGATGCGGGCACGGTCGCCGGCGCCCTTGGCCGAGGTGTCGCGGTCGACGAACTCGATGACCGCCATTGCCGCGTTATCACCGTGGCGGAAGCCGGCCTTCATGATGCGCAGATAGCCGCCGTTGCGGGTGGCATAACGTGGCGCGATGGTATCGAACAGGCGCTTGACGACGCCTTCATTGCCGATCTGGGCAATAACCTGGCGGCGGGCGTGCAGGTCGCCGCGCTTGCCGAGCGTCACCAACTTCTCGACGATCGGACGCAAATCCTTCGCCTTCGGCAGCGTGGTGAGGATCTGCTCGTGCTCGATAAGCGACACGGCAAGGTTGGCAAACATCGACTTGCGATGGCTTATGCTGCGGGCGAACCGGCGGCCTTTAAATCCGTGGCGCATGGCTCTTCTCCTTCATTGCGGTTTCAAGAGGCCTGAGCCCCAGTTGGTTAGCCGCATGATCTTGTCCGAAAAGTCTGCAACTTTTTGCTGCGCTGACCTTCGGTTCGGGATCATGCTCAATATTGGTCTTCGTAACGCTTGGCGAGGTCTTCGATGTTTTCCGGCGGCCAGTCCGGCACTTCCATGCCGAGATGCAGGCCCATCGCCGCCAGGACTTCCTTGATCTCGTTCAGCGACTTGCGGCCGAAGTTCGGGGTGCGCAGCATCTCGGCTTCGGTCTTCTGAATCAGGTCGCCGATATAGACGATGTTGTCGTTCTTCAGGCAGTTGGCCGAACGCACCGAAAGCTCGAGCTCGTCGACCTTCTTGAGCAGCGCCGGGTTGAAGGCAAGCTCGGTAACCTGTTCGGCGGCGACTTCCTTCTGCGGCTCGTCGAAATTGACGAACAGGCCGAGCTGGTCCTGCAGGATGCGAGCGGCGAAGGCCACCGCGTCCTCGCCCGAAATCGAACCGTCGGTCTCGATGGTCATGGTCAGCTTGTCATAGTCGAGAACCTGGCCCTCGCGGGTGTTCTCGACCTTGTAGGAGACCTTCTTGACCGGCGAATACAGGCTGTCGACGGGGATCAGCCCGATCGGCGCGTCCTCGGCGCGGTTACGGTCGGCCGGGACATAGCCCTTGCCGGTATCGACGGTGAATTCCATGCGGATTTCGGCGCCTTCGTCCAGCGTGCAGATGACGTGGTCGGGATTGAGTATCTCGACGTCGCCGACCGTCTGGATGTCGCCGGCGAGAACCGCGCCCGGTCCCTGCTTGCGGACGACCATGCGCTTGGGGCCGTCGCCTTCCATGCGGATGGCGATTTCCTTGATGTTCAAAACGATGTCGGTCACGTCCTCGCGGACGCCGGCGATGGACGAGAATTCATGCAGAACGCCGTCGATCTGCACGGCGGTTACAGCCGCGCCACGCAGCGAAGACAGAAGCACCCGGCGCAGCGCGTTGCCGAGGGTGAGGCCGAAGCCGCGCTCGAGCGGCTCGGCGACCAGCGTGGTCAGCGTCTTCTTCTTCGACGAGAACTCGATCTTGTTCGGCTTGATCAGTTCTTGCCAATTTTTCTGGATCATAGTGCTTTCCTTCCGTTGTCCCGCCACCATCCAATCGTGGCGGGCGACCTGGAATGCCGTGGAGGAGCGCCCTTGAGGCGCTCGCGCGGCGTTCGGTAAATTCTTTAGACGCGGCGCTTCTTGCGCGGGCGGCAGCCATTGTGCGGGATCGGCGTCACATCACGGATCGAGGTGATGGTGAAGCCGGCAGCCTGCAGCGCGCGCAGCGCCGATTCACGACCGGAGCCGGGTCCACAGACCTCGACCTCGAGCATGCGCATGCCGTGTTCCTGGGCCTTCTTGGCAACATCTTCTGCGGCCATCTGGGCAGCGAACGGGGTCGACTTGCGCGATCCCTTGAAGCCCTGGGCTCCGGCCGACGACCAGGCAATCGAGTTACCCTGCGCGTCGGTGATGGTGATCATCGTGTTGTTGAAGGTCGAATTGACGTGGGCAACGCCCGACGAGATGTTCTTGCGTTCGCGACGGCGAACACGAGCGGCTTCCTTGGCCATGATGGTCCTTTCAGTTGATCTCTACACCGCCGTAATGCCAGCGGCTCCACCAGGGAGAAGGCAGTAGGGGAATATGGCAGTAGGGCAGTATGTCTGCCGTTCCTATTGCCTTACTGCCCTACTCCCTTACTGCCCTAAATTACTTCTTCTTTCCGGCAATCGACTTAGCCGGGCCCTTGCGGGTGCGCGCATTGGTATGCGTGCGCTGACCACGAACCGGCAGCGAGCGGCGGTGACGCAGGCCGCGGTAGCAGCCGAGGTCCATGAGTCGCTTGATGTTCATCGACACTTCGCGGCGCAGATCGCCCTCGACCTGATAGTCGCGGTCGATGGTCTCGCGGATCTGCAGCACTTCCGCGTCGGTCAGCTGGTTGACGCGACGCTCGGCCGGGATGCCGACCTTGTCGACGATCTCCTGGGCGAACTTCTTGCCAATGCCGTGAATGTATTGAAGCGCGATGACGACGCGCTTGTTGGTCGGAATATTGACGCCGGCTATACGAGCCATGTTCTTCTCTTCTCCATATAGGCCGGACGAGCCGGCGCTTCAAGTTGCCCCGCGTCCGGTGGAGGCCGGCCCTTGCGGGAGTTTCCAGTTCAAAGCGGCCGGCCTTGCCCTTGCGGACAAGCAAGCCTCATGCCTGATAGGAAGACGGGCCGCCATACCCCAGCGGACCGCTCCAGTCAAGCGCAATCGTTCGATTCTCTAGCCGGCCGCCTGGCCAACTTTCCGGGTCGTCGCCCTGAGCACCGCCTCGATCTGCTGCGTCACCGCATCGATGTCGGCCATGCCATCGACGCCCCTGAGCTTGCCCTTGGCGTAGTAGTAGCCGATCAGCGGCGAGGTTTTCTTGTAATATTCCCTCAAGCGTTCCTCGAACACCGCTGGGCTGTCGTCCTTGCGCACCGGCAGGCCTGCGGCCTTGGCGTCTTCGGCGCGCTTGACGATTCGGCCAACCAGCGCCTTGTCATCGACGACAAATTCGATGACAGCATCGAGCTCCAGTCCGCGATCCGACAGCATTTCCTCAACGGCGTCCGCTTGCACCAGGGTTCGCGGGTACCCGTCAAGGATGAAGCCGTTTGCGCAATCAGCTTGATCGATGCGCTCGGCCACGATGGCGTTGACGATAGCGTCGGACACCAGTTCGCCAGCGTCCATCACCGCCTTGGCGCGCTTGCCGACTTCGGTGCCAGCCTGGACAGCAGCACGCAGCATGTCCCCCGTGGAAAGCTGTGGGATGCCGTGTCGATCTACCAGTCTTAGTGCTTGTGTCCCCTTGCCCGCCCCCGGCGGTCCAAGCAATATCAACCTCATCTGGCCTTTTTCCCCCCGCGCAGCTTCGACTTCTTGATCAGGCCCTCATACTGGTGCGCGATCAGGTGACCCTGAATCTGCGCCACCGTATCGAGCGTTACACTGACCACGATCAGGAGCGAAGTGCCACCAAGGTAGAACGGTACGCCAGTCGCTGAAATCAGGAACTCGGGCAGCAGACACACCAGCACCAGATAAATGGCGCCGACGACGGTGATGCGGGTGAGCACATAGTCAATATAGTCCGCAGTGCGCTCGCCCGGACGATAGCCCGGGATGAAGCCCGAATGCTTCTTGAGCTGGTCGGCGGTGTCCTTCGGATTGAAGACGATCGCCGTATAGAAGAAGGCGAAGAACACGATCATCGCCGCGTAGAAGGCCATATAGAGCGGCTGGCCGTGGCCGAGCGCCGCCAGGATGGTGCTGGCCCATGCAGGCATATTGGTGGTCTGCGAGAAGCCGGCAACCGTTGCCGGAAGCAGCAGCAGCGACGAGGCGAAGATCGGCGGAATGACGCCGGAGGTGTTAAGCTTCAGCGGCAGATGCGAGGTATCGCCCTGGAACATGCGATTGCCGACCTGGCGCTTGGGATACTGGATCAGCAGGCGGCGCTGGGCGCGCTCGAAGAAGACGATCAGCGCTATGACGATGATGGCCAGCACGATGATCGCCAGGATCAGGCCGGTCGACAAGGCGCCGGTGCGGCCAAGCTCCAGCGTGCCGGAGATGGCGCGCGGCAGGCCGGCGACGATGCCGGAGAAGATGATCAGCGAAATGCCGTTGCCGATGCCGCGAGCAGTGATCTGCTCGCCAAGCCACATCAGGAACATGGTGCCGCCGACCAGCGTGACGACGGTAGAGATGCGGAAGAACATGCCGGGATCGTTGACGATGCCGTTGCCGCCCTCAAGCCCGACCGAAATGCCGTACGCCTGAACCAGCGCCAGAAGCACGGTGCCGTAGCGCGTGTACTGGTTGATGATCTTGCGGCCCTGCTCGCCTTCCTTCTTCAGCGCTTCCAGCGACGGAATGACCGAGGTCATCAGCTGCATGATGATGGAGGCCGAGATATAGGGCATGATGCCGAGGGCAAAGATCGCCATGCGCTGCACGGCGCCGCCGGCGAACATGTTGAACATGCCGAGCACGCCCTTGCTCTGCGACGAGAAGGCCTGGGCGAAAGCATCGGGATTGATGCCGGGCAGCGGAATATAGGTGCCAAGGCGGTAGACGAGCAGCGCACCGATGGTGAACCAGATGCGCTTCTTCAGATCCTCGGCTTTGGCGAAGGCCGAAAAATTCAGATTCGAGGCCAGTTGTTCAGCAGCCGAAGCCATGCCTGATTCTCCGCTTGGTCACGCTCGATGCCCGCAGCTCAGGCGGCGCGTGTCACCGAAGCTCACGAGATAAGCTCCGGACTGCAAACATGCAAGCGGCCGCGTTGATGCGGCCGCCACATCTGTCGGATCAAAGCACGACCGCAGGCAAAACCGAATTCCACCTTTGCCGACCGTGCTTCAAATTGCCGTTACTCGGCGGCTGCCTGCTCAGGCAACTTCACCGAGCCGCCGGCCTTTTCGATCTTCTCGACCGCGGCCTTGGAAGCACCGGCAACGTCGAAGGCAAGCTTGGCCTTGATGTCGCCATCCGAAAGGATGCGCACGCCGTCCTTGACGCGACGGATGACACCTGCCGCAACCAGCGCCTCGGCCGTTACAACTGTCTTAGCGTCGAGCTTCTTGGCATCGAGCGCCGCCTGGATGCGGGCCAGCGACACGACGGTGAAGCTCTTGGCGAAGATATTGTTGAAGCCGCGCTTCGGTAGGCGGCGGTAGAGCGGCATCTGGCCACCCTCGAAGCCGTTGACGGCGACGCCGGAGCGCGCCTTCTGGCCCTTGACGCCGCGACCGGCGGTCTTGCCCGAACCGGAACCGATGCCACGGCCGAGACGCTTCTTGGAGTGCGTCGCGCCGTCCTTGTCACGCAGATCATTGAGTTTCATCTGGGTTCTCCTGCGCTCTGGCTCAGCCCTCGTCCACGACGCGGACGAGATGCTGGACGGCAGCGATCATGCCGCGCACCGAGGGCGTATCCTCCAGCGTGCGCTGCTTGTGCATCTTGTTGAGGCCGAGGCCGACCAGCGTTGCGCGCTGCTCCTTCGGCCGGCGGATCGGCGAACCGATCTGCTCGACGGTGATGGTCTTGGTTGCTTTCTTGGCCATGGTCAGATCCCTGGTCAGCGTCGACTATTCTTCAGCCGCAACGGCGGTGCCGCGGCGGGCCTGAAGGGTCGAATACTTGATGCCGCGCGCGGCAGCCACATCCTTCGGATGCATCTGGCTCTTCAGCGCGTCGAAAGTGGCGCGAACCATGTTGTAGGGGTTCGAAGAACCCATCGACTTGGCGACCACGTCATGCATGCCGAGCGTCTCGAAAACGGCGCGCATCGGGCCGCCGGCGATGATGCCGGTACCTTGCTTGGCGGCGCGCAGCAGAACGCGTCCCGCGCCCCAGCGTCCCTCGACGTCGTGGTGCAGCGTGCGGCCTGAGCGCAGCGGCACGAAGATCATGTCGCGCTTGGCCGATTCGGTCGCCTTGCGGATCGCCTCCGGCACTTCGCGCGCCTTGCCGTGGCCGAAGCCGACGCGGCCCTTCTGGTCGCCGACGACGACAAGTGCCGCAAAGCCGAAGCGCCGGCCGCCCTTGACGACTTTGGCGACACGGTTGATGTGGACGAGCTTGTCGACCATGCCGTCGTCGCGCTCTTCGCGATCACGGCCGCGGCCGCCATCCCTACGTTCCTGTGCCATATCCTGTTCCTTGTTTTTTTCCGGAAGCACGGTTGATGATGATATCCGGCACCTCTGCGGGTCGCCGGGGGCGAAAACTCTTTTTTCCTTCGCATGATCTTATCCGAAAAGTCTGCAACTTTTTGCTGCGCTGACCTTCGGTTCGGGATCATGCTCTAGAAGCTCAGACCACCTTCACGGGCAGCCTCGGCCAGCGCCTTGACGCGGCCGTGGTAGATATAGGCGCCGCGGTCGAAGACGACTTCCTTGACGCCGGCCTTCGAGGCGCGTTCGGCGATCAGCTTTCCGATGGCAGCTGCAGCCGCGGTGTCGGCGCCGGTCTTGAGCGAGCCCTTGAGCTCCTTCTCGAGCGTCGAAGCAGCCGCGATGGTGTGGCCCTTGGCGTCGTCGATCACCTGGACGTAGATGTTCTTCGACGTGCGATGGACCGACAAGCGCGGACGATCGCCGGCAACCTTCTTGATCTGGCGGCGGACGCGCTGGGCGCGGCGTTGGGTGGATTCTTTCGAGCCCATGATATCAGTTCCTTGCCTTCAAAAAACGGGGGCAACCATATGCGGTAGGACGAGCCTCCCGCGACCGCTCCCCGCGGCGTTAAAATTACTTCTTCTTGCCTTCCTTGCGGACGATCTTCTCGCCAGCATAGCGAACGCCCTTGCCCTTGTAGGGCTCGGGGCTGCGATACTCGCGGATCTCGGCGGCGACCTGGCCGACCTGCTGCTTGTCGATGCCGGTCACCGTGATTTCCGTCGGCTTCGGCACCGAAATCGTCACGCCCTGCGGCGTCTCGTAGACGACGTCATGGCTGAAGCCGAGCGCCAGCTGCAGGTTCTTGCCTTGCATGGCGGCACGATAGCCGACGCCGGTGATCTCGAGCTTCTTTTCGAAGCCGTCCTTGACGCCCTGCAGGATGTTGACGATCTGCGTGCGTGACATGCCCCACTTGGAACGGGCAGTCTTGGTCTGGTCGCGCGGCTGGACAGCGATCTCGCTGCCTTCCATCTTGACCAGCACTTCGTCGTTCACCACGAACTTCAGCTCGCCCTTCGGACCCTTCGCCGTCACGGTCTGGCCGTTGACGGTCGCGGTCACGCCCTGCGGCAGCGAAACGGGTTTCTTTCCAATACGAGACATTTTGTTGTCCTCGTCACTTCTCTTGTTTCAGGTCTCGGCTTTCGGGACTAGATCCCGAAAACCTGTTTCCAACCGGGTCACATACCAGATCAGAAGATCTGGCAGAGGATTTCCCCGCCGACATTCTGTTCACGCGCTTCGTGGTCGGCCATCACGCCCTTCGGCGTCGAAAGGATGGCGATGCCGAGGCCGTTGGCGACGTGCGGTATCGACTTGGCCGAAACGTAGACGCGGCGGCCGGGCTTCGAGACCCGAGCGATTTCGCGCACCACCGGCGCACCATCGAAATACTTCAGCTCGATCTCGATTTCGGACTTGCCGTTGTCGAAGTCGGTCTGGCTGTAGTCGCGGATATAGCCTTCCGCCTTCAGCACGTCGAGGACGCGGGTACGCAGGCGCGAGGCCGGCGTCGAAACGCTCGACTTCTTGCGGCCATACGCGTTGCGGATGCGGGTCAGCATATCGCCGAGAGGATCGCTCAATGACATGTTATGTCCTCCTTACCAGCTCGACTTGACCAGGCCCGGGATCTGGCCGTTATTGCCGAGATCACGAAGCGCGATACGCGATACTTTGAGCTTGCGATAATAGGCACGCGGACGTCCGGTGACTTCGCAGCGGTTGCGGATGCGGGTCTTGGCCGAGTTGCGCGGCAGCGCCGAAAGCTTCAGCTGGGCGCGGAAGCGCTCTTCCATCGGCTTGGACTGATCCATGATGATCGCCTTGAGCACCTTGCGCTTGGCAGCGAACTGGTCCGCAAGCTTGCGGCGCCTGTTGTTCTTCTCGACTGAGCTGGTCTTTGCCATTTCAGATTTTCCTTTTCTCGCTGCCGTTACTGGCGGAAGGGGAAGTTGAAGGCCTTGAGCAATGCCCTGGCTTCGTCGTCCGTCTTCGCAGTCGTACAAACGATGACGTCCATGCCCCAGATCTGATCAACCTTGTCGTAGTTGATCTCCGGAAACACGATGTGTTCCTTGATGCCCATGGCATAGTTGCCACGGCCATCGAAGCTCTTCGGATTAAGTCCGCGAAAGTCGCGGACGCGCGGCAGTGCGATGTTCACGAGGCGGTCGAGGAACTCGTACATGCGTTCCTTGCGCAGCGTGACCTTGGCGCCGATCGGCATCTTCTCGCGGACCTTGAAGCCGGCGATCGAGTTGCGGGCGCGGGTGACAACGGCCTTCTGGCCGGCGATCATCGCAAGGTCTTCCGCCGCGATCGAAGGCTTCTTCGAATCGCCAGTCGCCTCGCCGACGCCCATGTTCAGCACGATCTTGTCGATGCGCGGAACCTGCATCTCGTTCTCGTAGCCGAACTGCTCCTGCAGCGCCTTGCGGATGGTCTCGTTGTAGACCTGCTTGAGGCGCGGCGTGTTCTGGGCAGTTGCCTGCTTGGTTTGAGCCTTAGCCATTGATGACTTCTCCCGAGCGCTTGGCGACGCGCACCTTCTTGCCGTCCTTCTGGAAGATGAAGCCGACGCGGGTCGGTTTGCCATCCTTGGGGTCGGCCAGCGCGATGTTCGACAGCTGGATCGGCGCTTCCTTGGTGATGATCCCGCCCTCTTGGGACTGGGACTGCTTCTGGTGACGACGGATCAGGTTGACGCCGCGCACCAGCGCGGTGTCATCCTTCGGCTGTACCGAAAGGACTTCGCCCGAACGGCCCTTGTCCTTGCCGGCCAGCACGACGACCTTGTCGCCTTTTCTAATCTTTTGCATTGGTCCGGCTCCTTACAGCACTTCAGGCGCGAGCGAGATGATCTTCATGTGGTTCTTGGCGCGGAGTTCGCGCGGAACCGGTCCGAAGATACGCGTGCCGATCGGCTCTTTCTTGTTGTCGACGAGAACGGCTGCGTTCTTGTCGAAACGGATCACGCTGCCGTCCGGGCGGCGGATGTCCTTGGCCGTGCGAACCACGACCGCCTTCATCACATCGCCCTTCTTGACGCGGCCGCGCGGGATGGCTTCCTTGATCGACACCACGATGATGTCGCCCACGGAAGCGTATTTCCGCTTCGAGCCGCCCAGCACCTTGATGCACATGACACGACGGGCGCCGGAATTATCCGCGACGTCGAGGTTTGTTTGCATCTGAATCATGACTGGCCGCCTTCTTCTTTTCTAACGGGACGGGTTTCTCACCCCTCCCCGGTCTGTCCAAAATTCGTTTCGTTAGCCCTGATCAGGCCTGGTCCGAAGACACCACGACCCAGCGCTTGTCCTTGGAAATCGGCTTCGATTCCTGGATGAACACCTGATCGCCGACCTTGTGGGCGTTGTTCTCGTCGTGCGCCTTGTACTTCTTGGTCATGCGCACGGTCTTCTTCATCACGGGATGCGTGAAGCGCCGTTCGACCTTGACGACAACCGTCTTCTCGTTCTTGTCGCTGACGACGGTGCCCTGCAGAATGCGCTTTGGCATGGTTTTCGTCCTTAAGCCTTCTTGGCCGCGGACTTTTCCGCAGCGATGGTCTTGATACGCGCAATGTCCTTGCGGACCTGCCTCACGCGCGCGGTCTTCTCAAGCTGGCCGGTGGCCTTCTGGAAGCGCAGGTTGAACTGCTCCTTCTTCAGGCTGGCCAGGTCGTCGGTCAGCTGGTCCTGGGTCTTGGTCCGGATGTCTTCGGCTTTCATGATCAGCCCGTCCTTATTCTGCGATGCGCTGTACGAAGCGCGTCCTGACCGAGAGCTTGGCCGCGCCGAGACGCAGCGCCTCACGGGCGGTTTCCTCGTTGACGCCGTCGATCTCGAACATGATGCGGCCCGGCTTGACGCGTGCCGCCCAGTAGTCGACCGCGCCCTTGCCCTTACCCATACGGACTTCGGTCGGCTTCGACGTCACCGGCACGTCCGGGAAGATACGGATCCACACGCGGCCGGCACGCTTCATCTCGCGGGTGATCGCGCGGCGGGCCGCCTCGATCTCACGCGCGGTGACGCGGTTCGGCTCAAGCGCCTTCAGCCCGAAACCACCGAAATCCAGGTTGGTGCCGCCCTTGGCGGTACCGTGGATGCGGCCCTTGAACTGCTTGCGGAACTTTGTGCGCTTTGGCTGCAGCATCGTTCTAACTCCAAATTCCTAAATGTCTTACGCGTTTTCGCGACGGCGACCGCGTTCGCGCTCACCACCACCGCCATGCGCATGATCGCCCTCGGTGGCGCGGCGCTCCGAAGCCATCGGGTCGTGCTCGAGGATCTCGCCCTTGAACACCCAGACCTTGACGCCGCAGATGCCGTAGGCCGTATTCGCCTCGGCCGTGCCGTAGTCGACGTCGGCACGCAGCGTATGCAGCGGCACGCGGCCTTCACGATACCATTCCATGCGCGCGATCTCGGCGCCGCCGAGACGGCCGGCGCAGTTGATGCGGATGCCTTCGGCACCGAGGCGCATCGCCGACTGCACGGCACGCTTCATGGCGCGGCGGAACGCGATGCGGCGCTCGAGCTGCTGGGCGATCGACTGGGCGACCAAGGTCGCGTCGATCTCCGGCTTGCGCACTTCGACGATGTTCAGATGCGTCTCGGACTTGGTCATCTCCATCAGCTTCTTGCGAAGCTTCTCGATGTCGGCGCCCTTCTTGCCGATGATCAGGCCCGGACGCGCCGCATGGATGGTGACGCGGCACTTCTTGTGCGGACGCTCGATCACGACCTTCGAGATCGCAGCCTGCTTGAGTTCCTTCTCAAGATATTTGCGGATCTTGATGTCCTCGTGCAGCAGCTTGCCGTACTCGCCGGTGTTCGCGAACCAGCGCGAATCCCAGGTGCGGTTGATGCCGAGACGCAGACCGATCGGATTGACTTTCTGGCCCATTATGCGGCCTCCCCTTTTTCTTCGACTTCACGAACGACGATCGTGAGGTGCGAGAACGGCTTCTCGATACGGCTGGCGCGCCCACGGCCACGGGCATGGAACCGCTTCATGACGATCGACTTGCCGACATAGGCTTCCGCCACGATCAGCGCATCGACGTCGAGGTCGTGGTTGTTTTCCGCGTTGGCGATCGCCGATTCCAGCGTCTTCTTGACCGTGCCGGAAATCCGCTTGGCCGAGAATTCGAGGTCGGAAAGCGCTGTCGCGACCTTCTTGCCGCGGATCAACGCGGCAACCAGGTTCAGCTTCTGCGGGCTGATACGGATCGTGCGCAACACGGCGCGCGCTTCGTTGTCAGCAAGCCTGCGCGGAGCTTTGGCCTTGCCCATGATTATTTCCTCTTCGCCTTCTTATCCGCGCCGTGACCGTAATAGGTCCGGGTCGGAGCGAATTCACCGAACTTGTGACCGACCATGTCCTCGTTCACCGAGACGGGAACGTGCTTCTGGCCGTTGTAGACACCGAAGGTGAAGCCGACGAACTGCGGCAGGATGGTGGAGCGACGGCTCCACATCTTGATCACCTCATTGCGACCACCTTCACGAACCTTGTCCACCTTCTTCAGAAGGTAGCCGTCGATGAAGGGGCCTTTCCAAATCGAACGAGTCACTTGGCGTTACCTCTTCTTAGCTCTTGCGCTGATGGCGCGAGCGCAGGATGAACTTGTCGGTCGCCTTGTTGGACCGCGTCTTCTTGCCCTTGGTCGGCTTGCCCCAGGGCGAAACCGGATGGCGGCCACCCGAGGTGCGGCCTTCGCCGCCGCCATGTGGATGGTCGACCGGGTTCATGGTCACGCCGCGATTGTGCGGACGTTTGCCGCGCCACACGGTGCGGCCTGCCTTGCCGTCATTGATGTTGCCGTGGTCCGGGTTAGACACGGCGCCGACAGTGGCCATGCAGGAGCCGTGGACGACACGCTGCTCGCCCGAATTGAGGCGCAGGATCGCCATGCCCTGGTCGCGGCCGACGAGCTGGCCATAACCGCCGGCCGAACGGGCGACCTGAGCGCCCTTGCCGGGCTTCAGCTCGATATTGTGGACGATCGTGCCGACCGGCATCGAAGCCAGCGGCATCGCGTTGCCCGGCTTCACGTCGACCGATTCACCGGCCACGATCTTGTCGCCGGGAGCCAGACGCTGCGGGGCGATGATGTAGGACAGCTCGCCATCGTCATACTTGATCAGCGCGATGAAGGCGGTGCGGTTCGGATCGTACTCGATACGCTCGACCGTGCCGACGACGTCGAACTTGCGGCGCTTGAAGTCGATGATACGGTAGGTGCGCTTGTGACCGCCGCCGATGAAGCGGGCCGTGATGCGGCCGTAATTGTTGCGGCCGCCCGACTTGGTCAGGCCTTCGGTCAGGCCCTTGACGGGCTTGCCCTTGTAGAGGCCCGAGCGGTCGACGATGACCAGCTGACGGGTGCTCGGCGTTACCGGGTTGAATTTTTTCAGTGCCATTGTTCTGTCCTCGCGACCTTGCTCAGAGACCCGTCGCGACGTCGATCGACTGGCCTTCGGCCAGCGTCACAACCGCCTTCTTGACGTCGCTCTGGCGGCCGATCGTGCCGCGGAAGCGCTTGATCTTGCCCTTGCGGACAAGCGTGTTCACGGCCATCACCTTGACGCCGAACAGCGCTTCGACGGCGGCCTTGATTTCCGGCTTCGACGCCTTCTTGGCGACATTGAAGACGACCTGGTTCTGCTCGGAAGCCATGGTCGACTTTTCGGTGATCGCCGGCGAGACGATCACGTCGTAATGACGAAGGTCGGTCATTTGAAGCGCTCCTCGAGAGCCTCGACGGCGGCCTTGGAAAGGACCAGCGTGCCGCGGCGCAGAATGTCGTAGACGTTGATGCCCTGGATGGGCAGCACGTCGATGTTCGGGATGTTGGTCGCCGCCAGCTTGAAATTCTTGTCAAGCTCGGCGCCGCCGATCACCAGGGCGTTGCTCAGGCCCAGCGTCGCGAAATTCGCGATCAGCGCCTTGGTCTTGGCCTCGGTCAGCTTCAGCTCGTCGATGATGATGATCGACGCGCTCTTGGCCTTGGCCGAAAGCGCATGCTTGAGGCCGAGTGCACGCACCTTCTTCGGCAGATCGTGCTCGTGGCTGCGAACGACCGGGCCATGGGCCTTGCCGCCGCCGCGGAACTGCGGAGCGCGAGCCGAATGGTGACGGGCGCGGCCGGTACCCTTCTGCTTGTACATCTTGGCGCCGGTGCGGGCGATTTCCGCGCGACCCTTGGCCTTGTGGGTGCCCTGCTGCTTCTTGGCAAGCTGCCAGCGCACGACGCGCTGCAGGATGTCCTCGCGCGGATCGAGGCCGAAAATCTCTTCGGAGAGCTTCAGCTTGCCGGCGTCCTTGCCGCCAAGCGTTGTAATCTTGAGGTCCATTATTCCGCTCCCTCTGTGGCCGGCGCCTCGTTCGTGGCGGCACCGTCAGTCGCAACGGCGCGGATCGCGGCGGGCTTCGGCGCATTGGCCGGAAGCGCCACCTTGGCCGCGTCGCGGACCAGGATCCATGCACCCTTCGAACCCGGGACCGCACCGCGGATCAGGATCAGGCCGCGATCGGCGTCGGTCGAGACGACCTCGACATTCTGCGTGGTGACGCGGGTGTCGCCCATGTGGCCGGCCATATGCTTGCCCTTGAACACCTTGCCCGGATCCTGGCGCTGGCCGGTCGAGCCGTGTGTACGGTGCGACACCGAGTTGCCGTGCGTCGCGCGGCCGCCACCCATGTGGTGCCGCTTGATGACGCCCTGGAAACCCTTGCCGATCGTGGTTCCCGTCACATCGACCTTCTGGCCGACGACGAAGTGCTCGACGGTGATCTCGGCGCCAACATCGATCATGTTGTCGGCGGAGACGCGGAACTCGGCAACCTTGGCCTTGGGCTCGACGGAAGCGGTCGCGAAATGGCCGCGCATCGCCTTCGACGTGTTCTTCACCTTGGCAAGGCCAACGCCGAGCTGGACGGCGGTATAGCCGTTCTTCTCCTGCGTGCGCTGCGCCACGACCTGGCAGTTCTCCATCTGGAGAACAGTGACGGGAACATGTTCCCCGGCATCGTTGTAGATGCGGGTCATTCCCACCTTCTTTGCAATCACACCTGAACGCATCGGTTCAATTCCTTTAGAGTTCCCTGTCGGGGCTGTCGCCCCTCCACGCCTCTTGTTCCTTCAGAGTTGCGGGTCGCCCCGCTGACCTCTGGTTCCTTAGAGCTTGATCTCGACGTCGACACCGGCGGCCAGGTCGAGCTTCATCAAAGCATCGACCGTCTGCGGGGTCGGGTCGACGATGTCGAGCAGACGCTTGTGCGTGCGCATCTCGAACTGCTCGCGGCTCTTCTTGTCGACGTGAGGCGACCGGTTGACCGTGAACTTTTCGATCCGCGTCGGCAGCGGAATGGGGCCGCGGACGTTGGCGCCGGTGCGCTTGGCGGTCGACACGATTTCCCGTGTCGAGGCGTCGAGCACCCGGTGATCAAACGCCTTCAGGCGGATGCGGATATTCTGTCCGTTCATGCGTCACTTCCTTGTTCTGGCGCGGCGCGGGCAGCGCCCGCGACAGATCGGTTTAAGTCCAAATTACTCTTTGATGGTGACGACGATGCCGGCACCGACGGTGCGGCCGCCTTCACGGATGGCGAAGCGCAGCTTCTCTTCCATGGCGATCGGCACGATCAGCTCGACATCGACGGTGATGTTGTCGCCCGGCATCACCATCTCGGTGCCTTCCGGCAGCGACACGATGCCGGTCACGTCCGTCGTGCGGAAATAGAACTGCGGACGGTAGTTGGTGAAGAACGGCGTGTGGCGGCCGCCCTCGTCCTTGGTCAGGATGTAGGCTTCGGCAACGAACTTCTTGTGCGGCTTGACGGTGCCGGGCTTGGCCAGGACCTGGCCGCGCTCGACGCCTTCACGGTCGACACCGCGCAACAGCGCGCCGATGTTGTCGCCGGCCTGGCCCTGGTCGAGCAGCTTGCGGAACATCTCGACGCCCGTGCAGGTCGTCTTGGTGGTCGGACGGATGCCGACG
This sequence comes from Mesorhizobium sp. M0145, assembly GCF_040322355.1. Taxonomy (NCBI): domain Bacteria; kingdom Pseudomonadati; phylum Pseudomonadota; class Alphaproteobacteria; order Hyphomicrobiales; family Phyllobacteriaceae; genus Mesorhizobium; species Mesorhizobium sp. M0145. Next base: position 21,639 of record NZ_JAMYTK010000017.1, read on the forward strand.
ATCTCCAGCTCCTCGCCGACCTTGACGACGCCGCGCTCGACGCGGCCGGTCACAACCGTGCCACGGCCCGAGATCGAGAACACGTCCTCGATCGGCATCAGGAACGGCTTGTCGAGCGGACGAACCGGCGTCGGGATGTAGGCATCGACCGCAGCCATCAGTTCGCGGATGGCGTCCTCGCCGATCTTCTTGTCGCTATCTTCAAGTGCGGCAAGCGCCGAACCCTTGACGATCGGAATGTCGTCGCCGGGGAACTCGTTCTTGGTCAGAAGCTCACGCACCTCGAGCTCGACCAGCTCGAGCAGCTCGGCGTCGTCGACCTGGTCGACCTTGTTCAAGAACACCACGATCGAGGGCACGCCGACCTGGCGGGCGAGCAGGATGTGCTCGCGCGTCTGCGGCATCGGGCCGTCGGCGGCCGACACCACCAGGATCGCGCCGTCCATCTGCGCAGCACCGGTGATCATGTTCTTGACGTAGTCGGCGTGGCCGGGGCAGTCGACATGGGCATAGTGGCGGTTGGCGGTCTCGTATTCGACGTGGGCCGTCGAAATGGTGATGCCGCGCGCCTTCTCTTCGGGCGCCGCATCGATCTGGTCGTAGCGCTTGTATTCGCCAAAATACTTGGTGATCGCCGCCGTCAGCGACGTCTTGCCATGGTCGACGTGACCAATCGTGCCAATGTTCACATGAGGCTTAGTGCGCTCGAATTTACCTTTTGCCATGTGATCTCTCCATTCCTGCCAGCCCGTGCGGGCCTTGAATTAAGTTACTGATGCAACTCGTTTCGAGTTACGCGTATTTCTTCTGGACTTCCTGGGCGACCGCGGTCGGGACCGGCTCGTAGTGGTCGAACTGCATCGTGTAGGCCGCGCGGCCCTGGCTCATGGAGCGAAGGTTGTCCACGTATTTGAACATGTTGGCGAGCGGCACCATCGCGTTGATGACCACAGCCACGCCACGGGCTTCCTGGCCCTGGATCTGGCCGCGACGGCCGTTCAGGTCGCCGATAACGCTGCCGACGTAATCTTCCGGCGTCACCACTTCGACCTTCATGATCGGCTCGAGCAACTGCACGCCAAGCTTGGGCGCTGCTTCACGGAAGCAGGCGCGGCCGGCGATTTCGAAGGCCAGAACCGACGAGTCCACGTCGTGGTAGGCGCCATCGATCAGCGTCGCCTTGACGCCGATCATCGGGAAGCCGGCGAACGGGCCCGAGGTCATGACGCTGTTGATGCCCTTTTCGACACCGGGGATGTATTCCTTCGGCACAGCGCCGCCGACGATCTTGGTTTCGAACTCGAATTCGCTGCTTTCCGGATTCGGCTCGAACAGTATCTTGACGCGGGCGAACTGGCCGGTACCGCCGGTCTGCTTCTTGTGCGTGTAGTCCTGCTCGTGCTTGCGGGTGATCGTCTCGCGGTAGGCCACCTGCGGCGCGCCGACATTGGCCTCGACCTTGAACTCGCGGCGCATGCGGTCGACGATGATGTCGAGGTGAAGCTCGCCCATGCCGGAAATGATCGTCTGGCCCGATTCCTCGTCGGTCTTGACGCGGAAGGACGGATCCTCGGCGGCCAGGCGGTGAAGGGCGAGACCCATCTTTTCCTGGTCGTTCTTGGTCTTCGGCTCGATGGCGATCTGGATGACCGGATCGGGGAATTCCATGCGCTCGAGGATGACCGGATGCAGCGGATCACTGAGCGTGTCGCCGGTGGTGGTGTCCTTGAGACCAGCGAGGGCGACGATGTCGCCGGCAAACGCCTCTTCCACGTCGGCGCGCGAATTCGCATGCATCTGCAACATGCGGCCGATGCGCTCTTTCTTGCCCTTCACGGTGTTGTCGACCGAGATGCCCTTGGTGAGCTTGCCCGAATAGATGCGGGCAAAGGTGAGCGAACCGACGAACGGGTCGTTCATGATCTTGAAGGCAAGCATCGACAGCGGCTCGTTGTCGTCTGCATGACGCTCGATCTCGGCGTCGGTCTTGGCGTCGACGCCCTTGATGGCCGGGACATCGGCCGGCGACGGCAGATATTCGACGACGGCGTCGAGCAGCGGCTGCACGCCCTTGTTCTTGAAGGCCGAGCCGCAGAACATCGGATAGAACTTCACCGCGATCGTGCCCTTGCGGATGAGCGCACGGATCTCGTCGTTGCTCGGCATCTTGCCTTCGAGGTAATTCTCGAGCGCCGTCTCGTCCATTTCGACGGCGGCCTCGATCATCTTCTCGCGGTATTCTTCGGCACGAGCCTTGAGGTCGGCAGGGATCTCGACGATGTCCCAGGCAGCGCCCAGCGTCTCGTCGCGCCAGACCAGCGCGTTCATCTCGACGAGGTCGACGACACCCTTGAACTCGGTCTCGGCGCCGATCGGCAGCTGCATGACGACGGCATGCGCACCTAGGCGCGAACCGATCATCTCGACCGAGCGGTAAAAGTCGGCGCCGATCTTGTCCATCTTGTTGCAGAAGATCATGCGCGGCACGCGGTACTTGTCAGCCTGACGCCAGACGGTTTCCGTCTGCGGCTCGACACCGGCATTGGCGTCGAGCAGCGCGATGGCGCCGTCAAGCACGCGCAGCGAACGCTCGACCTCAATGGTGAAGTCGACGTGGCCGGGGGTGTCGATGATGTTGAAGCGGTGCATCTTGCCGTCGCGACCCTTCCAGAAGGTCGTGGTCGCGGCGGACGTGATGGTAATGCCGCGCTCCTGCTCCTGCTCCATCCAATCCATGGTCGCAGCGCCGTCGTGGACTTCCCCGATCTTGTGCGACTTGCCCGTGTAATAGAGGACGCGCTCGGTGGTCGTCGTCTTGCCGGCGTCGATATGCGCCATGATACCGAAATTGCGGTAGTCTTCGATTTTATATTCGCGGGCCATGGGAGGTGCCTCTTCAGTCTCGTTCGCGCTTTACCAGCGGTAGTGCGCGAAAGCGCGGTTGGCTTCTGCCATCTTGTGGGTGTCTTCACGCTTCTTGACGGCGGTGCCGCGGTTGTTGGCCGCATCCATCAGCTCGCCGGAGAGGCGGTCGACCATAGTGGTCTCGTTGCGGTTGCGGGCGGCGGCGATCAGCCAGCGGATGGCCAATGCCTGACGGCGCTCGGGGCGCACGTCGACCGGAACCTGGTAGGTGGCGCCGCCGACGCGGCGCGAACGCACTTCCACATGCGGCGCGACATTGTCGAGCGCCTGATGGAAGACGGTGACCGGCTCCTGCTTGGTCTTGGACTGAACCTGGTCGAGCGCGCCGTAGACGATGGTCTCGGCAACCGACTTCTTGCCGTCATACATGACGGCGTTCATGAACTTGGTGACGATCAGATCGCCGAACTTCGGGTCCGGATTGATCTCACGCTTTTCTGCACTGTGACGACGGGACATTTTTTCTCTGCCTCAATTCTACGCGGTGGCCTGGATCCCGGATCGTCGCTTGACGCCGCCCGGAACGACCTTGGCTACGCTTCGGTCACTTCGGACGCTTGGCGCCGTATTTCGAACGGCGCTGCTTGCGGTTCTTCACGCCTTGCGTGTCGAGCACGCCGCGGATGATGTGGTAACGGACGCCCGGAAGATCCTTGACGCGGCCGCCGCGGATCATCACCACCGAGTGCTCCTGAAGGTTGTGGCCTTCGCCGGGGATGTAACCGATCACTTCAAAACCATTGGTCAGGCGGATCTTGGCCACCTTGCGCAGCGCCGAGTTCGGCTTCTTCGGCGTCGTGGTGTAGACGCGCGTGCAGACGCCCCGCTTCTGCGGGTTCTGCTGCATGGCCGGGACCTTGTTGCGCTTCACCGGCGCAATGCGCGGCTTGCGGATCAGCTGGTTGACGGTAGGCATTAAACCCTCTTGTCTCTCAATTCCGTATCTCGCCCGGTCAGGGCCGCTCAAAGCGTCACTTCCATACGCAAATTCGGGCCACAAACCGCGCCTCGCGGTCTTGCCCGAACAAATGGCAGAGGAAGCGGAAGCCGCTTCATGCACGCCGGAAATGTCTTTTCGCTCGTAAAACGAACCCTGTTTGAGGCAAACTCCAAAGCGTGTCGCTTCGGAAGCAAGAGCCTCACATCGGTTCTGACTGGGCGGCTTCTACTCGTATGACCACTGTCCGTCAACCCCGGAGCGGCAAATATTGCGCTGAACCCGAGGCGTGGCAGCCATGCGAAAAGCGCATGTAATTTTCTTGCGCCGTTTTTCAAGAGGAAGCCAGAAAGTGACCGGCTTGCGGCTGTTTCCAGGCCGTGCTTCGTGCGAAAAGGCGGCATGAGCAGCCCAAACCCCCTCGCCCGGAGGTACGAACCCGTGAATGACAATGAGGAGCGCCCGGTCACCATTATTACCGGCCGGGTGTGGAAGCGCAAAGGCGGCAAGGCGGAAGGCGTGCATGTGATGCTGGTCGCGCCGGACGACGATTCGGCGGTGCGCCGCGCTCTCGAATCGCTTGCCGCGGAAGGTTATGCCGAGGCAGAGCTCGACCAGATCGGCGACATGGACGGCGTGCCCGACGAGGAGCCGCATCTGTCCGCCTATCAGGGCGCGCTCGAAGGCGAAGTGTCGATCGTGACGTTCGATGTGCCGATCTGAAGAGATCTGAATCGCGGTCGATCTTGCGGGCCGGCGACAAAGCCCGGCGACTTGCCCGGCACAAGTTCTCTGCTAAGAAGCGACCTCTGGCAAAACCAAGCACACTCAACCTGCGGAGCTCCCATGTCCTCTAATCCCATCAAGCTCGGCATCGTCGGCGTGGGGAAGATCGTCCGTGACCAGCATCTGCCGGCGCTGGCGAAGGACCAGGATTATCGCCTGGTTGCTGCAGCGAGCCGGCATGGCAAAGTGGAGGACATCCCGAACTTCCCGACGATCGAGGCGATGCTCGACGCAACGCCAGAGCTCGAGGCGGTGTCGCTGTGCATGCCGCCGCAGTTTCGTTACGACGCCGCGCGCTTGGCGCTCACGGCGAAAAAGCATGTCTTCCTGGAAAAGCCGCCCGGCGCCACGGTCAGCGAGGTCGAAGACCTGAAGGCGCTGGCGGCAGCGAACGGCGTCTGCCTGTTCGCCAGCTGGCACTCGCGCTATGCGCCAGCTGTCGAAGCAGCGCGCACATTCCTCAGCTCGACTACGATCAGGTCGGCCGCCATCAACTGGAAGGAAGACGTGCGCCGCTGGCATCCGAACCAGGAGTGGATCTGGGCTCCCGGCGGCTTTGGCGTCTTCGATCCCGGCATCAACGCGCTGTCGATCGCGACCCACATCCTGCCGCCGATGTTCATCAGCTCGGCAGAGCTCGATTTCCCCGAAAACCGCGCGGCCCCGATCGCCGCCCATATCGCCTTCCGCACTTCGAACGGTCTGCCGGTGACGATGGAACTCGATTGGCGTCAGACCGGCCCGCAAAGCTGGGACATCCTGGCCGATACCGAGGCCGGATCGATGGTGCTTTCTGGCGGCGGCTCAAAGCTCGCCATCGATGGCCGCGTCGTTCACGAGGAGCCGGAAGCCGAATATCCGATGCTCTACAAGCGCTTCGCCGAGATCGTGCGCGCCGGCACCTCCGACGTCGATCTCGCGCCCCTGCAGCACGTCGCCGACGCCTTCATGCTCGGCAAGCGCAATGTGGTGGAAGCTTTTTTCGATTGACGAGTGGGCGCCGGCCGGATCGCAGGTCTGGTCGGCGCACCGCACAAAATCAATTGACGATCGCTATTGCAAAGCCGTCATAGCCCTTGGCGCCAACAGTCTGGATCGCGGTGCCTTCCAGACGCTTGTCGCTGCCGATGAACGAGAACGCCGCGCGTGCCCCTTCGACATTGGCGTCGCGACCATCTTCATTCACCACCGCGCCGTCACGGATGACATTGTCGCAGACGATGACGGTCCCCGGCCTCGAAAGACGCATGGCCCAGGACAGATAGTGCGGGTTGTTCGGCTTGTCGGCGTCGATGAAGATAAAGTCGAACGGCCCGGCATTCTCGGCGCCTAAGGCCGCAAGCGATTGAAGCGCCGGTCCGACCCGCAGTTCCACACGGTCAGACACCCCTGCCCGTTCAAAGTTCGACCGCGCGACACTGGCGTGGTGCGGATCAAGCTCGAGCGTCACGACCTTGCCATCCATCGGCAATGCTCGCGCCATCCAGATTGTCGAATAACCGCCCAACGTGCCGATTTCGAGTACCTTCCTCGCTCCCTGCATTCGCGCAAGAAGTGAGAGCAGCTTGCCTTGTGCTGGGGAAACGTCGATAGGCGGCAGGCCCTGATCATGGTTGGCCGCCAGAACGGCATCAAGAGCGGGATCCGCCTCGAAAAGAGCTTCGACAATGTAGTCGTCGACAGAAGCCCAAATCTTCCTGCTCATCGTTTCCTCTCCGATCCGATTGAGGAACCAAAATGCGAAAAGGGGCCACTTAGGCCCCTTTTCTATCTTCTCTTGCTTGCGCGCTTACTGCGCCGCGTTAACCATGTCGGTCAGCATCGGCTCGGCGACCTCGACGCCGGACGCCTTGCGGCGCTCGTCGATGATCAACTCGTCGCGCGAGGTGGCGATGCGCCGGATCTGGCTCATCGTACCGCCGGTACCGGCCGGGATCAGCCGGCCGACGATGACGTTTTCCTTCAGCCCCTGCAGCATGTCGGTCTTGCCCGCAACCGCAGCTTCGGTCAGCACCCTCGTCGTCTCCTGGAAGGAGGCGGCGGAGATGAAGGACGGCGTCTGCAGCGAGGCCTTGGTGATGCCGAGCAGCACCGGTTGGCCTTCAGCCGGCTTCTTGCCTTCCTCGACCAGGCGCTCATTGACCTCTTCCAGCTCGATCACGTCGACGTGGTCGCCCGGAATGTAGGTCGAATCGCCCTGCGTGGTGATCTCGACCTTCTGCAGCATCTGGCGAACGATCACCTCGATGTGCTTGTCGTTGATCGACACGCCCTGCAGTCGGTAGACCTCCTGGATTTCGTTGACGAGGTAGGAGGCAAGCGCCTCCACGCCCTTGATCGCCAGGATGTCGTGCGGCGCCGGATTACCGTCGAGGATGTAGTCGCCCTTCTCGATGACGTCGCCGTCCTGGAGATGGAACGGCTTGCCCTTCGGGATCAGGTATTCGACCGGCTCAAGCGTCGAGTCATGCGGCTCGATGATGATGCGGCGCTTGTTCTTGTAGTCGCGGCCGAAGCGGATCGTGCCATCGATCTCGGCGATGATGGCGTGATCCTTCGGACGGCGTGCCTCGAACAGTTCGGCCACACGCGGCAGACCGCCGGTGATGTCCTTGGTCTTGGCGCTTTCCATCGGGATACGCGCCAGCACGTCGCCGGGGCGAACCTGTGCGCCCGGCTCGACCGAAAGAATGGCCTCGACCGAGAGCAGGAAGCGGGCGTCGCCGCCCTTCGACAGCTTGCCGACCTTGCCCTTGGCATCCTGGACGACGATCGCCGGCTTGAGGTCGTTGCCGCGTGGCGTCGAACGCCAGTCGATGACCTCGCGCTTGGTGATGCCGGTCGATTCGTCGGCGGTTTCCTGAACGGAAATGCCATCGACCAGATCCTCGAACGCTACCCTGCCCTCGATTTCGGTGAGGACCGGGCGGGTATAGGGATCCCACTCGGCAATGCGCTGGCCGCGCTTCACCTTGTCGCCATCGTCGACGAAGATACGCGAACCGTAGGTGACGCGGTGCGTGGCGCGTTCCTTGCCGGCCTCGTCGAGGATCAGCACCGCCATGTTGCGGCCCATGACCATCAGCTGGCCGTCGGAGTTGCGCACCACGTTGCGGTTGCGGATCTCGACCTTGCCCTCATACGAGGCTTCAAGGAACGAGGAATCCACCACCTGCGCCGTGCCGCCCATGTGGAAGGTACGCATGGTGAGCTGGGTGCCCGGCTCGCCGATCGACTGCGCCGCGATGACGCCGACAGCCTCGCCCTGGTTGACGGGAGTGCCGCGGGCCAGATCGCGTCCGTAGCAGACCGCGCAGACGCCGACCCTGACCTCGCAGGTCAGCGCCGAACGGATGCGAACCGACTGCACGCCGGCCTTTTCGATCAGTTCCACGTCACGCTCGTCCATCAGCGTTCCGGCCTTGACCAGAACCTCGCCGGTGACCGGGTGGGTGATGTCGTCGAGCGAGGTGCGGCCGAGAACGCGCTGACCAACCGAGGCGACGACCTGACCGGCATCGACGATCGGCTGCATGGTGAGGCCCTTGTCGGTGCCGCAGTCGAGCGAGTTGACGATGCAGTCCTGCGCCACGTCGACGAGACGACGCGTCAGGTAACCCGAGTTCGCCGTCTTCAAGGCGGTGTCGGCCAGACCCTTGCGGGCGCCGTGGGTCGAGTTGAAGTACTCGAGCACGGTGAGGCCTTCCTTGAAGTTCGAGATGATCGGCGTCTCGATGATTTCACCGCTAGGCTTGGCCATCAGGCCGCGCATGCCGGCGAGCTGGCGCATCTGGGTGGGCGAGCCGCGCGCACCGGAGTGCGACATCATGTAAATCGAGTTCATCGGCTTCTGACGGCCGTTGTCCTCGAACTCGACCGCCTTGATGCGGGCCATCATTTCGTCGGCGACCTTTTCCGAGCACTTGGCCCAGGCGTCGACGACCTTGTTGTACTTCTCGCCCTGGGTGATCAGACCGTCATTGTACTGCTGCTCGTACTCCTTGGCCAAAGCCTCGGTGTCGGAGACCAGCTTGATCTTGGCGTCCGGGATCAGCATGTCGTCCTTGCCGAACGAAATGCCGGCACGGCAGGCGTGGCTGAAGCCGAGAGCCATGATGCGATCGCAGAAAATGACCGTCTCCTTCTGACCGCAATGGCGGTAGACGGTGTCGATCATCTTGGAGATGTTCTTCTTGGTCATCTCCTGGTTGGCGGTCTCGTAGGGCACGTTGTGATTCTTCGGCAGCAGCTCGCCGATGATCATGCGGCCAGGCGTGGTGTCGTAGATCTTCGACACGACCTTGCCGTCGGCGTCGACCGTGCGGAAGCGCCCCTTGATCTTGGCATGCAGCGTCACCGCCTTGGTCTCGAGCGCGTGCTGGAGTTCGCCCATGTCGGCAAACACCATGCCCTCGCCCGGCTCGTTCTGGTTGACGATCGAGAGATAGTAGAGACCGAGAACCATGTCCTGCGACGGCACGATGATCGGCGCACCGGAAGCCGGGTGCAGGATGTTGTTGGTCGACATCATCAGCACGCGGGCTTCGAGCTGCGCTTCCAGCGACAGCGGCACGTGGACCGCCATCTGGTCGCCGTCGAAGTCGGCGTTGAAGGCCGTGCAGACCAGCGGGTGAAGCTGGATCGCCTTGCCTTCGATCAGGATCGGCTCGAACGCCTGGATACCGAGGCGGTGCAGCGTCGGTGCGCGGTTCAAAAGCACCGGATGCTCGCGGATGACCTCGTCGAGGATATCCCAGACCTCCGGACGCTCCTTCTCGACCAGCTTCTTCGCCTGCTTGACGGTCGAGGAGTAACCCTTGGCGTCGAGACGGGCGTAGATGAAGGGCTTGAACAGCTCGAGCGCCATCTTCTTCGGCAGGCCGCACTGGTGCAGCTTGAGCTCCGGACCGGTGACGATGACCGAGCGGCCGGAATAGTCGACGCGCTTGCCGAGCAGGTTCTGGCGGAACCGGCCCTGCTTGCCCTTCAGCATGTCGGACAGCGACTTCAGCGGACGCTTGTTGGCGCCGGTGATGACGCGGCCACGGCGGCCATTGTCGAACAGCGCATCGACGGCTTCCTGCAGCATGCGCTTTTCATTGCGCACGATGATGCCGGGCGCGCGCAGCTCGATCAGCCGCTTCAAGCGGTTGTTGCGGTTGATGACGCGGCGATAGAGGTCGTTCAGATCCGACGTGGCGAAACGGCCACCGTCCAGCGGGACAAGCGGACGCAGGTCCGGCGGGATCACCGGAACCACCTTCATGATCATCCATTCCGGACGGTTGCCGGACTCCATGAAGTTCTCGACGACCTTGAGCCGCTTCAGGTACTTCTTCTGCTTGAGCTCGTAGGTGGTCGAAGCCAGTTCCGAGCGCAGATCGCCGGCGATCTTCTCGAGGTCCATGCCGGCCAGCAGGTCGTGGATCGCCTCGGCGCCGATCATGGCGGTGAACGAATCCTCGCCATACTCGTCGACGGCCATCATGTACTCTTCCTCGCTGAGCAGCTGGTGCTCCTTCAGCGCGGTGAGGCCGGGTTCGGTAACGATGTAGTTCTCGAAGTAGAGGACCCGCTCGATGTCCTTCAGCGTCATGTCGAGCAGCGTGCCGATGCGCGACGGCAGCGACTTCAGGAACCAGATGTGGGCGACCGGTGCCGCCAGCTCGATATGGCCCATGCGCTCGCGGCGGACGCGCGACAGCGTCACTTCGACGCCGCACTTCTCGCAGATGACGCCCTTGTATTTCATGCGCTTGTACTTGCCGCACAGGCACTCATAGTCCTTGATCGGGCCAAAAATGCGCGCGCAGAACAGGCCGTCACGCTCCGGCTTGAAGGTGCGGTAGTTGATGGTCTCCGGCTTCTTGATCTCGCCGAACGACCAGGACAGAATCTTCTCAGGGCTGGCAAGCGAGATCCGGATGGAATCGAACACCTGCGCAGGCGCCTGGGGATTGAAGAGATTCATGACCTCTTGGTTCATGCCGTTCTCCTTTTCGGGGTCCTCGAAAACCCCTTGCATCTAGCGCGGGCCAAACGCCCGCCGACTTGATCGGCCATCGGCCGAGAATTTGGTGCGTCCGGTCGCGGGAAGACCGCGGCCGGACGTCTTGCTTACTCGGCCGCGTCGGGCAGCCGGATCGGGTTGTCGTCGAGCTTGGTGTTCTCCAGCTCGACATTGAGGCCGAGAGACCGCATTTCCTTGACGAGAACGTTGAAGCTCTCGGGAATGCCGGCCTCGAATGTGTCGTCGCCTCTGACGATCGCCTCGTAGACCTTGGTGCGGCCGGCGACGTCATCCGACTTCACCGTCAGCATCTCCTGCAGCGTGTAGGCGGCGCCGTATGCTTCGAGCGCCCAGACCTCCATCTCGCCGAAGCGCTGGCCACCGAACTGCGCCTTGCCGCCCAGCGGCTGCTGGGTAACGAGCGAGTACGGCCCGATCGAACGCGCGTGGATCTTGTCGTCCACAAGGTGGTGAAGCTTGAGCATATATATATAGCCCATCGTCACTTTGCGATCGAACGGCTCGCCGGTGCGCCCGTCATAGAGCTGCGACTGACCGCTGGTGTGCAGGCCCGCCTGCTCCAGCATGATGTTGATGTCGGCCTCGTGCGCGCCGTCGAACACCGGTGTCGCGATGGAGACGCCGCGGCGCATCTGCTCGCTGAGGCGAACGATGCTCTCGTCGTCATATTCGCGGACCGGCTCGTTGCGGTCGTTGGAAGGCATGAAGCTCTCGAGCGTCTTGCGCAGCGGCTTGATGTCGCCCGCCGTCTTGTACGCGTCGATCAGATCGCCGATCTTCCTGCCCATTCCGGCGCAAGCCCAGCCCAGATGCGTTTCCAGGATCTGGCCGACATTCATGCGGCTCGGCACACCCAGCGGGTTGAGCACGATGTCGGCATGCGTGCCGTCCTCGAGGAAAGGCATATCCTCGACCGGAACGATCCGCGACACGACACCCTTGTTGCCGTGCCGGCCGGCCATCTTGTCGCCGGGCTGCATCTTGCGCTTCACGGCCACGAAGACCTTGACCATCTTCATGACGCCCGGAGGCATTTCGTCGCCGCGCTGCACCTTCTCGACCTTGTCCATGAAGCGCTGCTCGAGCGCCTTCTTGGAATCGTCGTACTGGCCACGCAGGGCTTCCAGTTCGCTCTGGAGCTTTTCGTTCTCCACGGCAAACTGCCACCACTGCGAACGCGGATACTCGTCGAGCGTGTCCTTCGACAGCTTCGAGCCCTTCTTGAAGCCCTTCGGCCCGGCAATCGCTTCCTTGCCGACGAGAACGTCGGAAAGACGCGAATAGACGTTGCGGTCGAGGATCGCCTGCTCGTCGTCGCGGTCCTTGGCGAGGCGTTCGATCTCCTCGCGCTCGATCGCCATGGCGCGCTCGTCCTTCTCGACGCCGTGGCGGTTGAAGACACGCACTTCGACGACGGTGCCGAAGGTTCCCGGAGGCATGCGCATCGAGGTGTCGCGCACGTCCGAGGCCTTTTCACCGAAGATGGCGCGCAGCAGCTTTTCTTCCGGCGTCATCGGGCTTTCGCCCTTCGGCGTGATCTTGCCGACCAGGATGTCGCCCGGCTGCACTTCCGCACCGATGTAGACGATGCCGGCCTCATCGAGGTTCTTCAGCGCTTCTTCCGAGACGTTGGGAATGTCGCGCGTGATCTCCTCCGGCCCCAGCTTGGTGTCGCGGGCCATGACTTCGAACTCCTCGATGTGGATCGAGGTGAAGACGTCGTCGGCGACGATGCGCTCGGACAGGAGGATGGAATCCTCGTAGTTGTAGCCGTTCCACGGCATGAACGCGACCAGCACGTTACGGCCGAGGGCCAGATCGCCGAGCTCGGTCGACGGGCCGTCGGCGATGATGTCGCCCTTGTTGACCCGGTCGCCCATGCGCACCAGCGGACGCTGGTTGATGCAGGTGTTCTGGTTCGAACGCTGGAACTTCATCAGCCGGTAGATGTCGACGCCGGACTTGCCGGGATCGAGATCTTCCGTGGCGCGGATGACGATACGCGTCGCGTCCACCTGGTCGACGATGCCGCCGCGGCGGGCGCCGATGGCGGCGCCCGAGTCACGGGCGACGATCGGCTCCATGCCGGTGCCGACGAACGGCGCTTCGGCGCGCACCAGCGGCACGGCCTGACGCTGCATGTTCGAGCCCATCAGCGCACGGTTGGCGTCATCGTTCTCGAGGAACGGGATCAGGGCCGCGGCCACCGACACCATCTGCTTCGGCGACACATCCATCAGATCAACGTTTTCGCGCGGCGCCATCATCACTTCGCCGGCGTTGCGGCAAATGACGAATTCGTCGACGAAATGACCATTCTTGTCGAGCTCGGCATTGGCCTGCGCGACGTGGTGCTTGGCCTCTTCCATAGCCGAGAGGTAAACGACCTCATTGGTCAGCTTGCCGTTGACGATCTTGCGGTACGGGCTCTCGATGAAGCCGTATTTGTTGACGCGCGCGAAGGTCGCAAGCGAGTTGATCAGGCCGATGTTCGGGCCTTCCGGCGTCTCGATCGGGCAGATGCGGCCGTAATGCGTCGGGTGCACGTCGCGCACTTCGAAACCGGCACGCTCGCGGGTCAGACCGCCCGGTCCAAGCGCCGAAAGACGGCGCTTGTGGGTGATCTCCGAAAGCGGGTTGGTCTGATCCATAAACTGCGACAGCTGCGAGGAACCGAAGAACTCGCGCACGGCGGCAGCCGCCGGCTTGGCGTTGATCAGGTCCTGCGGCATCACCGTGTCGATCTCGATCGAGGACATGCGTTCCTTGATCGCGCGCTCCATGCGCAGCAGGCCGACGCGGTACTGGTTCTCCATCAGCTCGCCGACCGAGCGCACGCGGCGATTGCCGAGATTGTCGATGTCGTCGATCTCGCCCTTGCCGTCGCGCAGTTCGACCAGCGTCTTGACCACGGCCAGGATGTCGTCCTTGCGCAGCACGCGCACGGTGTCCTCGGCCTTGAGCTCGAGGCGCATGTTCATCTTGACGCGGCCGACGGCCGAAAGATCATAGCGCTCGCTGTCGAAGAACAGCGAGTTGAACATGGCTTCGGCGGTCTCGAGCGTCGGCGGCTCGCCGGGGCGCATGACGCGGTAGATGTCGAACAGTGCGTCCTGGCGGCTCTCGTTCTTGTCGACGTTGAGCGTGTTGCGGATGTAGGCGCCGACGTTGACGTGGTCGATGTCGAGGACCTTGATCTCATCGTCACCGGTGCCAAGCAGCACTTTCAGCGTCTTTTCGTCGATCTCGTCACCGGCTTCGAGGAAGATCTCGCCGGTCGCGTAGTTGACAATATCCTCGGCAAGGTAGTTGCCGAGCAGATCCTCGTCGGTCGCCTTGATCGCCTTGAGACCCTTTTCGCCAAGTGCCCTGGCCTGGCGGGCGGTGATCTTCTTGCCGGCCTCGACGACGACTTCGCCGGTGTCGGCGTCGACCAGGTCACCAACGGCCTTGAGGCCGCGGAAACGCTCGACGTTGAACGGGATGCGCCAATGGTCGCCGGCGCGCTTGTAGGTGATCTTGTTGTAGAAGGTCGACAGGATCTCTTCGCCGTCCATGCCGAGCGCCATCAGCAGCGACGTCACCGGAATCTTGCGGCGGCGATCGATGCGGGCATGCACGACGTCCTTGCTATCGAACTCGATGTCGAGCCACGAACCGCGATAGGGAATGACGCGCGCGGCAAACAGAAGCTTGCCGGACGAGTGCGACTTGCCCTTGTCATGGTCGAAGAAGACGCCTGGCGAACGGTGCATCTGCGAGACGATGACGCGCTCGGTGCCGTTGACGATGAAGGTGCCGTTCAAGGTCATGAGCGGCATGTCGCCCATGTAGACGTCCTGCTCCTTGATGTCCTTGATCGACTTGGCGCCGGTATCCTCGTCGATATCGAACACGATGAGGCGCAGCGTCACCTTGAGCGGCGCCGCATAGGTCAGGTCGCGCTGCCGGCATTCGTCAACGTCGAATTTCGGTCCCTCGAACTCATACTTCACGAATTCCAGCATCGAGGAGCCGGAAAAATCGGAAATCGGGAAGACCGACTTGAAAACTGCTTGCAGTCCCTCGTCAGGACGCCCACCCTTGGGCTCCTCCACCATCAGGAACTGGTCATAGGATGCCTTCTGAACCTCGATCAGGTTCGGCATCTCCGCAACTTCCGGGATCTTTCCGAAAAACTTGCGTACGCGTCTGCGGCCATTGAAAGTCTGGGTCTGGGCCATCGTCGCTCCTTAGCTCAATTCTCGGGACGAGCCTCGCCGCGGCTCGCCTTGCATCTCGGGCCACCTTGGCGGCCCTGTCTTGTTGCCCGCCGCCTGTCGGCGGCTTCTTGTCTTTTCACCCGCCGCCAATTGGCGGCGGGCCAGAAACGGGAGAAAACCCGTTTCCTGAAGGCCGGTTTGCGGCCCTCAGGAAAGAGGTTTTCGCACTCTTCGCGTTACGCAGCCTCCCTTAGACGCGAAAGGATTGGCGTACGGCGCGACTCCGTCCGCCTGTACTCAACGCTTACTTCAGTTCGACCTTGGCGCCGGCTGCTTCCAGCTGGGCCTTGAACTTGTCCGCGTCGGCCTTGGAAACGGCTTCCTTGACCGGCTTCGGAGCCGCCTCGACCAGGTCCTTGGCTTCCTTGAGGCCAAGACCGGTGATGGCGCGAACTTCCTTGATGACGTTGATCTTCTGAGCGCCTGCCTCGGTGAGGACGACGTCGAATTCCGTCTTTTCCTCGACCGGAGCAGCAGCGGCCGCAGCGCCGCCGGCAGCGGCAACCGCCACCGGAGCAGCGGCGGAAACGCCCCACTTTTCTTCAAGAAGCTTCGACAGCTCGGCCGCCTCGAGGACGGTTAGCTTCGAAAGGTCGTCTACGATCTTTGCCAGATCAGCCATTGCAATGTTCCTTCATAAGGTTCGAACGTGTGTTTGTGATAGCGAGGAACGGCCTCATGCCGCCTCGTCCTTCCGGGCGTAAGCGCCGATGACGCGCGCGACCGAAGCCGCAGGCGCATTGACGATCTGGGCGATCCGGGTTGCCGGCGTGGCGATCATGCCAACCAGCCTGGCGCGCAGCTCATCGAGCGACGGAAGTGTGGCGAGTGCCTTCACACCGTCGGCATTGAGCGAGGTGGTACCCATTGCGCCGCCGAGAATGACGAGCTTGTCATTTCCCTTGGCGAAATCGGACGCGACCTTCGGCGCCGCAATCGGATCCTCCGAATAGGCGATCAGCGTCTGTCCCTTGAACAGCTCGATGATCGATGCGGAGTCCGTGCCCTGAAGAGCGATTTTGGCGAGACGGTTCTTCGCGACTTTGACGGTGCCACCGGCGGCGCGCATTTTCGACCGAAGGTCGTTCATTTGCGCGACGGTGATACCGGCGTAGTGGGCCACGACGACTGAACCAGCGCTTGAAAACGCATCATTCAGGCCCGTGACGAGTTCGCGTTTTTCCGCTCTGTCCACTGCCTATCTCCAGTTGACCCCTGCCCTCTACGAAGGACAGGCGTCGGGTTGCCTTTTTGCCGGCCGGGCCATCCAGTAACGGATCTCCCGAACGACGCTCGAGGATCCTGCCCCCTTTCGCCACACCTGCCGGCAAGCCGGACGGTGCGCAGACAAAAGGCAAACACGGTTCGAACCTTTCATTGGAGCTTTCGCTCCTTTGTCCGGTCTTCACCCGTCTCATGCAGGCCCGCATGAATTAAGGCCCACATCACCTAAGGCTTGGGGGCCGCCTGCAATCTCGGACAGGATGTCCGGAAGCCTTTCGACTTCCGGTACCGGGCCGCCGACAGGTCGGAGGCCCGGAATTCTTTCACGGATCAGCGTTTTAGCGGCCGATCCAATTGTTCGTATCAGGACGCTGCGAGCGTCGAGACGTCGAGCTTGAGGCCCGGGCCCATCGTCGAGGTGACCGACACCTTCTTGACGTAGTTGCCCTTGGCACCAGCCGGCTTTGCCCTGGTCACCGCGTCAGCGAAGGCGCGGACGTTTTCTTCCAGCGCCTTGACGTCGAACGAGACCTTGCCGACGCCGGCGTGAACGATGCCGGCCTTCTCGACGCGGAACTCGACGGCGCCGCCCTTCGATGCCTTGACGGCGGCGGTAACGTCGGTGGTTACGGTGCCGACCTTCGGGTTCGGCATCATGCCGCGCGGACCGAGCACCTTGCCGAGACGGCCGACCAGCGGCATCATGTCCGGCGTGGCGATGCAGCGGTCGAAGTCGATCGTGCCCTTCTGGACGATGTCGACCAGATCCTCGGCTCCGACGATGTCGGCGCCGGCGGCCTTGGCCTCCTCGGCCTTGTCGCCACGCGCGAAGACGGCGACGCGAACGCTGCGGCCGGTGCCGTTCGGCAGATTGACCACGCCGCGGACCATCTGGTCGGCATGGCGCGGGTCGACGCCGAGGTTCATCGCGACTTCGATCGTCTCGTCGAACTTCACCGAGGAGCGATCCTTGAGCAGCTTCAGCGCCTCACCCAAAGCATAAGCCTTGTTGGGATCGATGCCTTCGCGGGTCTTCGATACACGCTTTGCAATCTTTGCCATGATCTCAGCCCACCACTTCCAGACCCATCGAGCGGGCGGAGCCCTCGACCATGCGCATGGCCGCCTCGACGTCGTTTGCGTTCAGATCCTTCATCTTCTGCTCGGCGATGGCGCGCACCTTGTCGCGGCCGATCGTGCCGGCCTTGACCTTGCCCGGCTCCTTCGAGCCCGACTTCAGGTTCGCAGCCTTCTTCAGGAAGTAGCTCACCGGCGGCGTCTTCATGACGAAGGTGAACGACTTGTCCTGGTAGTAGGTGATGACGACCGGAACCGGCGAGCCCTTTTCCATTTCCTGGGTCTGCGCGTTGAACGCCTTGCAGAACTCCATGATGTTGATGCCACGCTGACCAAGCGCCGGGCCGATCGGGGGCGACGGCGTGGCCGATCCCGCGGAAACCTGGAGCTTGAGCTGGCCTGCAATTTTCTTAGCCATCTCTCTTCCTGCCTTTTCTCATGCCGGTCTTGCCGGCGGTTGCAGTCTGGTGGTGCGGTCCGCGCGGCCGGCTAAAGCCGCATTCGCCTCCCACCCGTTTTTGGCCGCGCGATCTCCGCGCCGCCTTCCCTGCCGCCGAAACCGGTGCAGGGATTTCGGATCAGCCCTTCTCGACCTGTCCGAATTCCAGATCGACCGGCACAGCGCGCCCGAAGATCGAAACTTCCACCTTGAGCCGCGCCCGCTCCTCGTCCACTTCCTGGACGAAACCGTTAAAGGACGCGAATGGTCCATCCGAAACGCGGATCGCTTCGCCGATCTCGAACGTCACCGACGGCTTCGGCCGCTCGACGCCCTCCTGAACCTGGTTCAGGATACGCTGGGCCTCGGCTTCGGTGATCGGCACCGGCTTGGAGTCGCCCAGGAAACCGGTGACCTTCGGCGTGTTCTTGACGAGCGAAAACACGGCGTCGGTCAGATTGGCTTTCAGCAGCACATAGCCCGGAAAGAACTTGCGCTCGGCATCGACCTTGCGGCCGCGGCGGATCTCGACGACCTTCTCGGTCGGCACCACGATCTGCTCGATGTCGGCGGACAGGCCCTTCTGCTTGGCCTTGTTCTCGATGTCCTCGGCGACCTTCTTTTCAAAGTTCGAGTAGGCGTGGACGATGTACCACCGCGCGGTCATTTCAAGACTTCTCCGTAATCGCCGGACTTACTGTCCGAGGCCGAGGATTTTTTCGACCGCAAAGCCCATGGCCACGTCTGCGGTAAAGAAAAAGATCATCGCGATGACCGCGAACACAAGGACCATCACCGTCGAGATCATCGTTTCGCGCCGCGACGGCCAAGTGACCTTGGCGGTCTCCGCGCGAACCTGCTGGAGAAAGGTGAAGGGATTTGTGGTTTTCGAAGCCATATGCCGCTCTGTCTGCAAGACCCGTTGGCC
This sequence comes from Mesorhizobium sp. M0145, assembly GCF_040322355.1. Classification (NCBI taxonomy): domain Bacteria; kingdom Pseudomonadati; phylum Pseudomonadota; class Alphaproteobacteria; order Hyphomicrobiales; family Phyllobacteriaceae; genus Mesorhizobium; species Mesorhizobium sp. M0145. The sequence goes on from NZ_JAMYTK010000017.1 coordinate 40,248, forward strand.
GGGCCTCCTGGATGATCCCGCTGGCCGGGACGTGCCGCTTGAGCGTGCGTTCGCGCCGAATCAGCGCAATCATTTCGCCCATGCAAATCAGACGCGTAAAGCCGGCTTCCCAGCTCCACGCGTCGCGTGTCTGTCTCGTCTACATAAAACCGATTCTTGATCCACGCAAGTGGCAAGTGTCCGCTTTATGGCCAAACGCCGCCTCGGAACCATCCAGTCGTCCCGTCCCGGCTATGCGGCCCTTATGCCGCAACTTATGCTATATGGCAAGTCACAAGCCGGTTTTCAAAGGCCGCACCGCAAAAGAATCGTTTTAGGTATCCATTCGAAGAATGGCACGGGCAGCAGGGCTCGAACCTACGACCTGCGGTTTTGGAGACCGCCGCTCTACCAACTGAGCTATGCCCGTATGCGCATGTCGGCGCAGCAGGCGCTTCCTAAAAGCTTCCGCGCGCTCTGTAAAGAGCGACGTGCGCTACCCGGCCTTCATCTTCGAAAGTCCAGGCGTCCTCCCGGCCATTTCCCGTCGATCCGTTGATTGCTGACGATCAAGCCGACCCAGGGACGCACGATTTCCGGGTCGGTCAGATTGATGTATTTTCCCACCAGCCCTTTCGCACCCTGGCGCCGGGCATCGATGAGCCCTTTGCGCACGCCATTATGCCAATCGAACAGCAGGTAAACTCTCTCTCCCGCCGTCTTCACCTCGCCCCAGCCAGACTTCCATTTATCCTTGCTGTCGCCTGGAATCGTGGGATCGGCACCGCCGTTCCAACGGCTGGACCAGCTGCCTTCGATGGTGTCGTTGCGGTCGCGGTCGCTTTCGGTGCCCCAGGCCTCGGCATTTTCATCGCTTGGAGTTCCCTCCGGTTTCACGCCGGCGGCGAACGCCGACACCTCCTCGTCGTCGGGAGTAGGGACGTCCATGACGCCAAACGGATTTCGGAGTCCGCGGTCGCTGTCAGAATTTGCTTTGCTGTCCGATCCCATCGCAGGCCTCCGGTTTTTCAGCGCGGCCCCCGCCGGCCACGGTGGCCTCAAACCGTTCCAGCCTGGCGGACCGAACCATTCACCGCCACCCATTTCCCGCAAATCGGGTCCTGGCGGCAGGGTTTTCGACCGATTCGCGCCCCGGTCAGTCTCCCGAAGGCGGCTTGTAGGGGCCGCCCGGCACGCCCCAACCCCAGGCCGGCATTGGTTCCGCCTCGGGATCGCAGGTCGGGCCCTTGTTGGAGTTCATCTTGGCCAGCCGCGATCCCCATTCGACATAGGCCATGAAGGCCGAGCGGAATTCGGGATCGTCAGGCAGCCCGATCTCGTCGGCGGCGTCGGCGAGAAGATTGATCCAGCGCCGGCGCTGCTCCTCGGTCAGATGCTTGCCGAGATGGTGCATCACCATCTCGCGGTGGCCGCCATGCTTTTCGCTGTAGGTTTTCGGTCCGCCAAAGACTTCGCCGATGAAGGCTGCGACGTGAGCGGGATGGTCCGGCGACATATGTTTGAACACCGGCCCGACGATGGGATCCCGAGAGACGCTGTCGTAGAAGGTCTGGGTCAGGCGGTTCAGCGCTTCGGAGCCGCCGGCCCATTCAAACAATGTCGGGACATCCTGGCTCATTCGCGATCCCTCCCATGCTGGTCTTCAACCGCGCTGGACGATAGCGGAAACATCGAGCGCCGCTCAACCTGCCTCGATGGGCAGTGCAAGGTTGCGCTAAAGCTTCGCCGGCGTCTCTGCCTCGGCGCTGGCGGACGGCAGAACGCGGCAGTTGTCGGGCTTCGGCGACGACTTGCAGATGGTGGCGCCCGTCAGCGCGTCCACCGATTGCGGCCCCGTCGTCAGTCCAACCTTCAGCATTAGGTCGGGTTCGAGCTGGCGCTCGACCGAGCGCTGCTCGAGCGCGGCGAACAGACCGGGACCAATCGCCATGTCCTCGAGATAGGGCTTAATTATCTGCTGCTGTCCCATCAGGTACATGCCGAGCCGCGCTTGCGGACCGACAAACCGTCTGACGCCGCCGGCAAGCATGAGCGCGCAAGCCGAATCGCATGCCGCTCCCGAATCGACGGTCAGGCCGGCATAGGCGCCCTCTTTAGCCAAGCAACTCCACTCTCCCGGGTCGCAGCCAACGAAATCGGTGCGGGCGACGGCGATGTCGAGCTTCTTTTCGTGGATAAGTCGCCCCACCGCCAGAGCACTGAACAGGTCGCCTCCTTGTGAGCTGACCACCACCGGCAGCCGTCGGTTGCCAAGCATGGCGAGCAACTGGCGCAGCTTCTGCGGGGTCTGAGGCGCAATCGCGCCTTCCGCCGAGATCCATTCCGGGCAGTTGGGATTGCACAGCGGATTGCTTCCGCGAACCACAACGAAGCGCATCTCCGGCGCCCCATTCCCTGGCGCTGCCTCGACCGGCTGGGTAGGTGCCACCTTCGCCGGCTGAGAAAGTGGGACTTGAGCCGGTTGAGAAGGTCTGGCCTTAGCATCGATCGCTGCCACCTCGGCCGGCTTGGCATTCGCAGGGATTTCCTTGCAGTTCGCCGGCGCCGGGCTCCGCCGGCATATGGCTGCTTCCGTCAGGATGTCGACGGACTCGAGGCTGGTGACGAGCTTCATCGCCAGCATATCTCCCGGCTTGATCTGCCTTATATCGCTGGCTGGCGTTGCCTTCATGATATCCAGCACGCCCTTATCAATACCCATCTCCTTCAGATAGGCCGATAGCCGCCTCTCCAGCGGCTTGTTCATCTCGTAGGTCTTGTAGCTGCCGGCGTCTCTTCGGCTGACGATCCGGGTGCTGAGGATCTTTTTCTTGCCCTTCACCATGCGATAGGTGGTGCGGTACAGCAGTTTCGTCCGGATGTAGGTCGTGGTGATCTGATGAACGCCGAGAAAGGCCCATTCGCCTACCACGCGCCGCGTTCCGCCGGCAAACATCAGCGGACAGGCGGAATTGCAGATGGCGCCGCTGGCATAGCTGAACCCGAAATAGGCCGCGCCCTTGCCGTCATTGGCCCGGCAATTCTTCATCTGCGGCTCGCAGCCGTAAAACATCGTCGCGCCGACAGCGATATCGAGCTTGTTCTTGCGGATCATACGGCCGAGTTGAAGCGCTGCATCGACATTGCCGCCCGGAGAATTGACGACGATCGGCAATTTGCGGCCACCAAGCGTCTTCAACGTGCGTTTGAGCAGGGCGGGCGTGCCGGCTTCTATGGTGCCTTCCGCCGAGATCCATTCCGGGCAGTTGGGCTCACAGCCCGGCGCGGTGCTGCGCACGACAACAAACCGCATCGTCGGACCAAGATCGGGCGTGGTTTCTGTTATAGCTGCCGCCAGGGCATCAGCGTACCCCGCAATGAGCAACGACACCAGGCAGATCAGCCCTAGCGACCACCATGCCTGACTATGCAAACGGCGCCATGGAACCATTCGGGCAGCCCCCTCGATGCAACCTATACTAGTTATGGCAGAGGCGCTTGCAACAGGATTTGAAGCAATGCGGTTAATCCATTGCCAGAATATCAGAATCAAAAAGGGCGGCCCGAAGACCGCCCCTTTGCATCCGATCTCAACCGGCAGCGCCGGCGATTACTCTTTGATGGTGACGACGATGCCGGCACCGACGGTGCGGCCGCCTTCACGGATGGCGAAGCGCAGCTTCTCTTCCATGGCGATCGGCACGATCAGCTCGACATCGACGGTGATGTTGTCGCCCGGCATCACCATCTCGGTGCCTTCCGGCAGCGACACGATGCCGGTCACGTCCGTCGTGCGGAAATAGAACTGCGGACGGTAGTTGGTGAAGAACGGCGTGTGGCGGCCGCCCTCGTCCTTGGTCAGGATGTAGGCTTCGGCAACGAACTTCTTGTGCGGCTTGACGGTGCCGGGCTTGGCCAGGACCTGGCCGCGCTCGACGCCCTCACGGTCGACACCGCGCAACAGCGCGCCGATGTTGTCGCCGGCCTGGCCCTGGTCGAGCAGCTTGCGGAACATCTCGACGCCCGTGCAGGTCGTCTTGGTGGTCGGACGGATGCCGACGATCTCCAGCTCCTCGCCGACCTTGACCACGCCGCGCTCGACGCGGCCGGTCACAACCGTGCCGCGGCCCGAGATCGAGAACACGTCCTCGATCGGCATCAGGAACGGCTTGTCGAGCGGACGCACCGGCGTCGGAATGTAGGCATCGACCGCAGCCATCAGTTCGCGGATGGCGTCCTCGCCGATCTTCTTGTCGGAATCTTCAAGTGCGGCAAGCGCCGAACCCTTGACGATCGGAATGTCATCGCCGGGGAACTCGTTCTTGGTCAAAAGCTCACGCACCTCGAGCTCGACCAGCTCGAGCAGCTCGGCGTCGTCGACCTGGTCGACCTTGTTCAAGAACACCACGATCGAGGGCACGCCGACCTGGCGGGCGAGCAGGATGTGCTCACGCGTCTGCGGCATCGGGCCGTCGGCGGCCGACACCACCAGGATCGCGCCGTCCATCTGCGCGGCACCGGTGATCATGTTCTTCACATAGTCGGCGTGGCCGGGGCAGTCGACATGGGCATAGTGGCGGTTGGCGGTCTCGTATTCGACGTGCGCCGTCGAAATGGTGATGCCGCGGGCCTTCTCTTCGGGCGCCGCATCGATCTGGTCGTAGCGCTTGTATTCGCCAAAATACTTGGTGATCGCCGCCGTCAGCGACGTCTTGCCATGATCGACGTGACCAATCGTGCCAATGTTCACATGAGGCTTAGTGCGCTCGAATTTACCTTTTGCCATAGTCTCTTTCCTTGGACGGCCTGGGGACGGCCTGGACCTTCAGTTCAGTCGAATGCGGGGCGATTAGCGACTAAGGCCGAAAAACACAAGTGCCTTGTCGCCGAGCGCGCTCGCCCGGCCCGAACGTGTGATCCGGTTTCGGAGAATGTGGCGCGGATATAGGAACGAACAAGGGCAAATGGAATGGTTACGGCGGCGGCTGACGGCTTTGTCGGATTTACAGCCGGATCTGGCCCATTGCCGCCCTGGCGCCGGTCTGATTTCGTGGGCCGATGCATTTCATCCCGACTGCCATACGAGGCCCGCTGTTCATGGTCGTTTCGACCGGGTCCTACATCGTCAACGACACGATGATGAAGCTCGCAACCGCGGGACTGCCGCCCTATGAGGTGCTGTTCCTGCGCGGCGCTGCGGCAACATTGTGGGGCATTCCGCTGCTGTTCATGTTGGGCTATGGCAAGCAAATTCCGCTGATCCTCGACGCGAAGGTTTTGCGCAGGAACCTGCTCGAACTGGGTGCTATCCTTTGCTACGTGGTGGCGCTCGCCAACATGCAGATCGCCGATTCGACCGCGCTCGGGCAGATCACGCCCTTGCTGATGCTGGTCGGCTCCTCGATGCTGTTTGGCGAACGGATCGGCGGGCTGCGCATGGCGCTGATCGGCCTTGGTTTTATCGGCGCGGTGATGGTTGCACAACCGACGATGCAGGGGATTTCGGTCTATGCCCTGCTGGCGCTAGGCAATGCCGCCCTGTCCGCGGCGCGCGATCTGGCCGGACGCAAGGTCGCCGCCGACGTGCCGGGGATGATCGTCGCTATTTCCGCGGTGATTGTGGTGCTCACCGGCGCCGGCGTTGCGCATCTGGTTTCCGAGCAGTGGGTGGTGCCTGAAATCCGTCACCTGCTGCTGATGGGCGGCGCCGGACTGTTCCTGATCTTCGGCCACTTCTTTATCTTCATGGCCTATCGCGTCGGGCCGACCAGCGTGGTGGCGCCGTTCTACTATTGCTTTACCGTCTGGGCGGTGATTTCAGGCCTGGTGGTATTCCGGCAGCTCCCGAATGCGCTGGCCATCTGCGGCATCCTGCTGGTGGTGGCCAGCGGGTTGACCATCGTCTCGCTCGACGAGCGCAAGCGCCGGTTGACCGTCGTCGCTTGAAACTGAAATCGGCCTGCACAATAGGAGGAGCGCGTGGCAAGCCCGGATGACAACCAGAATTCACGCAACCGCAGGCTTATCGGAAAGTGCCTGTGCGGCGCCGTTCAGTACGCGGTGGCGGACGCGTTCGTCTATGCCACGAACTGCCACTGCTCGAACTGCCGGCGCACCACCGGCTCGGCCTTCAAGCCATTCGCCGGCATCGAGCGCGACAGGCTGAGCCTGGCGAGGGGCGAGGACAATCTCATGATCTTCGGCGACGAAACCGGCCATGACGCGCATTGCAAGACCTGCGGCTCGTTGCTCTATTCCGTGGTCCGCGACGGTGCCTTCGTGCATGTCGCCATGGGAACCCTGGTCGACGAGCCGACCATCCGCCCGACGCAGCACATCTTCGTCGGCTCGAAGGCGAAGTGGTTCACGATCACCGACGATCTGCCGCAATACAGAGAACACGCGGTCGCCGGAGATGCCGGCGAATAGCTGACCGTTAGAAAACGCTCAACCAAATTATCGTTTCGTTTTCGCGTCGGCCGCCAACGAAACTATACTGTGCTCCGTCACTGAACTTATGTCGCGGGGATTTCTGTGGCATTGCCGCCCGACTGGTTGCCCAATGTTGCGATGAGGCGCGTCATTTGCCATTGGACGGCCGGCTCGCATTCGGCCGGCGATACCGACAGGGATGCGTATCACATACTGGTCGAGGGGAATGGCCGCCTGGTCAGGGGCCGGCCTTCGATCGCGCTCAATTCGAGCCGGGTAAAACCGGGATATGCCGCGCACACGCTCAACTGCAACGGCGGCTCGATCGGGGTTTCGCTCTGCTGCATGGCCGGGGCGGAGGAAAGGCCGTTCGATGCCGGCCGCTATCCGATGACCAGGGCGCAGTGGGACGCGATGACCACGGTTGTCGCCGAACTCTGCAAATATTACCGCATCAAGGTCACGCCCAAAACGGTGCTCTCGCACGCCGAGGTCGAAAGCAATCTCGGCATCGAGCAACGCGGAAAATGGGATTTCACCCGGCTGCCCTTCGATCCGACGATCAGCGGCGCAAGCGCCTGCGGCGACCGGCTGCGCCGCGACGTGACGGCGGCAATGGGCGCGATGCCAAATCTGCCGGTGAGGAACGGGCGCGATGCCGCATGGCAGCGACTGCTCGAGGAATCATGGCCGATCATGGTGAGAGGGCTGGAAGCCGGCCTCAACACGCTGATCCGCGAAATCCTCAAAAGGATCAGATAGGCGGTCGGCATTCGGGTGAATGCCGACGCAATTGCCGAGCGGCTTCTACAGAGCCCTCTTGCCGCTGAACTGGTGATAGGCCCACAGGACCACCACGGCACCGACCACGGCGACGATCAGGCTATAGATGTTGAGCCCGGTAACGCCCGACGCTCCAAAGGCGCTAAAGATGAGCCCGCCGACGATGGCGCCGACGATCCCAAGCACGATATCGAGCACAAGGCCTTGCCCGCTTTTATTGACGATCTTGCTGCCTATGAAGCCGGCGATGACGCCGAGAATAATCCAGCTTAATATTGACATTTTTCCTCTCCGTTCCCCGCACCCGATTACTTCCACATTATTAAGCAAAGCTCAAGCCAACTTGAAAATCATGATTACGGAAAGCTCAAACCGGCTTGAAATTCGCCATGAATGCGTCATTGTTGGAGACGGACGGGCAATTTGACATGGAGATCCACAATGGGACTGTTTGACAATGCCGTTCCCGGCGGCAACGTCGCCAAGCCGCTGATGATCGCGCTCGGCGCACTTTTGGTGGGAAAAATGCTGAGCGGTGGAAGTTCCGCCCAGCCGGAGGCGGCGCAGAGCCCTGCCCCCGTCCCGCCTGATACAACCGCATCCGCCGATGGCGGACTGCTCGGCGGTCTGGGCGGCCTGCTCGACAAACTGAAGGACGCCGGCCACGGCAACGTTGCCAATTCGTGGGTCGGTACCGGTCAGAACCAGCCGATCAACCCCAGCGATCTGGGCAGTGCTCTCGGGCCACAAATCATTCAGGAGATCGCGCAAAGGACGGGCCTGAACCAGCAGGATCTGCTCAAGCAATTGTCCGCGGCCTTGCCAGGGCTTGTCGACCAGTTGACGCCGAACGGGCAGGTGCCGCAGCAGAACCAGCTCGCGTCCATATTCAGCAAATTCGCGAGCTGACGCCTGTCGCCCAACGCCGCCTGCGGTTCGGGACAACGATAACACAGATTAAGATGCGCGTCCGTCTGGACGCGCAACGAATACTTTGAATTATCGGCAAAGCGCTTCGCTTGGCGGTGCCTGCTTCGGCATCGTGCGCGAGGTGCGCCGCGGCTTGGGGGAAATCTGGAGCGGGTAGCGGGAATCGAACCCGCATATTCAGCTTGGAAGGCTGCTGCTCTACCACTGAGCTATACCCGCGCCTTTCAGTCAAGCATCGGATCCGCTCCGACGCTCGCTCTGCGTTTCAGGGCTTCCGGGCCGGCAGTGGTGGAGAGGGTTGGATTTGAACCAACGTAGGCATAGCCAACGGATTTACAGTCCGTCCCCTTTAACCACTCGGGCACCTCTCCAGTCTGCCGCCGGAGCCATGCAACGAGGCATCGACGCGTCGCGGCCGCCAAAGCAGCCCTTCCGCGAAGCGCCTTATGGCGGCAGCGCCCAAAACTGTCAACCGCAACAGCCCGGCAAAAAGCGCTGAATCTCACGCCTCGCCCGACAAGCAGCTTCTGCAGCTGTATCCATGACGGGACGACACGGCTATAGAAGCCGGCCATGAGCAACGATAACAAATCCAAGACCCCTAAAGACACCCACTACGCCAAGCTGCGCCGCGCGCATCGCGACGAGAAGAGCGGCGGCGCGCCGGCGTTCAGGCCACGCCAGCCGGTGCCGCCCGGCGAGAACCCGGCGGATGGGCTGGTGCGGCTCTACGGGCTGCACACGGTGCGGGCCGCACTCGACAATCCGCGCCGCAAAATCAAAAAGATGCTGGTGACGCGCAACGCTGCCGAGCGACTGGCAATCGCCGATCTCGGCGCTTTGCCCTTCAAGGCGGAACTGGTCGAACCAAGGGACATCGACAAGGTCACCGGCTCGGATGCCGTGCACCAGGGCGTGGTGATCGAGGCCGAGCCGCTGAAACCGAAACGCCTCGATGCGCTCGGCGACACCAGGCTGGTGCTGGTGCTCGACCAGATCACCGATCCGCACAATGTCGGCGCGATCCTGCGCTCGGCGGTCGCCTTCGGCGCCGGCGCACTGATCACCACGGCGCGCCACAGCCCGCAGGAATCCGGCGTGCTGGCGAAGTCGGCCTCCGGCGCGCTTGAGCATATCGACCAGATCGAGGTGAAGAACCTCGCCGATGCGCTGGGGCAGCTGCACGAGGCCGGCTTCCAGACGATAGGGCTGGATTCGGACGGGCCGGCGGAACTTGAAACCAGCTTTGCCGGTGACAAGATCGCTCTGGTGCTCGGCGCCGAGGGCAAAGGCCTGCGCCAGAAAACGCGCGAAACGGTGACGACGCTCGCCCGGCTCGACATGCCCGGCGCCATTCGTTCGCTCAACGTCTCGAATGCCGCGGCGGTGAGCCTTTATGCGGCGAGGCGGTGGTTCGCGCGCGGCAAATAGGGCGCAATGCATGTCATTGGATTTTGCCGTTCTCAATCCAGATGGACATATCGATCGATGCGTATCGGTAGGTCCCTCTGCGCATCATGAAAAATCGTGTCAATCGCAAACCAAAACGCGTTTGAACTCATACTGAAATTCGAAGATTTCTATGAGGACGTCACTCTTCCGATCGAATCCCTACCTTCCTTGACCAAGCAAGTTGAGGCACTTGTGCGAACTGAAGGAATGTCGGAGGAATCCAAAGATTTTCTGAAACGTTTTGCCGATCTCATACGCTATGCGGTCGAACGAAGTCGGCCCATCGAAGGTATTGCAGACTAATTCACTTCACTCTCACCCAACCTCGTGACCAGCCATCCGCTCCAGTGCCCTGACCAGTGCCGAATGATCTTCCTTTGCTCCACCGTTCGCCGCGCAAGAGTTGAACAATTGCTGCGTCATCGAGGTGTTGGGTAGTGCTACCCCAAGCGCCTTCGCGCCTTCCAGCGCCAGATTGAGATCCTTCTGGTGGAGTTCGACGCGAAAGCCCGGCGCGAAGCTGCGCTTGATCATGCGCTCGCCATGCACTTCCAGGATACGCGAGTTTGCGAGCCCGCCCATCAGCGCCTGCCTGACCTTGGCCGGGTCTGCGCCGGCTTTCGATGCAAAAACCAGCGCTTCGGCGACGGCCTCGATGGTCAGCGCGACGACGATCTGGTTGGCGACCTTGGTGGTCTGGCCGACGCCGTTCGGCCCGACCAGAGTGATGTTCTTGCCAAGCTTCTCGAAGATGGGCCTGGCGCGTTCGAAGGCTTTTTCCTCACCGCCGACCATGATGGTCAGCGAAGCCGCCTTGGCGCCGACCTCGCCGCCCGACACCGGCGCGTCGAGATAGTCGCAGCCGAGATCGTTTATCTTTTTAGCGAATTCCTTGGTCGCGATCGGCGAGATCGAGCTCATGTCGATGACCAGCCTGCCTTTAGTAAGGCCTGACGCGACGCCGTTTTGGCCGAACAGCACATCGGCCACCTGCGGCGTATCCGGAACCATGGTGATGACGATGTCGGCCGCGCGGGCAACGGCATCATGGCCGGTGACGGTCTTTAATCCCCTGGCGACGAGATCGGCCGGCGGCTTCGAGCGGTGGTCGCTGGCGACGACCTGATAACCCGCGTCTAGCAGATGCCCCGCCATCGGCGCGCCCATGATGCCGAGACCGATGAAGCCGATGGTGTCCATGTCTTTCTCCGTTTCTTGTTAAGGGGGCGTTCCTGCGCGCCCCCCTCTGGCCTGCCGGCCATCTCCCCCACGAGTGGGGAGATCGGCAGTTCCCGCGCCGGCCCTTAAACGTTCCCGACCTCGAAAATTGGCGAAAGCGGCGGTGACATCCAATCTCCCTCCTTGTGGGGGAGATGCCAAGTTTTGGCAAAGAGGGCAGGCCAGAGGGGGGCGCGCAGGAACGCGACGTGCGATACGTAGCGTCTACGCCGCCGCACTCCCCTGCCCGGCCGCGTCCCGAAACCAGCCAAGCCCGGCTTCCGTCCCCGCCTTCGGCTTATACTCCGCGCCAATCCAGCCGGCATAGCCGATGCGGTCGATGTGGTTGTACAGAAAAGGAAAATTGATCTCGCCCGTCCCCGGCTCATGACGGCCGGGATTGTCCGCAAGCTGGATATGCGCGATGCGGTTGAGGTTTGCCTCTATGGTACGGGCGAGATCCCCCTCCATGATCTGCATGTGATAGATGTCGTATTGCAGGAACAGGTTCTTCGATCCGACGCGGTCGATCAGGGCCAGAGCCTGGTCCGAGTAATTCAGGAAGAAGCCCGGAATGTCGCGGGTGTTGATCGGCTCGATCAGCAGCCTGATGCCGGCCTGCTCCAGCTTTTCGGCCGCGAAAGCCAGATTTTCGGCGAAGACGTCTTCCAGCACGGAGCGATCGACGCCTTGCGGCGCGATGCCGGCGAGGCAGTTGACCTGCTCGCAGCCGAGCGCATGGGCATAGGTGACGACCTTGGCAATGCCCTGCCGGAACTCCGGGATGCGGTCGGGCAGGATCGCGATGCCGCGCTCGCCCTTGGCCCAGTCGCCGGCAGGCAGGTTGAACAGGACCTGCGTCAGCCCGTTCTTCTTCAACCTGGCCGCGACGACATCCGGCGCATGGTCATAGGGGCCGATATACTCGACGCCCTTGAAGCCGGCGCGGGCGGCGGCATCGAAGCGGTCGAGGAAGTCATGCTCGCCAAAGAGCATCGAAAGATTGGCTGAAAACCGTGGCATGGCAGTAGTTCCTCATATGCGGCTTAATCGAGCATGACGATCGCCGTGGGGGCATCTTCGTGATGTTCGGCTAGCTCCTCGAATTCGGTGATCTTGTCGATTTCGGTACCCATCGAAACGTTGGTGACGCGCTCGAGGATGAATTCGAGCACCACCGGAACCTGGTGCTCGTTCATCAGGCGCTTTGCCTCTTCGAAGGCACCGGCGAATTCCCCCGGCCGGCGCACCCGGACCGCCTTGCAGCCCATCGCCTCGGCAACGGCGACGTGGTCGACGCCGTAGCCCGCCTCAGGCTCGTCTTTCCGGTTGACGTTCTCGAAGGCCAGGCTGACTTCGAAATCCATCGAAAAGCCGCGCTGCGCCTGGCGAATCAGCCCGAGATAGGCATTGTTCACGACGACATGGATGTAGGGCAATCTGTGCTGTGCGCCGGCCGCCAGTTCCTCGATCATGAACTGGAAATCATAGTCGCCGGACAATGCCACAATTGTGCGGTCCGGATCGGCGGCGCGAACACCGAGGGCTGCCGGCAATGTCCAGCCGAGCGGGCCGGCCTGGCCGCAATTGATCCAGTTGCGTGGCTTGTAGACATGCAGGAACTGCGCCCCGGCGATCTGGGACAGGCCGATCGTGGTGACATAGGTGGTGTCGCGGCCGAACGCCTTGTTCATCTCCTCGTAGACGCGCTGCGGCTTCAGCGGCACCTGGTCGAAATGCGTCTTGCGCTTCATTGTCTTCTTGCGCTGCCGGCATTCGCCGGCCCAGCCCGACCAGTCGCGCAATTTTCCGGCCGTCCTCCACTCGGTGGCGACGTCGAGCAGCATTTTCAGCGCCGCACCGGCGTCCGAGACGACGCCGAGGTCCGGCGCGAAGACGCGGCCGATCTGCGTCGGCTCGATATCGACGTGGATGAATTTCTTGCCCTTGGTGTAGACGTCGATCGAACCGGTGTGGCGGTTGGCCCAGCGGTTGCCGATGCCGAAAACGAAATCGGCTTCGAGCATCGTGGCATTGCCATAGCGGTGCGAGGTCTGCAGCCCGCACATGCCGGCCATCAGGCGGTGGTCGTCGGGGATCGCACCCCAGCCCATCAGCGTCGGAATGACAGGCACGCCGGTGACCTCGGCGAACTCGATCAGCAGATCGGACGCATCGGCGTTGATGATGCCGCCGCCGGCGACGATGACAGGCTTTTCCGCCGCGTTCAGCATCGTCAACGCCTTCTCGGCCTGAGCGCGCGACATTGCCGGCTTGAACGGCACCAGCGGCTCATAGGCATCTATATCGAACTCGATCTCGGCCAGTTGCACATCGACAGGCAAATCGATCAGCACCGGCCCCGGCCGCGACGAGCGCATCAGATGGAACGCTTTCTGCAGCGCCATCGGCACCAGATAGGGTTCCATGACGGTGACCGCCCATTTGGCGACGGGTGCGGCGATCGCCGCAATGTCGACGGCCTGAAAATCCTCCTTGTTGAGACGCGCGCGCGGCGCCTGCCCGGTGATGCAGAGGATGGGAATTGAATCGGCAGCGGCCGAATAGAGGCCGGTGATCATGTCGGTGCCGGCAGGACCCGAGGTGCCGATGCACAGACCGATATTGCCCGATCTGGCGCGGGTAAACCCTTCGGCCATATGCGAGGCCGCCTCGACGTGACGCGCAAGGATGTGGCGGATACTGCCCCTCGCCTTCAGTGCCGAATAGAGCGGGTTGATCGCAGCACCCGGCACGCCGAAGGCACAGGAGATGCCTTCCTTTTCGAGAACGAGAACCGCTGCGTCGACTGCGCGCATCCTGGCCATGTCAGCCTCCACGGAATTGTTGATAGCCGATGATGCCAGCGCACCAATGATTTTTCAATTTTTTCAGAATATTTTTCCATTTCTAGAAAACAGCTCTTGTTGGTTGAACTGATTGGCCTTTTTGTTTTCCATGAATTCGCTTCGTAAATCACTGGAAAACTTTTTCATTGCCTGTTTGGGCGAACAGGGCGAAGAATGGCCCGATGGAAACCACCGAAAAACGCCAGCGCGGCCGGCCGCGCGCCTTCAACGGGCCGTCCGAGGCCGCATCGGTGCAGTCGCTGGACCGGGCGCTGCGCATCCTGGCAATCGTCGCCGATGGCAGTGGCCTGTCGCTGAGCGAGATCGCTGCCAGTTCCGGTCTGCCGGCATCCACCGCCTACCGCATGCTGACGACGCTGGAGAACCATGGCATGGTCGAGTTCGACGGCATCGACCAGCTGTGGTCGATCGGCGTCGAGACCTATCGCATGGGCGCGGCGTTCCTGCGCCGCCGCAAGCTGGTCGACCGCGCCCGTATCGTCATGCAGGAACTGATGGAGAAGACCGGCGAGACCGCCAATCTCGGCGTCGCCGAGGACGATTGCGTCGTCTTCGTCAGTCAGGTCGAGACGCACCAGGCGATCCGCGCCTTTTTCCGGCCGGGCACGCGCAGCTCCTTCCATGCCTCGGGCATCGGCAAGGCGGTGCTGGCGCATCTCGAGCCGGAGCGCGTCGCCACCATCCTGCGCCGGGCCGGGTTGGAGCGCTTCACCGAAAATACGCTGTCCGACATCTCGGCGCTCGCCCGCGACCTGGTGACGATCAAGCTGCGCGGCTGGTCGGTAGACGACGAGGAGCGGCATCCCGGCATGCGCTGCGTTGCCGCCGCCATCTTCAATGAATTCGGCGAGCCGATCGGCGGCGTTTCGGTCTCCGGGCCGACAGTACGGGTCACGCCGGAACGGCTGGCCGAGATCGGCCCGCTGGTGCACGATGCGGCGGCGGAGGTGACGAGGATGATCGGCGGGCTGCCGACCCCTCCCGGCCTTGGCAGCGAGCCGAGCGCATGGCAGCGCTGACCGGCGCGGAATGGTGCGACATCTGCCAGGATGGCCAGAGCTAGGCCCCGGGCACCGCGCTCTTGGTCGATAGGTCGTAGAAATCAAGCAGCATCGCCAGCCCAACTCCGCAGGCGGTGAAGATGAGGCCGGCAATGAAGATACGATTGGCGCGTTCATAAACGCGCCGTTGTAGAGACGTTATGTCGAGCAGCAACCGCAGCGCTCGTATCTGCAGGGCAATGCCGATCAAAATCGGCGCGACGGCGGCCAGGTGATAGATTTCCCATGGTATCGGGTTGGCGGCCCAATGCGTGATGAAGCCCAGCGAGAACGCCAGCAGGATGCCGACGGTGGTGATTGTGCCGTTGCGGAAAATTGTCTCGATCGGCTCTTCGTTCGGATCTTGCTCGCCCAAGCGCCCTCTCCCCTGTTTCGGTATCGGTGCAGATTAGGCTGTTGGGAAATCGCTGTACATCGGCAAGAGTGTTGGCGAATGCTGAAGCGGCATCCGATCTCGTCTTAAGTGGGCGATGTTCGACAGGACAGAGAGGCTGACGGAGCGCGGCTTTATTCCAGCTTGGGTTCCTCGCCCCACGGAAGTGGGGAGAGGTGGCGCGGCGAAGCCGCGACGGAGAGGGGACCGCGCCCTACGAAGGCCCCCTCTCCGGCCGCGGAGCCTGTCCTCGGGCTTGCCGAAGGCAAGACCCGTGGGCGGCCACCTCTCCCCCGCTTCGCGGCGGGCGAGGAACCCAGGTCCTAAGAGGTCGGAGGAACAACCCCTCTGCCCTGCCACTCAGACGCGCAGAAAAAGGGGCAGTGGGGTGCCCCTTCTTCCGGTTGCCTGAAACGGTCACCTCCTCCCAAGCTGGCATAGTGGCCCTCAAAGCCAGCAGCGATGGCGATAGCCGTCGTAGCCGACATAGGTGTCCGAGTACGGGTCGTAGCTCTGGTAGCGATTGAGGCAGCGCCGGACGTGCCAGGAGCCGCCGTCTTCCTCGATATAGACGGTGCGCGGCTGGGCGAGCGCGCTGCCGAGCAGGAAGCCGCCGACACCTGCGGCAATGCCGATGCCGAGGTGCTTGTGCTTGTGATGGGCGGCCGACGGCTGAACGGTGCCGACCAGCATGGCGGCGGCGACGGTGGTGGCGACGAGGCCGGAAACGATGGTGCGCTTGAACATGACGATCTCCTTGTTGTGGGAGGCGATCCAACCGCCTCTTGACCGTCAGTCGTCGCGACAAGGAAAAAGGTTCGAAGGTCTTTTTGGATTTTTTCTCGGCGGGAGAAATCGCGCGGTCTGATGCGCGACCACGAACGGTCGCGCCGTCGACAGTTCACCGGAACAACCGGCAGGCCTCAGCCCATGCCGGTGATATGGCGAAGCCAGAAGGCGAGCGCGATGAAGCCGATGATGGTGGTGACGCCGGTCCAGTCGATATTGGCGTGCTTCAGGTCCTTGATGAGCTTCACCAGGAGAACCCAGGCCACGACGACGAGCGGGAGAATGATGACAAACCTGATCATGCGACTGCCTCGCTGATGCAATTGCACCTTCGATCAATATAGGAAGCGAATTGGCCGTTTTCAGGACGCCTTGGCGGCAGAACCGCCGCGTTCGCGGCAGCGGAAAACGGAGTTTTGTCTTTACTGGCGCAGCAGATATGGTAACCGGAGCGCCGTGCCCTTGTAGCTCAGCTGGTAGAGCAGCGGTTTTGTAAACCGAAGGTCGGCGGTTCGATTCCGTCCGGGGGCACCAGTACGGGCTTCTTGAGACCTCCGGGGCGCTTGATATCTGCTCATCCCCGATATCCACAGGCCGGGGCCGTCAGGATCGGTAGCACATCAGCTTCAACGCATATATTCCCTAGCGGAAACCATAGTTCCCTAGCGGAAAACCTTGGAGTCTTCGTTGGAGCAGAAACGCACGACCGCCCCCTTCATCAACGGCATATTTGGCGGATTTATCGTCTTCGCCTTCGCGTTCGGTTTCCGTTTCCTGCTAAGTCCCGATCCCGATCCAACATCAAGAGCAACGACAAGCCTTTCAGTACTGGCCTTCGCCATTTGTTTCGGCGCAGCCTTCCTCCGCGAGCACCGGCGCCAGATTGCCGCCGCCAGAGAATATATAAGCCGCCCAAGATCGTATTAGGGGCGTACGTGTCGGGACCGTCCTCGTCGGGTCACCAGAAACTTCCGTGAAATTGCTGGCAAAATCTGTCGCCAGACAACGAGTTAGCATCTCATATCTAGAGACGCTGAGCCCGGGCGTGACTTCGCGGTTGCAGAGCCGTCATTTCGGCCCTCTCTCCCGGCCTCGGCCATCTCGTACCATTCGATTAAATTGCTCCTGTGTATATTAGCACTCGCTCAATTAAGCGCGCCGACAATGTCGGTGCGGCGGGCCAAAAACCAAAGGGTGTTGTCATGCGAAGTGATTTCGCCGCGGCGCGCGAGCTTTTGGAGTGCGCACAAAACCGCCTCTGCGGCGCGGATGAAACGAGCCGACGCGTCAACGAGGCCCTCGACGCGCTGATTGAAGAAATAGCCATCGCGGAATTCCGCAAGGCGCCACTGACGGTTGTGCCGTTTCCGCGTGCGCGGCCGCCTAAGCATGTTCGGTAGAGCGCTGATCGCTCGCGTTGACGAAGAGCCGGCAACTGGTGTTTCCGCAATCGCCCGTTGGAGCGTCGTTGAACGACCAAGCCTTTGACGATAGAGTTGCCGGGCAGTGGTGCTCTGAAACTCCGGAGCCGATCCATGTCACGCTGTGGAGATGTCTACGAGAACAAAGTGACCGGCGAATATGCAGTCATCCTGCGTGGCACCGAAGACCGCGGCCAGGGACCTGGCATCGCTCATCTGACAGCCCGGCCGGGAGCCGCAGTGGTGGGCGAGCACTTCCACCCGAACCTGACGGAACGGTTTACCGTCCTCCGTGGCCGTCTCGACGCTTGCATCGCCGGGAAAACTTTGTCCCTGGGGCCTGGCCAATCCGCCACGGTCGAAGCAGGCGTCGCACATGATTGGTGGAACAGCAGCAAAACCGAAGAAGCGCATGTCCTGGTCGAAGTCGACCGGGCGCCAGGTGCGGACAATGTCGACCCGAACCGTTTCGAGCTGCTGATCGGCATGCTCTTCGGCCTGGCCAATGCCGGCAAGGTGGACAGAAAAGGTAGACCTTCGCCGCTTCAGGCAGCAGTCATCGCCAGAGAATTTGCCGACGTGATCGTCTTCACGCACCCGCCACCTTCGATTCAGCGAGTGGCGCTGGCGATCCTGGCGCCACTCGGCCATCTGCTCGGCTATCGCGCGATCGACCCGGACTACTGCAAGCCGCACGGGCATGTCACGCCGGCTCCTGAAATCCTCGCTAGAGCAGGCCTAGTAGCCGGATGATCCGGGTCCATATTGGGCGCCCGGCATTTTTGTCGGCAGCCATACATAGGACTCGCGGCAAGCTCTATGAAGCACTCGCGACATGACCGGATATGGCGACCCGGTCGAACGTGTTTCTCACCCTGACCGACTTGTAGACGTAGGCGACCCAGATGCCGGTCAGGACAAAAGAAACTGCGGGCATTACCAGCGCATCCCCTGCAAGCACCAAGCTCACAGGAGCGCTCATAACCGCTGAGATCCATGCCGCGTCCAGAATAAACACGATTGGTATTGCAAACCACTGATACAGGAATAGCTGCTTGAAGCGGTAACTCCGCAGCAGCATCGCAAAGAGCACAACCACCTGGAACACCACAAACGCCAGCAAGAGGGCAATCTCTCCGTAGACCGCCAAAGTGCCATTCGGGAGCGTCATGAGCTGTCGGTAGCCTTCACTCGATGAGCCCAATGAGAAGAGCGTGCGTAGCGGGGAGAAAGCCTGAAGGATCGCCAGCAGCATAAGCCAGCCTCCGAAACCTACGAGAGCCGAAGGATCCTGTAATGGCTTTGCGGCTGACCGAACGGCAAAGAAAACAGGCACGCCGATCAGCAGCAGCACTATAGCCCAATGCCAGATGGAAATCTGCATCCAACCCTCCCTTGATGCCCTTTTAGGTTGTAACAGATTTCAACCTCAACTCAAGAGGCAACATCGAGAGGAAGCGCTGCTTGCAGACCCGTCAACACTAGATTTCCGGCATGATACTATTTCCGGCAGGATGCTGCCATGTCGCGAACTCTGATCGTCGTTGGTCTCAGCATAGTCGCCATAGGCCTGCTGTGGCCTTGGTTGGCTCGGACCGGCCTTGGCAGGCTGCCCGGCGATATCGTGATCGAGCGTGAGAACTTCAGGCTTTATGTCCCTATCACCACGGGGATACTGGTCAGCATCGTGCTCTCGGCCATTCTATGGCTGATCAACCGTTAGGCGATGCTCCGGCTGCGGCGATTTGGGTTGCAGGCCCTACTCGCCCTTGATCTTCTTACACTCCGATCGCCGCCACCAATATCCTGTTCTGCCTGCGTATCGCCGTGCGCAGTTCGGCAATCCTCGCCTCCTCGCGCTTCACGAATTCGATGAACATCATGTTCATGTTGTTGAAGATGAGTTCGCCGAGCGCCGGCCCGTCGATGTCGCGGCGCACCAGGCCGAGCGCCTGCAGGCGGACGATCAGCGCGCGGATTTGCTCGGTCAGGGCGCGGTCTAGCGCGGTATAGGCCTGGCCGAACGGGCTGTCGGGCAGTTGCGTCGAGATCGCCATCGCCTGCCGCCACATCTCCTTGCTGAGATAATGCAGCGAGTGCTCGATATAGATGCCGAGCAGCGTATCGAGAGCGTCGCCGACATTGGCCGGCGGGTTGGCGACGACGCCGCGCCCGGCATTCAGCACCTCGTTGACCTCCATCGAGACGATGGCGCCGAGGATGTCGCCCTTGTTCTGGTAGTAATTGTAGATCGTGCCGACCGAGACTTCGGCCTGCGCGGCGATGGTCTCGATCTTGGCGCCTTCATAACCCGCATCGCGGAAAAGCGCCGCCGCCGCCTCGATGATGCGGCGGTGCCGATCCGCCTTCTGCCTTGCCCGCAATCCGCTCATATCGGCTGTTTGCCACAAAAACAGAATTGACTCAATTTTAGAATTGGTTCAATTTTTTCCTACAAGCCAAAAAGGCATGGGAGAACACTCGATGTCCATCAATCAAAAAACCCCCAATCCAATTACCAGGAATCCGCTTTCCGTTCTGAAGAGCCATCTCCAAGGCGCCTGTGCGGCGGCAGCACTGCTGCTGGCGGCGGGCAGCCTCGCTCAGGCGCAGGATCTCAACGCACTGATCTGGTGCGATCACGCCGATCCGGCGCTGCTGCAGCCGTTCGAGGAGGCGAACGGCGTCAAGGTCAATGTCAAGGAGTTCGAAGGCACCGGCGCCGGCCTGGCCATCGTCGATCAATCGCAGCCCGGCGACTGGGACGTGATGGTGATCGACAGCATCGACGTACCGCGCGGCGTCGAAAAAGGCCTGTTCGAGCCGCTACCGGAAGACAAGCTGCCGCTGGCCGACCTGTTTCCGCAGGTGAAGATGGATAGCTCCACCGTCGTCGACGGCAAGCGTTACGGCATCACCGAAAAGTTCGGCTACAACACGATCGGCTACAACAAGACCAAGGTCGACCCGGCCGACATGCAGTCGCTGGCGGCGCTGACCGGCGACAAATACAAGGGCAAGATCGCCATCTACGATTATTACCTGCCGGTCATCGGCATGGCCGCACTGGCGATCGGCAAGAAGACTGCCGAGCTGACCGAAGCCGACCTTCCCGCCATCAAGGAAGAGCTGCTCAAAATGAAGGCCAACGCCAAGCTGGTCGGCGAAGTGACCGCCAGCCAGACGGCGCTGGCGACCGGCGAGGTCGACATTCTGGTCGGCGGCGGCGAATGGGTGACGGCGGGGCTGGCCAAGGAAAACCCTGCCCTCGACTTCTCTATCCCGAAAGAAGGCGCCGTGCTGTGGTCGCAGTCGCTGGCAATGTTCAAGGATTCCAAGAACAAGGAGCTGGCGCTTAAATTCATCCAGTACATTATGAGCCCCGAAGGCCAGGCGCGGCTCGCCACCTCGTCCTGCTATTGGGGCATGCCGGCCAACAGCAAGGCGGCGTTGAGCGACGAGCAGAAGAAGGTCCTGCGCTTCGACGAGCAGCCGGAATTCCTCGCCCGCGCCCAGTCCTATCCTGCGCCGAACGCCGACCTCGACAAGAAGATGCAGGACGTCTGGACCGAAATGCTGCAGGCGCAATAACCGGCTGCCGGTCGTGAGCGTTGCGGCAAAGAGCCCCCTGCCCTGGGCGTTGGTCGCGCCGGCGCTCGGCTGGACGCTGCTGTTTTTTGTGCTGCCCTTCGTCGCCATGGCTGTATCGAGCCTGACGGCACATGAAGGCGGCGGCTTCACGCTGTCCAACTACAGCCAGTTCTTTGCCAATCCGTCCTACTGGCAGGCGATGGTGAACTCGCTGCAGGTCACAGCGATCGTCACCGTGATCTCCGTGCTGCTCGCCTATCCCTTTGCCTGGATCCTGGCCGAACAGGTGCCGGAGCGCTGGCAGCGGCTGGCGCTGATGCTGGCCGTGCTGCCGTTCTGGACCTCCTATGTCGTGCGCTCCTATTCGTGGCTGCTGGTGCTGGCGCAGAACGGCGTCGTCAACCGCGCACTGACCGGCTCCGGCCTGTTCGGCGAACCGCTGCAGCTCGCTAATACTCGGCTCGCCACCGTCATCGGCTTCGTGCATTTTTTCGTCATGCTGCTGACGCTGACGATCTTTGCCAATCTGAAGCAGCTCAGCCCCAGCTACCGCAAGGCCGCCGCCGACCTCGGCGCCGGGCCGGTGCGGACTTTCCTGCATGTCGTTCTGCCGCTTACGCTCCCCGGTATCATGGTCGGCGCCTTCCTCACCTTCGTGCTGTGCATCGGCGACTACATCACGCCGCAGATCCTCGGCGGCAACAACGAGCTTTTGATGCCGCAACTCGTCATGATGCAGATCGGCCGGCGCGGCGACTTTCCGCTCGCCTCGGCGCTGTCGATCATCCTGATGGCGGTGGTCACCATCGCCTATCTCGCCTGCTCCCGCTGGCTGAAGATCGAGCGGGCCTGACCATGCCCGCGCTCATCCGCCTCGTCTCCGGCCTTTACGCCATCGCAATCTACGCCTTTATCTTTCTGCCGGTCATCGTTCTGGTGCTGTTTTCGCTGCAGGCAACCTCGTTTCCGATCCCGCCCTTCACCGGGCCGTCGCTGCGCTGGTACGAGGCCGTGCTCGCCGACACGCGGCTGACTTCGGCGCTGGTCAATTCGCTGCTGGTGGCGGTCGTCTCCTCGGCTGTCGCCGTCACGCTTGGCTTTCTCTCCGCCTGGGGTTTTGCGCGCTTCGCCTTGCCGGGCTCGGGTCTGATGCGCGGGCTTATCACCTTGCCCTTGACCGTCAGCTATCTCATCATCGGCATGGGGCTGCTGGTGCTGTTCAACTGGGCCGGCGTGCCGAAGTCGCTCACTGCCGCCGGCATCGGCCACGTCGTGATCAACCTGCCGCTCTGCTTTGCCATCGTCTACAGCCAGATGGGCGACCACCAGATCAACATCGAGCGCGCCGCGCGCGACCTCGGCGCGCCCGAATGGAAGGTGCTGCTGCTGATCACCGTGCCCGTCATGGCGCCGGCGATCTTCGCCGGCTTCTTCCTGTCGATGACCTTCTCCTGGGACGAATTCGTCATCTCGTTCCTGTTGACGCGCTTCGACACGACGCTGCCGGTCGAGATCTGGAACCTGCTGCGCTCCGGCCTCAATCCCAAGACCAACGCCGTCGGCTCGCTGGTCTTCGCCGTCTCCATCGTACTGGTGGTATTGTTCGAGCTGATGCTGTTGCGGAGGAAGCCGGCATGACCGCGCCACTGGTCGATATAAGCTCTGTCTCGCATCGCTTCGGTCAGCACACCGTGCTGAAGAACGTCTCGCTGACGATCGAGCCTGGCAGCTACACGATCCTGCTCGGGCCGTCCGGCTCCGGCAAGACGACGCTTCTGTCCATCCTCGGAGGCTTCGTCACGCCGAGCGAGGGCAAGGTGCTGATCCGCGGCGAGGACTGCACCGCCGTGCCACCGGCGAAGCGGCCGACGACCACCGTGTTCCAGGATTATGCGCTGTTCCCGCATATGAGCGTCGGCAGCAATGTCGGCTTCGGGCTGCGCATGCGGGGTGTCGATGGCGCAACCCGGGCAGCAAGGGCACGCGAGGCGCTGGCGCTGGTTGGGCTGGCCACTGCCTTCGACAAGAAGCCGCATCAGCTTTCGGGCGGTCAGCGGCAGCGCGTGGCACTGGCGCGCGCCCTGGTGGTCGAGCCGGCGGTGCTCCTGCTCGACGAGCCGCTCGGCGCGCTCGACCTGAAATTGCGCCGGCAGATGCAGGATGAATTGAAGGCGATCCAGAAACGCGTCGGCACCGCCTTCATCCACGTCACCCACGACCAGGAAGAGGCGATGGCGCTGGCCGATCATTGCGTGGTGATGAATGACGGGCGCATCGAGGACGAAGGACCGCCCGAGCGCGTCTATGCACGGCCAGCGACGCGCTTTTCCGCGACTTTCATGGGCGAAAGCACGCTGTTATCGGGAACGGTGACGGAGGCGAAGAGCGGCAAAATCACCGTCACCACGAAGCTTGGGTCGCTCTCGCTGCCCGGCACATTGCCGGCCGGCTCGACCGTTGCGCTGGCCATTCGGCCTGAGCATCTTGTTCTCGGCGCTGCCGGCGGCGCTGTGGCACTTGGCATGGTCAAGGTCAGCGACGTCGTCTTCCAGGGCAGCTTCAAGCGCGTGCTGGGGACCTCCACGACCGACCCGACACTGCACTTCATCGCCAAGGTCGCGGCAGCGTCGGCCGTCCAGCCGGGCGACGTTGTCGCGGTATCGTGCGATGCTGGCGACATCATCCTGCTTGCGGACCAAACATGAGCACGCTTCCAATCATCGACGCTCCTGACTGGTACGAAACTATCCGCATGGGCGATGGCGTGACGCTGATCCACGAGCCGTGGATCAAGCCGTTCTTCCGCTGCAACATCTGGCATGTGCGCGGCCGCGACCGCGATCTTCTGTTCGACACCGGCCTCGGCCATTTCAGCCTGCGCCGCCACGTGCCGCTGGTCACGGAGCGCAAGCTCACCTGCGTGGCCAGCCACACCCATTTCGATCATATCGGCTGCCATCACGAATTTCCCGACCGCTGCGTGCACCCGGCCGAGGCCGAAATCCTCGCCGATCCACGCAACGAATGGACGGTTGCCGACCGCTATGCCACCGACGAGATGTTCGACGGCATGCCGCAAGGCTGGGACACGAAGCGCTACCGGATCCTGCCCGCACCAGCCGGCCGGTTGCTCGAACAAGGCGACGTCGTCGACCTCGGCGACCGTGCCTTCGAGGTCATCCACACGCCCGGCCATTCACCCGGCGGCATTGCGCTCTACGAAAACAGGACGGGCATCCTGTTTTCCGGCGACATCATCTATGACGGCCCGCTGATCGACGACGTCTATCACTCCGAGATCGACGATTATGTCGAAACGCTGCTGCGCATGCGCGATCTCGATGTCTCGGTCGTGCATGGCGGCCATTTCCCGAGCTTCGGCAAAGTCCGCTATCGCCAGCTTGTCGACGAGTATCTCGCGCAAAAGCGCCAGGCCGGCTGCCATCTGTTGCAAGCCCGATAAGCACTGGCGCTGTGGCGTCAAAGCGCCCTTTGCGGACAGGGTGTCCCCGCCGCGTCGCCGCAGCGTGAGGCCGTGGGCTCGGGTCTAAAGCTCTTTTCCTCCGACTGGCGCACCAATTCCGCGAAAGCCAGGGCAAAACTTGCCAGCATCAGGAAGACAATAATCAAGCGTGCCAGCGGCAATAGATCGGCCTCGACTGGTTAGCCCCACGCCGCCCGTCCGCTGCCGGCTAACATGATCGATCCGGCTTTACGAGAGTTTAAGGCGGGCCTTAACCATCACATCATTTTGTCCTCCGACATGATGCGCGAGCGCGCCTTGTTTGGTCGCCATCTCCAGGCACCTCCCTCCCTTTGCAGAAATGCCCACCCATGCTAACCCGGCGCTGGCGCGGCCCAGCAACCGGTCGCCGCCAATCGGTCGCCAGACGGTCGTCGCCAATCGGTTGTCGTAGAGAGCCATGAGCAAAACCGCCAGCCGTTTCGCCTTCGTCTCATCCGGTACAGCCGACGCCAATGCAGCGCTGGAAAGCCTCTCTGCACGTTACGGCCAGGCGTCCGTCGAAGAAGCCGGGATCGTCGTGGCGCTCGGCGGCGACGGCTTTCTGCTGCAGACCCTGCGTGAGACGATGAGCACGGGAAAGAAGGTCTACGGCATGAACCGTGGCACCATCGGTTTCCTGATGAACGAATACCGCGCCAGCGGCTTGACCGGGCGCATCGCGGCGGCCGTTGCCGAAACGATCCGTCCGCTGGAGATGCAGGCGGTGACGGCCGAAGGCGAGACGATTTCGGCGCTCGCGATCAACGAGGTCGCGCTTTGGCGCCAGTCGTACCAGACGGCCAAGATCCGCATCACCGTGGATGGGCAAGAGCGGCTGGAGGAATTGCACTGCGACGGCGTGATGATTGCGACGCCGGCCGGCTCGACCGCATATAATCTGTCGGCGCACGGGCCGATCCTGCCGCTCGACGCTCCGCTGCTGGCGCTGACCCCGGTCAGCCCGTTTCGTCCGCGCCGCTGGCGCGGCGCGCTGCTCTCCAACAAGGCGATCGTGCGTTTCGACATTCTGGAGCCGGAAAAGCGGCCGGTGAATGCCGCCGCCGACCACACCGAGGTCAAGGCGGTGACGACGGTCACGGTGAGGGAATCGCCGACGGCAACGGCGACGCTGCTGTTCGATCCCAACCATTCGTGGAACGAGCGCATTCTCGCCGAACAGTTCAGGTATTGAGCCGGCGCAGCGGCCACTGCGCAAATTAAGCATCGCGATTAAGGTTACGACTTCACAATCGCGCCAATGCCGCCCGTTTGTGTTGACAAATCGTGGGCTTGCGCCTACCTGCAATACCAATCTTGCAGGCGCGCGGCGCTTGCCGCGACTGCGTATGTTGCGCCCCCGAACCAGCCAAAGACAGCCAAACTTGTCCTCAGACACCCAGATCGCTCAAGAAGCGTTGACCTTCGCAGACCTCGGCCTGTCGCCGAAGGTTCTTTCCGCAGTTACCGATGCCGGCTACACCGAGCCGACGCCGATCCAGGCTGGTGCTATCCCGCACGCCTTGCTCGGCAAGGACGTGCTGGGCATTGCCCAGACCGGCACCGGCAAGACGGCGTCCTTCGTCCTGCCGATGCTCACCCGGTTGGAAAAGGGCCGCGCCCGCGCCCGCATGCCGCGCACGCTGATCCTCGAGCCGACGCGCGAGCTCGCCGCGCAAGTCGAGGAAAACTTCGTCAAATACGGCAAGAACCACAAGCTCAACATCGCACTGCTGATCGGCGGCGTGTCCTTCGACGAGCAGGACAAGAAGCTCGAGCGCGGCGCCGACGTGCTGATCGCGACGCCGGGCCGCCTGCTCGACCATCGCGAGCGCGGCAAGCTCCTGCTCAACGGCGTCGAGATCCTCGTCATCGACGAGGCCGATCGCATGCTCGACATGGGCTTCATCCCCGACATCGAGCGTATCTGCGAGATGATTCCGTTCACCAGGCAGACGCTGTTCTTCTCGGCGACGATGCCGCCGGAAATCACAAAGCTCACCGAGAAATTCCTGCACGCACCGGTGCGCGTCGAAGTGTCGAAGGCAGCATCGGCCGCCACCAACATCATCCAGCGGCTGGTGAAATCCGGTCCGAAACCCTGGGACAAGCGCGAGACGCTGCGCAATCTGATGAAAGCCGAGGATGCCGAGCTGAAGAACGCCATCATCTTCTGCAACCGCAAGATCGAGGTATCGGAGCTGTTCCGCTCGCTGCTGAAATATGACTTCGACGCCGGCGCTCTGCACGGCGACATGGACCAGCGCGCGCGCATGCAGATGCTGGCCAATTTCCGTGACGGCAAGCTGCGCTACCTCGTTGCTTCGGATGTCGCGGCGCGCGGCCTCGACATTCCCGATGTCAGCCATGTCTTCAATTACGACGTGCCGATCCACGCGGAGGATTACGTCCACCGCATCGGCCGTACCGGCCGCGCCGGGCGCTCGGGCAAATCCTTCACCATCGCGACCAAGTCGGACACCAAATACATCGACGCCATCGAGCGGCTGATCGGCACGAAGATCGAGTGGCATGACGGCGATTTGTCGACGGTCGTTGCCAGCGAAGGCGGCGAGGATGAGGCCCCGCGCCGTGGCCGCGGTGCGCCACGCCGTGCCGGCCGCAAGGACGACGCCAAGGACAGGGGCGAGCGCAAACCGCGTGAACGCCACGCCAAGCGCAGCGAAGAAGCAGCGCCGGAAGCAGTTAGCGAGGAACAGCCGGTCGTGGCCGAAGCCGCGGTCGCCGACATCGACGAGCGGCGTACCCGCAAGGACGCGATCCGGTCGGAAAACAGCGAACGCCAGGCTTCACCTGAACGGAAGGCTTCGCCGGATCGCAACGAAAGGCGCGCGCCCGAACGCGGCGACACCAGGCCGCAGCGCGAGCGCCCTGCCCGCCAGCGACAGGAAGACAATGACGCGACCGTCGGCTTCGGCGACGACATGCCGGCCTTCATGCGGATCGTCGCCAAGGTCTGATGCTGCAGCGCTTGTGCGTCCTGCGGACGCGCGAAGCACCGAAACCTGCATAAGACAGCCTCGCTTCGCGCTGAGATGGGGTTAGTCCGGCAGGCCCGCCTTGCGAAGGCCTTCGATATATCTGCTGCGATCGTCCGGTCGATAAAACGGCGGCAGCACCTCGGCGAGATTCGAAAGCCGCAGCGAGGGATCGAACTCGCAAAGCCGGGCCATCATTTGCTGCGCTTCCGTTAGGCGCCCCGCAAGGGCATGACCCGCCGCCACTACACGCATCGCGCTCACGTAGTTCGGCTGGTGACGCAGCGACTTTCCCGCCCAAGCGACGGCGTCATCGTAGTGGCCTGCACAAAAATGAGCGAGCCCGGTGTTGAACTGCCAAGCGAACAGGCGTGGATCCAATGGGCTTAGGCGCATGGCAAGCGCGGCGTGCTCGATGGCCTTGCCTGGCTCGCCCAAGCAAGCCCTCACCCAGCTGCTGACGCCCAAAGCAGCGGCCAAGTTCGGGTTGAGAGCGAGCGCGCGATCGATGCAAGCCGCACTATCATCAAGGTCGCCGCCTACGTAGCCGAGGACGTATCCACCGTAGGAAAGCGCAATTGCATCGTCCCTTCCGAGTTCGACCGCTCTCCTGGCCAGTCGAGTAGCTTCGGCAATCTCTTCTGCACGGTCGACCATCCAGCCGTTGCTTTTTCGGGTAGCGTAGCACCGCGCCGCCCGCGCATGGGCTATCGCGAACTCCGGGTCACGGTCGATCGCCTTCATGAAGAGGCGCAAGGCGTCGTCAATGGCCGCTCTACTAGTGATCGTTCGGTCAAAGGCCGCCAGCCCGCGGAGATAGTAGTCATAAGCATCGAGGCTTTCTGTCGGTTTGCGTTTGGCACGCTCGATCTCAGCCTCCTCCATTTTCGGTGTGATTGCGCCGACGATGCTCGAGGCGACCTGGTCCTGCAGATTGAAAACTTCGGCGAGCGTTCCATCAAAACGGTCGGCCCAGAGATAGGCCCCCGTCGAGGTGTCGATGAGCTGCCCGGCGATGCGCAGGCGGTCGCCCGCCCGGCGAACACTTCCCTCGACCACATAGCGCACGCCCAGCTCACGCCCGACCTGCTTTATGTCTATGGACCGTCCCCTGTAGGTGAAGCTCGAATTCCGTGCGACCACGAACAGGTGACGAAAGTGAGCCAAGGCGGTGACAATGTCTTCCACCATGCCGTCGGCGAAATATTCCTGCTCCACATCACCGCTTAGATTCTGAAACGGCAGCACCGCAATTGATGGCTGATCGTCGCGCCTCGTCGGGACTGCCAGAACCTGCGCCAGTGATACGGCGCCAGAGCTTGGCTCCGGCCGCTGACGTTCAGGTCGTTCGCGGGACTGCAGGGAAGCCGCAAGTGAGCTTGTCTGCTCCTCTGGGTCCGCATTCAGATGTTTTTTTAAAGCTGCCCGACACAGCTCGAACTGGCGCAAAGCGGCGTTTTCGTGGCCCCGATGAGCGTGGATGCGGATCAGCGCCCGATGGGCTGCCTCCGCCGTCGAATCCGAGGCGAGCAATCTCTCCGCGAGCCCTTCGCAGGCCGTCTCTTCCGCTGAGCCGGGTGCGGGCAGCGCCAGGCTCAGCCGATCGACCAATTGCAGCGCTTTGCGCTGATACTTGCTCAGAT
The DNA here is from genome assembly GCF_040322355.1 of Mesorhizobium sp. M0145. NCBI lineage: Bacteria > Pseudomonadati > Pseudomonadota > Alphaproteobacteria > Hyphomicrobiales > Phyllobacteriaceae > Mesorhizobium > Mesorhizobium sp. M0145. Next base: position 69,291 of record NZ_JAMYTK010000017.1, read on the forward strand.
ACGGTCCAAACCACTCGTCCAGTTCGTCAGGAATGGCTTGCCCAGCAAGCAGCTCACCGCGGTAGAGATCGGCGGCGAAGGCGAGATCGGTGGTTCGGCCCTCCTCTAATTTCCGATCGAAGATCGAGATGTCCGCCTCATCCGGTCCGGCAATCAGCGCAACGGTTTCCTGATCCCCATCGATGTAGACGGTCGCATCCGAGCTGGCGGGGAACGTGCGCCTGATGTCGACCAGCGCTTGCCGCAGACTATTGCGGGCCTGCCCATTGCTTCGCCCCGGCCAAAAGACTTCGGAAAGCTGCTCGCGACGATGGCCGCGGCGGCCTGCAAGAACCAGAGCAGCAAAAAGAAGCGAAGTCTTGCGTGTGGCGAACCGGACAGGCCGATGCTCCGGGGAAGTAACCTCCAGGCCACCAAGCAACCGGATGCGCACAAATCGTCTCCAGACTTTGACCGCAGCGACAGAATAGCATCTCGGTAGATTGATTTAACACCGATTTAACGGCGGATCGTCGGACTTCTCCCAGTTGTTCACGCACAGCCGAACAGCCCGAAAACGCCTTCGTGGCACGCTCCCATCCGCAAACTGGAAATGGGAGACCAAAACAATGGCTCACACGGAACCTCGCGCCGCCCGCAGCATGTCCAAACGGTTGCTTGGGTCTAGCCTGAAAGGCGCAGCAATGATGATCGCTGCCTTCACGCGATGGCGGCGGACCGTCGCGAGACGCAGGGCACTGGCAGATTTGACGAACGATCAGCTGAATGACATCGGTCATTCGGAGGTCCATCAACCCGTGGTCAACGCCGCCAAGGCAGTTCTGATCACGAACTTGATGTCGATGAGGTAAGATCGGCGCTCAAAATGGTTTTGCGCCCTAAAGATTCTTGAGTTCCAGGCGGGATGCCAGCAGGTCCAGAAAAGCACGGACTTTGGCCGAGGATAATCTGCCTTCCGGCCACACGGCGTGTATCGGCACCGGCACAGGCTCGAATTCGGTCAGAACCAGTTCCAGGCGGCCGTCGTCCACCAGGTGTTTTATCTGCCAAAGCGGCGAGTAGCCCAGACCCAATCCGTGAACCGCGGCTGCATAGATGGATATCATCAAATTCGACCGGAAAGTGCCCGCGACCTTCACCGACCGGGGCTTGCCTTCAATCTGAAACATCCATTCGCCCGGGCGGCCGTCGACAGTTCGTACGATGCAATCGTGCTCACGCAATTCAAGCGGATGGGCCGGTCGGCCGCGTTGCTGGAAGTAGGCAGGTGCGCCGAACACGACGCGCCGCAACGCCCCCAGCCGCTTCGCACGTAAATTGGAATCCGGCAAATTGCCGATCCGGACCGCCAAATCGAGACCCTCGGCATCAAGATCGACAAATTCATCGGAAAGCTGGAGGTCAACCTCGACGCGGGGATATGTCCGCATATAGTCGGCGATGACCGGCATCAGGAAATCCGGGCCGAACAGAACCGGGGCACTCACACGCAGGATGCCCGACGGCTCCGACCGTCGGTTGGCCGCCTGAAGCCTGGCTTCGTTAATTTCCTCGACGGCGGGTTTGATGCGCTGGAAAAAAGCCGCTCCGGCTTCGCTCGGCGTCGAGCGGCGTGTCGTCCTGTGCAGAAGCTCGACCCCGATGGATTCCTCCAATGTCGCCAAGGACCGACTGACCGACTGCAGTGAGCGGTTCAGCCGGCGTGCGGCAGCCGTCAGGCTGCCGTGCTCGACAATGGCAATGAAGGCTTCGAAATCATCTATCCGGCTCATCGCTCCTTTCTCCCGAAAATCGGGAGAAACTATCGCAAAATCGATCAATTGTAACGCAGTTCGCTAGATTTTATCTTCCCTGCATAGGCCGAAAGGCAGACTTGAGGGAAGGAGATCGTCATGCGAACACCCAGTCCAACGGTCCTGATCGTAGGCGCCGCAGGCCGCGTTGCCGGTTTGCTGGTGCCTGAACTCGTCCGCCGCAATGCCAGGATTCGGGCGCTTGTTCGTGACGCCGCGAGTGCCGAAAAAGCCCAGAAAGCCGGTGCATCCGAGATCGCGATCGGAGATCTGCGCGACCATCGGAGCCTTGAGCAGGCCGTGGAAGGTGTCGACGGTGTCTTTCACATCGGACCGGCCTTTGCTCCCGACGAAGCCGCCATGGGGGTTGCCATGGTTGAGGCGGCGGCGCGAGCAGGCGTTCGAAAGTTCGTCTTTTCGTCGGTGATCCAGCCGACCAATACGAGGCTGGAAAACCATGCAAGCAAGGTACCCGTTGAAGCTGCCCTCTATTCGACGAACATGGAGTACACCATTCTGCACCCGGCCAATTTCATGCAAAATATCGCGGCGGCCTGGCCGTCCGTCGTCGAGCACGGCGTTTTCGCCGAGCCGTTTCCAAGGACGGCGAAGCTCGCCCGCGTCGACTATCGCGATGTGGCTGAAGTTGCGGCAATCGCACTGACCGAAGCGCGTTTGTCCTATGCGACCCTCGAGCTGTGCGCCGACGGTATGCACAGCCGCGAAGAGGTCGTCGCCATGATGAGCGAAGCGCTTGGCCGGCCGGTTTCGGCGGGCGAGCCGACATTTCAGGACTGGGCGGCGAAGGCCCGCCTTCCCTATACGGACCGGCAGTTGCAGATGCTGGCCAAAGTACACAGCCACTACGCCAAATACGGCCTCGGCGGGAACAGCCTGACGTTGCGTGCCGTGCTTGGCCGCGAGCCGCGTTCGCTGCGAAGCTTCATTCGGGAATTGGCGCTGCAGACGGCATATGCCGCCTGATCGTCCTCACAATAGCGCCTACGCATATTTTTTTATTAGGAGATTTCGATGCAAGCATCACCGGACCGAGCCTTCAAGTTGAGAAAGCTGCCGCCCTCCTACGGCGCGGTGGTGATGCCGTTGGTTCTTTCGATTCTGATGTCCTCGATTGTCTCGGCGGTTTCGACGGCAATCGGCGCAGGCTGGACGAACGGGTTTATAGCGGCCTGGAGCTATGCGTGGGGCGCTTCATGGCTTGTTGCGTTTCCCAGCCTGCTGATTGTGCTTCCGATCGTGCGCCGGATCGTTGCCGCAATTGTCGATCAGCCGGCCCGGTCCTGATATCGCGAACGAAGGGCGCCGGCGGCCGGTGGTCCGGCATAACCATTAGAGCGGCCCCTTGCGGGGCCGCTCTCGGTTCATGTGCTTGCCTCAGGTGAGCGGCGACAGCTGGATCTCGACGCGGCGGTTCTGAGCCCGGCCGGCAGCCGTCGCATTGGAGGCGATCGGACGCGTCTTGCCGAAGCCGGTGACGGCGAAGCGGCGGGAATCGACGCCCTGTCCGGACAGATAGTTGGCGACCGCCAAAGCACGGCGCTGCGACAGGTCGAAATTGTGCTCGTCGCCGCCGGTCGAGTCGGTGTGGCCGAACACGTCGACGGTGGTCTGCCGGAACTTTTTCAGCACAAGGGCAACCGAATTCAGCACCGGATAGAAACCGGCCTTCACCGCGTCCTGGTCGACGTTGAAGGTGATGTCGGACGGCATATTGAGGATGATCTGGTCGCCGGTGCGGGTGACGCTGACGCCGGTGCCCTGAAGCTGTCGGCGCAGTTCGGCCTCGTTCTGGTCCATGGTGGCACCGATGGCACCGCCGGCAAGCGCGCCGATGCCCGCGCCGATCAGCGCGTTGCGGCGGTCGTTACCGCCGGCAAGCATGCCGAGCCCGGCACCCGCCAAAGCACCGAGACCGGCGCCGGCAGCGGTGTTGGAAACCTTCTGTTCCCCGGTGTAGGGATCGGTGGTGCATGCGCTCACGAGCACAGCCGTCGCCACGACGGCGAGCACAATCTTTTTCATATGGTGGTCCCTCTCCATTCCACGGTCGCGCAACGGCGCACCGCATCAGCCCTTCCAGCGACTTGTACCATGAAATGCGGCGAAAAACGGACCAGCAAAAGCCGTTGCCGCGGCTTTCCCCGGCTCAATTCCACACGCCTGCAGCGGCTCGCGCGACCACCCCAATTCGATCGGCTACCAGAGATTCTTGCCGTCGATGACCACCACTTCGACCTTGTCGAGATCGAAATCGTCGAACAGCCGCGAGTTCACGCTGATCTTCGGATTGTCGAAATTCGGCTCGCCTGTCGACCAGTCCGGCGTCTCGGTGAAGGTGCCGCAGCCGCAGGTGGCGCAAAAACCGTGTTTTATGGTTTTCGATCCCCACTGGTAGAACGAAACATTCTCCGGCGGGCTGGTGAGTCTGAATTGCGATGGGGTGTAATAGGCCCACAACGAACCGCGTTTCGAACAGAAGGAACAGGTGCATCGCGTCACTGTCTGCGGCGCTTGCGAAACCTCGAACGTCGTCGCCTTGCAGTGGCAGCTTGCCTTGATGGTCATGAATTGGTCCCTCACAATGCCGCCGCCCCGTACGGCAAAGGCAGCATAAAGAAACGCTCCTGACAACTGCCGGTCAGCAGACCTGTGAGCCTGCGATGCACAGATCGAAGGCCCATCGATCCAAAACCGCTGCACACGCTCGGGTCAGCCCGTGGGCAAGCTTTTGGGCGTCATGCGCTAGTAGGACGATGGGGGCACGAACAGGCAGATGGTCTTTCCGTCATTGGCACCGGCAACGGAGCACCAATGATATTCGCCGTCGGGCGAATTCTTGATCCGCTTGTCGCTATAGGCCACGACTTCCCCGGTTCCTTTGATGACATAGCCCTCGGGACGTTCGCTGATCGATGTCTGAGAGACCTCGCGGCAATCATAGCCCGAGCAGCAGGAGAACGGATAGCTCCAGCCTTGCGGCATTGCCGCGGTCGGCTTGGCATCATGCGCCAGAGCAGGCGCCGCAAATGGAATGGCGGCAGCAATCAAAACCACTGCCGCGACAAGTGAATTCAGGAGTCGGCGCGCCGTGCGGGCGACTGGGGCCGGTCTGGTTGTGAGAGCAGGCATGAGCGCAGTTCCTATCAACGGTTGTCAAGCATTTCGCTTGCCCGTTCCCGGAACGTGTCTTCCCAGTGGCCGGATCGTCAGGTCGCAGATACGCCGCGTCCGGCCATAAATGCTTTTTTCCTCCCCAGCGCATGAATGCTGGGCTGATTCCTTGGTTGGCGCAAGGAATTGCTGTCGCAATCGAACGCCGACCTCTGCAGCCGGAACCAACCTGCCGCCCTGGTTGACGAACCTCGTCGACCCCCGGCAGAGGGATCGCCAATAACGGGATTTGGCTCGCGCTGGTTCCAGGCTTGGCACCGGCAGGCCCGAGGCATCCGCGTCAAAAGCGGAAATCGATTTTGAAAAACTCTACGAAAAACAAAGTTGTAGAACGACAGGTAGGTGCAAATTGAGAGCTCGTCACTCTCGCACGATGGCCGTAACTCTCGCGTGATGAACCCACATTCCTGCCGGATTGGTGCCCGGCGGCCTCAGTCGATATCGGCCACCGTTTCGCCGGCGCCACCCTCGATCCGCTGCGACAGCGAGGCTTCCATGAAATCATCGAGGTCGCCGTCGAGCACGCTCGACGGGCTGGTGCTCTCGACACCGGTGCGCAGATCTTTCACCAACTGATAGGGCTGCAGCACGTAGGACCGTATCTGGTGGCCCCAGCCGATATCGCTCTTCGACGCTTCCGTGGCGTCCGCCACCGCTTCGCGCTTCTTCAGCTCTTCCTCGTAAAGCCGCGAGCGCAGCATTTCCCAGGCCTTGGCCTTGTTCTTGTGCTGGGAGCGCTCGGCCTGGCAGGCAACCGCGATGCCGGTGGCGAGATGGGTTATGCGCACGGCCGAATCGGTGGTGTTGACGTGCTGGCCGCCCGATCCCGACGACCGATACGTGTCGATACGGACGTCGGATTCGGAAACGTCGATGTCGATCGTATCGTCGATGACGGGATAGACCCAGACGCTGGCGAAGGAGGTGTGGCGGCGCGCATTGCTGTCATAGGGCGAAATCCGCACGAGACGATGCACGCCGGATTCGGTCTTCAGCCAGCCGTAGGCGTTGTGGCCCTTGATCAGCAGCGTGGCGGACTTGATGCCGGCTTCTTCACCGTCATGTACTTCCAGCACTTCGACCTTGAAGCGGCGGCGCTCGGCCCAGCGCGTATACATGCGCAGAAGCATCGAGGCCCAGTCCTGGCTTTCGGTGCCGCCGGCGCCAGCATGGACTTCCAGATAGCTATCGTTGGCGTCAGCCTCGCCCGACAGCAGCGTTTCGATCTGGCGCGCCTTGGCCTCGCCGCGCATCGAGCGGATCGCCGCTTCGGCCTCCGCGATTACGCCCTCGTCGCCCTCTTCCTCGCCAAGCTCGATCAGGCCGATATTGTCTTCCAGGGCCTGGGTGAGGCCTTTGACCGCGGCAATACCTTCCTCGAGGCCCTGACGCTCGCGCATCAGCTTTTGCGCTTCCAGCGGCTCGTTCCAGAGGCTCGAATCCTCGGCACGGACATTCAGGTACTCAAGCCGCTTTATGGCTTGATCCCAGTCAAAGATGCCTCCTCAGCAGGGTTATCGCCTGCCTGATCTCGTCGACAATATTTTGCGTTTCCGCGCGCATGGCTGGCTGTTCTGTCCTGTTGCTAAATGGCGGCTTGATGGCGCGATACATAGGGACGGCACCGGCCCCTGTAAAGCGGAATGGGCCGGCTCGACCATCATCGTCAAGTCGGCCCGACCCGATGTAGCGATTGTCAGTAGAGCCCGCCGCCGCCCGACTGGATGGCCTGGTTGGCCTGCGGCGACAGCGCCCCGCCGGTGGCGTTGGAGCCGTCCGCACCCATGCCGATCACCCAATAGCTGTCGGCGGGACCGGTACCCGGCTTGAAGGCTTCGGTGATGGTTCCGGCGTCGCCCGCGTTGGCTCGCATGCCGGTCTTGCGATTGATCGCAATCAGCTTCATGCCTTCCGGAACCTTGAAGTCGACATTGGGCGTGCCATCCAGCGCCACGCGCATGAAATCCTTGAAGATCGGCGCGGCAAGGCCGCCGCCGGTCGCGCCCTTGCCAAGACCTTTCGGCTGATCGTAGCCCATATAGAGGCCGACAACGAGGTTCGGCGTATAGCCGATGAACCAGGCATCCTTTTCGTCGTTGGTCGTTCCGGTCTTGCCGGCGATGTGACGGCCAAGCTCGTTGATGGTGGCGCCGGTACCGCGTTGCACGACGCCCTCCATCATCGATGTGATCTGGTAGGCGGTCATCGGATCGAGCACCTGCTCGGAGTTGTCGACCAGCTCCGGCTCTGGCTGGTCCTGCCACTCGGCGGCATTGCAGTTCGAGCAGCCGCGTTCGTCCTGCCTAAAGACGGTCTTGCCGTAGCGATCCTGGATGCGGTCGATCAGCGACGGCTTGATCGACTTGCCGCCATTGGCCATGATCGAATAGGCCGACACCATGCGCATCACCGTCGTCTCGCCGGATCCCAGCGCCATCGGCAGATACGGCGCCAGGTGGTCGTAGACGCCGAAACGCTCGGCATATTCCACGACCAGCTTCATGCCCATGTCGTTGGCAAGCCGCACCGTCATCAGATTGCGCGATTTCTCGATGCCGGAGCGCAACGTCGCCGGGCCGGCCACCGTTCCGTCGTAGTTCTTGGGCGTCCAGGTCGTGTTGCCGCTCTGGATGGTGATCGGCCCGTCCATGATCACGGAGGCGGGGGTATAGCCATTGTCGAGGGCGGCCGAATAGACGATCGGCTTGAACGACGATCCCGGCTGGCGCATGGCCTGCGTCGCCCGGTTGAACTCCGATTGCGCGTAGGAGAAACCGCCGACCATGGCCAGGACGCGTCCGGTATGCGGGTCCATGGCGATCAGGCCGCCTTCCACTTCGGGAACCTGGCGCAAGCTGTAGCTGTTGTCCGAGCCGTCGTTCTTCTGCACGAAAATCACGTCGCCCGGCTTCAACACGTCGGCGGGCGACTTCGCCTTGACGGTCCTGCCGTCGACCACGTGGCGCATGGCGAAGCTCATGTCTTCCTTGCTGACAGTGCCTTCGACGCGGTCCTTGACGATTTCGCCGGAGATCTGGCGCGTCGGCTGCAGGCCGATGGACAGGCCGGTGGCCGAGCTGTCGAGCACGACGGCGAGCGACCATTCCGGCACGTCCTCCAACCGCTTGACGTTGCCCAGCGGCACGCCCCAGTCGCCGGAAACGTCGATGCTCGTGACCGGCCCGCGGTAGCCGCGCAGCGTGTCGAACTTCATAAGTCCGTTCTGCATGGCCTTGCGGGCAATCAGCTGCATCTTCGGATCGAGCGTCGTGCGGACGGAAAGGCCGCCCTCGTAGAGCGCATTCTCGCCATAGCGCGCGATGATCTGGCGACGCACTTCCTCGGTGAAATACTCCCCGGCGAAGAGATAGTTGCCGGTGCGGCGCGGCGTGACGCCGAGCGGCTCGGCCTTGGCCTTCTCGCCTTCTTCATGCGTGACGTAGCCGTTCTCGACCATCTGGTCGATGACCCAGTTGCGGCGCTCCAAGGCGCGATCGGCATGCTTGAAGGGATGGTAGTTGTTCGGCCCCTTCGGCAGAGAGGCGAGATAGGCGGCTTCGGCCACCGTGAGCTCGTTCACCGATTTGTCGAAATAGGTTAGCGCAGCACCCGCGACGCCATAGGCGCCGAAGCCGAAGAAAATCTCGTTGAGATAGAGCTCGAGAATGCGATCCTTCGAGTAGGCCTGCTCGATGCGGAAGGCGAGGATCATCTCCTTGATCTTGCGCTCGTAGGTCTGGTCTGAAGACAACAGGAAGTTCTTCGCCACCTGCTGGGTGATGGTCGAGGCGCCGACCTGGCGCTTTCCCGAACCAACATTCTGCAGGTTGACGACAATGGCCCGGCCAAGGCCGGTCACGTCGATGCCGGGGTGATTGTAAAAGTTCTTGTCCTCGGCCGACAGGAAGGCCGCCTTGACACGGTCCGGGATCGCCTGAATCGGCAGATAAAGCCGCCGCTCACGCGCATATTCGGCCATCAGCGCGCCATCCGACGCGTGGATGCGGGTGGTCACCGGCGGCTCGTATTTGGCCAGCACCTCGTAATCGGGCAGGTCCTTCGACAAATGGCCGATATAGATCGCCACGCCCGCCGCGACCAAAAGGGCCAGCGTCGTGCCGATGCCGAAGAAATAGCCAATGAGACGAATCATACCCGCTCCAGTCCTTGGTTCGGGAATTTCCTAAACGAAGCCGCCCTTCACGCAAGCTTTCGGGACGATCCCAAACCGTAATCGCAAAATCCATGTCGCGACCATGTGGGCAAAATACGGCAGCGCGGGATTTCGGTTTCGAATGCCGGAAATAAAAGCACAGGGTGTTGTCGCCGTGCAACGCTGCTTCAGGTTGTGGGCGCCGGCGGACATTTCAGCCTCCGGCCCCCGTTCCGCTCTTGGCCGAAGCAAACAGGGCAACGGCGTTGGTTATGCTCTGGGTCGCCTTGTTGCGCCAATCGGCGCTGAGCAATTGCGCTTCGTCCTTGGCGTTCGACAGATAGCCGAGTTCGACCAGCACGGATGGAACGTCCGGCGCCTTCAGCACCTTGAAGCCGGCAGAACGCTGCGGGTTGTTGATCAGACCGACGCTGGTGGAAAGCTGTCCGACGAGAGTATGGGCGAAGCTCATCGAAAAATTATGCGTCTCGCGGCGGATCAGGTCGATCAGGATATCGGTCACTTCCTTGCTGTCGTCCTTGATCTCCATGCCGGCGAACTGGTCGGAAAGATTTTCACGGTCGGCAAGCGCCTGCGCCTCGGGATCGGAAGCCTTGTCGGACACGGTGTAGACCGTTGCGCCGCGAATGCCCTTGAGGCTGATCGTGTCGGCATGGATCGAGATGAGCAGGTCGGCCTCATGCTGGCGGGCAATGCGCACGCGGTCGTCGAGCCGCAGGAACACGTCGGTCTCACGTGTCAGGAACACGTCGTATTTGCCGCCGGCGGCGAGCTTGTCGCGCAGTTCCATGGCGAAGGCGAGCGTCACGTTCTTCTCGACCGTCCCGTTCAGGCCCTCGGCGCCGCCGTCGATGCCGCCATGGCCGGGATCGATGACGACGGTGAAACGATGGCCCGGATTGGAGACCGGCCCGGTACCGACCCTGCCGGCCTTGTCGGCGGAGACCGTCGAACCGGTGGTCAGCGCCTGATTGGCGAGCGCTGCGTCGAATTCCCGCTGCGAGGCCGCCGACATGTCGATGGCGATGCGGTAGCCGTTGCCGTCATCGTTCTTGAGCACGTCGAGATTGTCGACGGCGAACGGTCCCTTGCCGGTGAGAATCAGCCGCGATTTCCCCTCGCCGAGTCCGCCGTAACGCACGGCGCGGACAAGCCCGCGCGGCTTCATATCCTTGGCATTGAGGGCGAATCTCGTGGCCGGGAGATCGATGACCAGGCGATTGGGGCCGCGCAGCAGGAACCATTTGATGTCGGGCTCGCGGTCGAAATTGATGACGATGCGCATCTTGGTGGCATCGCCGGCCATCTTGTAGCTTATGGCGCCGAGCGGTACGTCGGCAGCACGCGAAAGCGGCGAAAAGACCAGGCAAGCCAGGATCAGCGGCAGCAGGCAGGCGGTGCGGAAGAACCAGCCTCCATGATGACGGCCCTTGTCTGCGAAGCCTGCCAGTCCCATCTTTCTACCAATCGCTCCCTTTGGCGTCATGCCCGATCGCTTGTCGAAGTGCCTTATTGCTTGTCAAAGTTCTGGCAGGCCGCGAACTCGATTAACGATTGGTATCCAGAGAAGGTTAACCAAGCCTTTTCATGGAAGGCTTGGGACCGGGGCTTCCGCTGCGGAACGGCTTTTTGCCGGCATCGGGAATCGGGGTTGCCTTCCAACCCGCCAAATCATAAAAGCGATGGTGGATCACTGCAATCCTGGAACCGTCCTCCTCCGCAGCTTCCTGCTACAGGTCAGACGCAAGACGGCTCCTTTCGCTTCAGGCGAAGAAGGCATCGGTGATCGCGACGATTTTCGCAGGCGTGCTCCCGTGGCGGGGGAATCGCCTGCGTGAGCAAAACGGCCGGGATTGTCCCGTGCCGGCTCTGTATGAGCAAACAAGCTGGTCCGGTTTTTTCCGGGCTTTGGTTCAAAAGGTTCTGCTGGTGACGATGGCTTCAAGCGCAATCATGGAAAGGTCCGCAACAAACCGCGCCACTACGGCTGCGGGCGGCACCGCCATGGCGCTCAGGCAGCGGCCGGCGGACGTTCAATTGTCCGGCACCCATGTTCCAGGTCCACGGCAGCGGGCAGTGTCCTGCAAGCTGCGGCCGACGGCTGCCGGGAGGAAACGAAATAATGCCCAACAAAATGCTGATAGACGCCTCCCACCCGGAGGAAACACGCGTTGTCGTCGTTCGCGGTAACCGTATTGAAGAATTCGACTTTGAATCCCAGGACAAGAAGCAGCTCAAAGGAAATATCTATCTCGCCCGCGTAACGCGCGTCGAACCTTCCCTTCAGGCAGCCTTTGTCGAATATGGCGGCAACCGTCACGGTTTCCTCGCCTTCAGTGAAATACATCCCGACTACTACCAGATTCCGGTCGCCGACCGTCAGGCGCTGCTGCGTGCGGAAGCACAGGAAGCCCAGGACGAAGAGGACGAGGAAGCCGCCGAAGGCGAGGACCGCCAGAGCCGCGACCGTGGCAAGCGCGGACGCCGGCGCGGCGGCAAGAGCCGCGACCGCGGCGAGCACAGGCGCGAGGCAGGCGCGGCCGACGGTGAGAATGGCGAGAACGGCGAAGATGCCGTCGCAGAAAAGCTGGATGCCGTTGCCGACAATACCACGTCCGACATTGCCGGACAGAGCGAGGGTGCCGCCGGGCAGAGCGATGAAGTCGCCGATAGCGGCGAGACCGAGCCTTCCGAAGGCGGATCGAGTTCCATCGCTGCCAGCGTCGATGCCGACGTAATCTCGGAAGCCGTCCCGCAAGTCGAGCTAAGCGGGCCCGAGACAAGCGGGGCCGAGACAAGCGGCGAAGCAACCTCCGAAGACAATGACCGCGGCATGCTGGAAGAGGTGCAATCCTCGCATCCGGACGATCACGAGGTCGAATCGGTCGGCGCCGAAGACGCGCTCGAAGAAGTACGCAACCGCCGCAAGCCGGTGCGCCGCCAGTACAAGATCCAGGAAGTGATCAAGCGCCGGCAGATCCTGCTGGTGCAGGTCGTCAAGGAAGAGCGCGGCAACAAGGGTGCGGCGCTGACCACCTACCTGTCACTGGCCGGCCGCTATTCGGTGCTGATGCCGAACACGGCGCGCGGCGGCGGGATTTCGCGCAAGATCACCAATGCGCAGGACCGCAAGCGGCTGAAGGAAGTGGTCGCCGATCTCGAAGTGCCGCAAGGCATGGGTGTCATACTGCGTACGGCCGGCGAAAGCCGCACCAAGGCAGAGATCAAGCGCGACTACGAATATTTGATGCGACTTTGGGAAAATGTTCGCAATCTGACGCTGCAATCGACGGCCCCTGCCCTGGTCTATGAGGAAGGCAGCCTGATCAAGCGCTCGGTGCGCGACCTCTACAACAAGGATATCGACGAGATCCTGGTTTCCGGCGAAGAAGGCTACCGTGAGGCCAAGGACTTCATGCGCATGCTGATGCCGAGCCACGCCAAGGTGGTTCAGCCGTTCCGCGACACGACGCCAATCTTTGTGCGCAACGGCATCGAAGCGCAGCTCGACCGCATGCTGCAGCCGCAGGTGACGCTGAAGAGCGGCGGCTACATCATCATCAACCAGACGGAAGCGCTGGTCGCCATCGACGTCAATTCGGGCCGTTCCACCAAGGAGCACTCGATCGAGGACACCGCACTTCACACCAATCTGGAAGCCGCCGAGGAAGTCGCCCGGCAATTGAGGCTGCGCGATCTCGCCGGCCTCATCGTCATCGACTTCATCGATATGGAGGAGAACCGCAACAACCGCTCCGTCGAGAAGCGGCTGAAGGATCACCTCAAGAACGATCGTGCCCGCATCCAGGTCGGCCGCATCTCGCATTTCGGCCTGATGGAGATGTCACGCCAGCGCATCCGTGCCAGCGTGCTGGAATCGACCATGAAGCCTTGCCCGCATTGCGGCGGCACCGGCCATGTGCGCTCCGATTCGTCGGTCGCGCTGATGGTGGTGCGGGCAATCGAGGAATTCCTGCTCAAGGATTCGCGCAGCCACATCACGGTGCGGACGCCGGCGGCGACCGCGCTCTATGTGCTCAATCACAAGCGCGGCACGCTGGTGGAATTCGAGCACCGCTTCGGCGTGACCATCACCATCGAAGCCGATGACGCGGTCGGTGCACAACACTATGCCATCTTCCGCGGCGCGCTGGCCGAAAAGCCGGAAGGCTTTGTCGAGGCGCGCACGTTCCCGGCCTATGTCGAGCCGGAAGAACCCGAGGACGAGATCGTCATCGAAGAGGAAGACGAGGCACCGGTGCAGGCCGAGCAGCCACGCATTGCCCAGCAGCCGCAGCAGCCAAGGTCCGGCGAGGACGGCGAAGGCCGCGATCGCAAGCGCCGCAAGCGCCGCAGACGGCGCGGCGGCAAGGATCGTGAACACGGGGATCGTGAACACGGGGAACGTGAACATGGCGATCGCGAGCATGGCGCTGCTGTGGAAGGTGCTTCCGTTTCGGAGCCGATAGACGATGCCTTCGTAGCCGCCGGCGATCAAGGCGCCGAAGCGGAACGTGAAACGCCGGCCGGTGTTGCCGAAACGGCGGAAGCGGCGGACGACGGTCACGGCAAGAAGCGCCGGCGCGGCAAGCGCGGCGGCAAGCGCAATCGCCGTGAGGACGGCGAGGACGGCTTGGAGGCTGCCCCCGGCGAGCCAGCCGCCATGACGGAAGGTGCCGTGTCGGAAGCAGAGCCCGTAACCGGCGAGCCGGAAGGTGCGCCGCCGGCCGAAGAGCTTGCGGTGCTCGCTCCGGCGAACGACGACATGCCGAGCGCCGAAAAGCCGAAGAAGCCGCGCCGTACCGCCAAGCCGAAGAAGGTTGCGGCGGATGCAGTTGCCGAGATTGCGGGCGCCGAAACATCGGCCGCCGAGGCCGCCTCAGTGGCTTCCGGCGAGACCCCCACGCCGGTTCCGCAGGAGACCGAAGCGGCGGCTGCCAAGGAAACGCCGAAGGTCCGGCCGTCGCGGCGCAAACCCGCACCGGTGGATGCTCCGGTCGTGCCGGTCGTCTCCTCGATCGTCCCGGACGAGGCAAAGACCGACGAGGCAAAGACCGAGGACAAGCCGAAGCGTGCCGGCTGGTGGCAACGGAAGGGCTTTTTCTAAGCTTTTCCGTGCATTAGCCAGACTTTCTGATTAAAAAAAAATCCCGCGCTGCCGATCGGCTGCGCGGGATTTTTTTGCCCCAATTCAGGCGACAGGCACCAGAGCGGAATGTATTCAAATTGAATGGGGCATTCCGCTCACTGTTTGTTTTGCCGCATTTGTGCGGACGCCAAATGGTTCCATTTGGCTGCAAAATGCTTATGGCGCGAAGATCGACCAGTTCATCGTCTTCGCCAGTTTTTCCAACGCGATCGAGCCCAGCCTGGAATTGCCGTTGGCATTAAGGCCAGGGGACCAGACGGCAAGCGAGGCGACGCCCGGCACGATCCCCAATATGCCGCCGCCAACGCCGCTCTTGCCGGGAATGCCGACGCGGAAAGCGAAGTCGCCGGAGCCGTCATAGTGGCCGCAGGTCAGCATCATCGCGCCGATGCGGCGGGCGCGCTCTGCCGAGACGACGGAATGCCCGGTCGCCGGGTTGTTGCCGCCATTGGCAAGGAAGCGGCCGGCCAGGGCCAGTTGCCGGCAGCTCATGGCGATAGCGCAATGGTGGAAATAGACGCCCAGCGCCAGTTCCGGCGCGTGATTGAGATTACCGAACGATTTCATGTAATTGGCAAGCGCGAAATTGCGAAAGCCGGTGGCGCGTTCGGACGCCGCGACCTCGCGGTCGATGATGATGGTGTCGTCATCGGCCAGGAACTGGATGAAGCGCAGGATCTCGCCGATCGCCTCGCGCGGCTGATGGCCGGCAAGCAGGATGTCCGAGACCACGATGGCGCCGGCATTGATGAATGGATTGCGCGGAATGCCGTTCTCGTGCTCGAGCTGGACGATCGAGTTGAACGGATTGCCCGAAGGTTCGCGCCCAACCCGCTGCCACAGCGCGTCGCCGACATTGCCGAGCGCCAGCGTCAGCGTGAACACCTTTGAGATGCTCTGGATCGAAAACGCCTCGTCGGCATCGCCTGCGGTCAGCATGCGGCCGTCATTGGTCACCGCGGCAATGCCGAATTTTTTCGGATCGATCTTGCCGAGCTGGGGGATATAGCTGGCGACGTCGCCGCGATCGGTACGCTCCGCCATTTCGGCAGCGACCTCGCGCAACGCATGTTCGAGTTGGGGCGCCTGTTCAAGCTCCGGCATCGTCGCCCCCGCTACTTCAGCCAGCGTTCGATACGCGCCATCGCCTCGACCATGTCGTCGTGGCTGCCGGCATAGGAAAAGCGCATCGTGCGATGGCCTTGCAGCGGGTCGAAATCGCGGCCCGGCGTCGCAGCCACATGCGCCTCGGCAAGCATCCGGCGCGCAAACGCCATGCTGTCATTGGTGTGCCTGGTGACGTCGCAGAAGGCGTAGAACGCGCCGTCCATGGGCGCGGCCAAAGCAAAGCCGAGCTCCGGCAGGCGTTGCATCAGGAGCTCGCGGTTCCAGGCATAGCGCGCCTTCACCGCTTCCAGCTCTGGCGTCGCCTTGAATGCCTCGATCGCGGCAATCTGGGACAGTTCGGGCGGCGAGATGTAGAGGCTCTGGGCGATGCGCTCGACTGGCCGCACCAGTTCCTGCGGCAGCACCATCCAGCCGATGCGCCAGCCGGTCATGCAATAATATTTCGAGAAGGAATTGATCACCGTCACATCCGCGCCGAAAGAAAGCGCCGTCGTGTCGGGCGCCGCATAGGCCAGCCGGTGGTAGATTTCGTCCGAGATGACGGCGATGCCGAGCTCTTGCGCCGTCTCGACCAGCGCCTCGAGATCGCCGGCGGGGATGACCGCGCCGGTCGGGTTGGCCGGGCTGGCGAACAGCACGCCCTTCAGCGGTTTTTCGCGATGCGCGGCTTGCAGGTGCTCGGCATGCAGATAGGCGGCGCCGTCCAACTCGATCTCGGCGATGTCGATGCCGAGCGCGGCCATGATGTTGCGATAGGCAGGATATCCGGGCGCAGCGATGGCGACGCGGTCGCCTGGATCGAACATTGCCAGGAAAGCGAGGTTGAAGGCAGCCGACGATCCGGTGGTGACGGCTATCCGCTCGGGCGAAACGTCAAGCCCGTAGTGCTCGCCATAATGCGCCGCGATCGCCTTGCGCAGACCGGCGATGCCCAGCGCGTCGGTATAGCCGATGCGGCCTGCTTTCAAGGCATTGGCCGCCGCTTCGCGAACCCCGGCCGGCGCCGGATCGGAAGGCTGGCCGACGGCCATAGAAACGACCGGCAGGCCCTTGGCTTTCAGCCGATTCGCCTCGGCCAGGATGTCCATGGCATGGAACGGTTCGACCGCGCCGCGGCGCGAAAGCGAAACAACCATTTTTCAATCCACCACACTTGTCCGCACGTGCCGGCCATGCTGGCCGCGCCGCACAAATGCCCGATTGGTGTGGGGATCACAAGTTCGGTAAGTTTAGGCTGCCGACTTTTCATCCTTCGCCCACTCGTCTACCAGTGGACCTGCCATGTTGAGCCGACCCAAATCGACGATCGCCAGGACAGCGCGCGCCCTCGCGACGCTTTCGCTCGCCGCGGTGGTCGCCATGGCCGGCTCGGTCAATGCCTTTGCGCAGAATGTGCCGGTTGTGCGCGATGCCGAGATCGAGGCGCTGGTGCGCGATTACGCGCGGCCGATCTTCAAGGCGGCGGGCTTGTCGGGCGACGCCATCAACATCGTGCTGGTCAACGACCAGAGCTTCAACGCCTTTGTTGCCGGCCGCCGCCTGTTCATCAACACCGGCGCGCTGATGACGGCCGAAACGCCCAACGAGATCATTGGCGTCATTGCCCACGAGGCCGGCCATATCGCCGGCGGACACCAGCAGAAATTGCGAGAACAGCTCGAGCGCGCCAAGACGATGGCGATCCTGGCGACGCTGCTTGGCGCCGGCGCCATGGTGGCCGGCGCCACCAGCAACAGCCGCGGTCTCGCCGGCGCCGGCATGGGCGTGATGGCCGGCGGCGGCGAGATGGCGCAACGCAGTATCCTCGCTTATCAGCGCACCGAAGAGATGACCGCCGACCGTTCGGCGATCACCTATCTCAATGCAACCGGCCAGTCCGGCATGGGCATGCTGAAGACGTTTGGCCGCTTCCAGAACGCATTGTCGCTCTCGGGCGCGCAAGTCGATCCCTACAGGATCAGCCATCCGATGCCGCAGGAGCGTATCGCCAATCTCGAAGTGCTGGTGAAGCAGAGCCCTTACGTCGACAAGGTCGACCCGCCGGCACTGCAGCAGCGCCACGACATGATGCGCATCAAGATCGCCGCCTACATGCAGGGCCAGGCGGCGGCGTCGCGATTGATGCGCAAGAACCCCGGCAGCCTTGCCTCACGCTATGGCGACGCGCAGATGACCTATCTTTTCGGCAATCTGGCGTCGGCGCTCACCAAGACCAACGCGTTGATCAAGGAACAGCCGAAAAATCCCTATTTCCAGGAATTACGCGGCGACATCCTGATGAAGGCGAACCGGCCGAAGGATGCGGCGGACGCCTATGCCAAGTCGGTCAGCCTCGATCCGGCGCGATCGGGGCTGCTGCCGGTCTCTTACGGCCAGGCGCTGATGGCGATCGGCACGCAGGATTCGCTGAAGAAGGCGGTGGCGCAGATCAACACCGGCCTCGGACGGGATCGCGAAAACGCCGCCGGATACCGCTATCTGGCACAGGCCTACGGGGAACTCGGCAACATCCCGGCCGCCGAGCTTGCAACCGCCGAAGGGCATTTCTATTCCGGCGACTACAAGAATGCGAAGATATTCGCCATGCGGGCGCAGCAGAGCATGAAGCGGGGCGAGCCGGGCTGGCTTCGCGCGCAGGACATTATAAACTACGCACCATCAGGTAAGAAGAAGTGAACCTTTCCGACGCAGGCTGCGACACAGCCAAACCGGGCGGACCCAAACACAGGCAAGAGGATCGAGGATCATGACCAAGGCAATTCTGCTGGGCACTACCGGAGTGGCAGCGGCTCTCGCCATGCTGGCGTTCGGCTTCGTCGCCGGCAATCCGCAGACGGCGAAGGCCGGCACGGCGCAGCTTGCCCAGACGGCGTCCTCGGGTACCAAGCTCGACCGTGCCGAAGTCGAAGGCATCGTCCGCGACTATCTGCTGAAGAACCCGGAAGTGCTTCTGGAGGCCCAGCAGGCACTCGAGGCCAAGCAGAAGGAAGAACAGCGCGTCGCCAGTCTCGGCGTCATCAAAGACGCCAAGGACCAGATCTTCAATTCCTCATTCGACGGTGTTGTCGGCAATCCGAACGGCAAGGTCACCATCGTCGAATTCTATGATTATAATTGCGGCTACTGCAAACGCGCCATCGACGACATGCGCGCGCTGACCAAGGCCGATCCGGACCTGCGCTTCGTACTCAAGGAGTTCCCGATCCTCGGCCCGGATTCGCAGAAGGCGAGCGTCGTCTCGATGGCCTTCCATTTGATGAAGCCGGAGAAATACGGCGAATTCCACAATGCGCTGCTCGGCGGCCAGGGGCGCGCCACCGAGGCGGCGGCAATCAAGGTGGCGCTGTCGCTCGGCGCCGACGAGGCGGCGCTGCGCGAAAAGATGAAGGACCCGAGCATCACCGAGGCCTTCTCCAAGACCTATGACCTCGCCACCAAGCTCGCCATCACCGGAACGCCGTCCTATGTCGTCGGCAACGAGGTGGTGTTCGGCGCGCTTGGCCAGGAAGTGCTGGCCGAAAAGATCGAGGCGGCGAAGGCCGCGCTCTGATCAGCATTCGGGTTTCGATTAGGCTGCGGGTTTCCGGCACGGGCCGTTTTCCGGCTGTTGTGGACGGCGAAAGAACGCACTTGCGCTCTTTTCGCCAGCGTCTATGCCCATTATAGAGGGTCCGGCGCGCCGGCTTAGCCGCGCCGGGAAAGGTCGGCATATTTTGAAAACGGTTTTCGTCCTGAACGGCCCCAATCTCAACGCGCTCGGCAAGCGCGAGGCAGGCATCTATGGCGGCAAGACGCTTGCCGCGATCGCCGACGACTGCAAGCAGGCAGGTGCCGCACTTGGGCTGGAGATCGATTTCCGCCAGTCGAACCATGAGGGCGACCTCGTCGACTGGATCCAGGAGGCCGCCGACAAGGCCGCCGCGATCGTCATCAATCCGGGCGCCTACGGCCATACCTCGATCGCCATTCACGATGCCATCCGCGCTGTCGCGCCGCTGCCGGTCGCTGAGGTGCATCTCTCCAACATCCACGCGCGAGAACCATTCCGCCACGTCTCCATGGTCGCGCCGGTCGCCGTCGGCATGATCTGCGGGTTCGGGCCGCTCGGCTACACGCTGGCGCTGCAGGCGCTGGCTGCACGCCTATGACCGGCCAACAAACAGAAGGCTCGAAAATGTCGATAAAGAAGAACGGTGTTGACCAGCAGCTGATCCGCGATCTGGCGGGCATACTGAACGACACCAACCTGACCGAGATCGAGGTCGAGCTGGGCGATCTGAAGGTGCGCGTCTCGCGGCAGGCCCCGGCCGTCCATGCCGTCGCCACAGCTCAGCCGGCCTATGCCCCGGCAGCCGCGCAGCCTGCGGCAGCGGCCGCGCCGGCGACGCCCGACGTGTCGAAGAACGCCGTTGCCTCGCCGATGGTCGGCACCGCCTATCTGGCACCGTCGCCCGACGCCAGGCCGTTCATCGAAATCGGCCAGAAGGTCAAGGAAGGCCAGACGCTGCTGATCATCGAAGCAATGAAGACGATGAACCAGATCCCCTCGCCGCGCGCCGGCACGGTGACGGCGATCCTGTTTGAAGATGCGCAGCCGGTCGAATATGGTATGCCGCTCGTCGTGATCGAGTAGAGCCGGGAACAGGCGAAAGATGTTCCAGAAAATCCTCATCGCCAATCGCGGCGAAATCGCCCTCAGGGTGCTGCGCGCCTGCAAGGAGCTCGGCATCCAGACGGTGGTGGTGCATTCGACCGCCGACGCCGACGCCATGCATGTGCGTCTCGCCGACGAGAGCGTCTGCATCGGCCCGCCGCCGTCGCGCGACAGCTATCTCAACATCCACCAGATCGTCGCCGCCTGCGAGATCACCGGCGCCGACGCGGTGCATCCCGGCTACGGTTTTCTGTCGGAGAACGCCAAGTTCGCCGACATCCTCGCCGCGCACAACATCACCTTCATCGGCCCGACCGGCGACCATATCCGCATCATGGGTGACAAGATCGAGGCCAAGCGTACCGCAAAACGCCTCGGCATTCCCGTGGTGCCCGGCTCCGACGGCGCGGTCACCGAGGACAAGGAAGCCAAGCGCATTGCCGCCGCGATCGGCTACCCCGTAATCATCAAGGCGTCGGCCGGCGGCGGCGGGCGCGGCATGAAAGTGGCGCGTAGCGAGGCCGATCTCGAGGTGGCGCTGCAGACGGCACGCTCGGAGGCGGGTGCGGCCTTCGGCGACGACGCAGTCTATATCGAGAAATATCTGCAGAAGCCGCGCCATATCGAAGTGCAGGTGTTCGGCGACGGCGCCGGGCGCGGCGTGCATTTCGGCGAGCGCGACTGCTCGCTGCAGCGCCGCCACCAGAAGGTCTGGGAAGAAGCGCCCTCGCCGGCGCTCAATGCCGAGGAGCGCGCGCATATTGGCGGCGTCTGCGCCAGGGCGATCGCCGATCTCGGCTATTCCGGCGCCGGCACCATCGAATTCCTCTATGAGGACGGCGAGTTCTATTTCATCGAGATGAACACGCGCCTGCAGGTCGAACATCCGGTGACCGAGGCGATTACCGGCATCGACCTCGTGCACGAGCAGATCCGCGTCGCCTCGGGCGGCGGACTTTCGGTGCGCCAGGAGGACATCCGCTTCCACGGCCATGCCATCGAATGCCGCATCAATGCCGAGGATCCGCGCACCTTCACCCCCTCGCCGGGCACCATCACCCATTTCCACACGCCGGGCGGCCTCGGCATCCGTGTCGATTCCGGCGTCTATTCCGGCTACAAGATCCCGCCCTACTACGACAGCCTGATCGGCAAGCTGATCGTGCATGGCCGCAACCGCGTCGAATGCATGATGCGGCTGCGGCGCGCGCTCGACGAATTCGTCGTCGACGGCATCAAGACGACGCTGCCACTGTTTCGCGACCTCGTTGGCAACGCCGGCATCGCCAATGGCGACTACGATATCCACTGGCTGGAAAAATACCTGGCCGAAGGCGAGTGACACAGGGGCGAAGTGATGACCCGTCCCTACGCACCCGGTTATCGCATCCCGACCGACCTTTTGCTCAAAGCCTATGCCTCCGGCGTCTTCCCGATGGCCGAAAGCGCCAATGACCCCGAAGTATTCTGGGTGCGGCCGGAGACGCGCGGCATCATTCCGCTCGACGGGTTCCACATACCGAAAAGCCTGAGAAAGACGATCCGCAAGAACCTGTTCGAGTTCCGCATCGATTTCGACTTCGAGGCGACGATCGAGGCCTGCGCCGAAAGGCGCGAGGAACGTCGGTCGACCTGGATCAACGCGCCGATCCGCGAAGCCTATATCGAGCTGCATCGGATGGGCCATTGCCATTCGGTCGAGGCCTGGCACAACGACCGATTGGTCGGGGGGCTCTACGGCGTATCGCTCGGCCGCGTGTTCTTCGGCGAGAGCATGTTCGCCAGGGAGACCGACGCGTCAAAGGCCTGCCTGGTTCACCTCGTCGAACGCCTGAAGGCGCGTGGCTTTGCACTGCTCGATACGCAGTTCACCACCGAGCATCTCAAACGCTTCGGTGCAATCGACGTGCCGCGCGGCAAGTACGAGAAGATGCTGGCCGAGGCGCTGAAGGGCGAGGCCGTGTTTTTTCCATAAACTGGTATGGTTCATCGTTTCACAGAAACGCAATTCCGGACGGAAAGCCGTTCACACTTTCCTGGAATTGCTCTTGCGGCCGGTCAGCCTTTTGCTGCCGTCACCAGCGGCGTCTGTGCGTGGAACATCATCTTCCAGCCATTGACGCGGTGGACATAGCCGGTGCTGACCAGCGCCGCATAGGCTTCGCCATCTTGCCGCGTCGCACGCGCCTCGTAGGTCAGCACGACGATGTCGCTGCCCGGCTCGATGATGCCCTTGAGGTCGATGTCGAGATCGCGCCAGCGGTTCGGGTCCGTGGCAGTTGCGGCCAGATCGGTATTGCTCATCACCCGCGCCATCTGCGGGAAGGCCACCAGGCATTCGGTATCGGCATTGGCCTTGAAATAGTCGGCGCCGCCGCTCCAGAATCCCCTTTCGATGTCGAGAAGTTCGTTCTTGTTGGCCATCATCATGGCAACCTCCTCCGTAGAGAGGCACCAACGCTCGGGCAACACGGCGGTTCCGCGAGACGCGGTATCCGCCGCGCGCTGACACATTCTAGTTGGTTTTGGGGGCGGCGGGTGCTGGCACGTCGGACTTCTGCTTGCAGCCCTTCAGCCAGATATCATAGACGGCATGCTCGACGGCGTTGATCCCGGGGCTTTCGGCAAACATCCAGCCGGTGAAGATACGGCGTATTTTCCGGTCGAGCGTGATCTCGTCGACCTCGACGAACGAATCCGTCTTCGGCTCTTCGTTTTCGGGCCGCGAATAGCAGATGCGCGGCGTCACCTGCAAAGCGCCGAACTGCACCGTCTCGTCGATGTAGACATCGAAGGTGATGATACGGCCGGTGATCTTGTCGATGCCGGCGAATTCAGCGACGGGATTGGTGATGCGCTCGGATACTGCGGGTGCTGCAGGCGCCACCGACGCGTCCGGCGCAGGCGGCGCCAATTCCTGCGCAGTAGCAAGCGCCACCATAGAAGCGAGAACGACCGCGGTTAATCCGCCCGTCAAAATTCGGCTGAACATGCTCATGCAAGGTCCGGTGGTTTGCGCCCGGGTGATTCTCTTAACGCCAAGGCTAGTTGCTGCTGTCGGATCAGCAAACAGCTAAACAGCAATTGTGGCGACAAAGGACCGCCCCCGTGGGGACGCCCCCGTGGGGACCGCGCGCGTGTCACGGCGATCGATCACGAACCAGGCGTCCAGGCGTCGTAGTCGCCCGTCACTTGCGGACGATGCTGGTTGGTCAGCACCGAGCCTTTCGGGCGATAGGCCGCGGGGCTGCCGGTGAGGTTCGGCACATGCGGCTTTTGCCAGTCGCGTGGCTTGTAGTCTTCGCTTGGCGGCGCAACGTCGACACGATGATGGATCCAGCCATGCCAGCCGGGCGGAATCGCCGAGGCTTCCGAATAGTCGCGGTAGATGACCCAGCGACGGGTGCGGCCTTCCGAATCGACGCCGCCCTCGTAGTAGACGTTGCCGACCTCGTCCTGCCCGACCTTCTTGCCATGCCGCCATGTGTGGAAGCGCGTTCCCAATGTCTGGCTGTTCCACCAGGTGAAAAACTGCAGAAGGAAAGTTTTCATTCAAATCCTCGTGGCAAGTCCTTGTAGCAAGTCCTCGCGGCGGCTGCGGCGGCGCCTTTTCCTGCTTATGGCGTCACGGCATTGCGAAGGCAAGGGTCTTGCCGCAACCGGCGAGCAAATGGCTGGCGGCGAAGCGATACGTTCATGCGATCCTCGCGACCGAGCGAAGCAGATGAAATGGGTTGTTGGCAACCTTACGCAGCGTTATTCTAGGAGTTGAAGCTTCGTTGCCTCAAGGACGGCAAATGAGAGGGGCTCATGTCATCGCTGGCGGGCACGGCCGGTCGCGCGTTGCCGCAGGTCGTTGAGGCGATCTACGATTCGATTGCCGACGTCGACCGCTGGCAGGCGACACTCGAGGCCATCTGCAACCTGGCGGAAGGCCAGCTTGCCATGCTCGCCGTCATCGACACGATCAGCAGCTCCGCGCGGTTTTCGGTGTCTTGCGGCGATCCCGCAGTTCTTGAGCCGTTGAAGCATGACTACGGCTCGCAAGTGCCGTTCTATGCGGCGGTTCCCAAGATGGAGATCGACGTGCCGTTCACCGTCGATTCGATCTACGCCCTGCAAGGCCCGGATACGCGACAGAGATGGCTCGAAAGCCGCATCGTGCGCGAATGGGTGCAACCCAACCGCCTGGACGATTTCTTCTGGGTGGCGTTGATGAAGCGGCCGACCCGGATCGGCACGTTGATGGTGGTTACCGACAAGGACAGGCGCCAGATTTCCCGCGAGGATATCGAGCTTGTCTGCCTGTTGGCACCGCATGTGCGGCGCGCGGTGACCATCGGCGACCTGTTCGAGGCCGAGCGGCGCAAGGCCGAAATCTTCCGCTCCATCATCGAAAGCCTCGACCATCCGGTGCTGATCGTCGCAGAAGACATGACCATCATCTTCGCCAACCCGTCAGCCGAAGCGCTGCTCGCCGAAAACATCTCGGTCGCTTGCGTGCGCGGACAGCTTTCGTTCACCTATGCCAACGCCAACGCCGCGATCGGCCGTGCCGTCCAGCTCGGCACGCGCGACGAATTCGCGCTCGGACCTTGCGGCATCAACATTCCCCTGGCCAGGACGGTCGTTCCGGCGGTGGCCCATGTCATGCCGCTGGCGCGGCGTGAAATCTCGGCGCGCATCTCGCAACGCGCCGCCGCAGCGATCTTCATCGCCGCGGCCGGTTCGACACCGACCCCGGCGCTGGACGCCATTGCGGCGCTGTTCGGATTGACCGCGGCAGAAAGGCGCGTCGCCGGTCACGTTGCCGCCGGCCTGACGCGAAAGGAAATCGCCGCGGCCGGCGGCGTCTCGGACGGCACCGTCAAGTCGCAGCTGGCGACGATCTTCGACAAGACCGGTACAGGCGATCAGCGCGAGCTCGAACTGTTGATGCGCGAATTGTCACCGCCGTTGCGCTCCAGTTGATTTTGCTCAGGTTCCCCGGAACCGGCAGCGGTCCAAAAGACTCGGCCGGCAAGTTTTTCAAGCCCTTGAGACCATCGTCCGCAAAATCTGCGAAACGAAACCGGCATCGTTGCAATTCGGCCAAAATCATGGTGCGGTCGTTCGCGGTCCAGAAACGCGGCACTATGCTCGGCTGGAATGAAAATGGTTTCTGGCGCGGATCTCGATCTTTGACACCGACATCTACCGAGCGGCTGCTCCCCTACCTCTTTCTGCTTGGGCTGATCGTAATCGCGGTCGCTTTCCGGCCACTGCTGCCCGTCGACGAAACGCGATATCTCAGCGTCACCTGGGAAATGTATCTGAGCGGACAGATCTTCGTCCCGACGATGAATTTCGCGCCCTATCTGCAGAAGCCGCCACTGCTGTTTTGGCTTATCGACCTTGTCTGGAATATTTTCGGCGCCAGCCGGCCGGCGGCGATGCTGGTCATCTTCGCCGCCTCCTCGCTCGTCATCTGGCTGACGACGGCGTTGGCAAAGACCCTGTTTCCGGGCCGCGACGACATCGCGCGGCGCATCCCCTGGCTGGTTGCCGGAAGCAGCGTGTTCGTCATCTATTCGACGCTGATCCTGTTCGACCTGTTGCTGACGGTCTTCGTGCTCGCCGCGCTGTTGTCGTTGATTGCCTTTGCCCGCAGCGGCAACCGCTGGCAGGCCGTTCTGGCCGGGCTGTTCATCGGCATGGGCGTGCTGACGAAAGGCCCGGTGGTGCTGATCCATATGGGCGCGCCCATCCTGTTCTACCCGTTCTGGCGCGACGGGCGGGTGGGACTGACGACACCGAACTTCCTCGCTGGAGTGGGCCTGGCCCTGCTCGCCGCACTAATTCCGGTGGCGATCTGGCTGGTGCCGGCGACCATCCTGACAAAAGGCAATTTCGTTTATGATCTCGTCTGGAACCAGTCGGCGGGGCGCGTCACCGGCAATTTGCGCAATTCGCACGGCCGGCCGTTCTATTTCTATCTGCTGCTGCTGCCCGTCATGTTCATACCGTGGATCTTCATACCCGAGGTGTGGCGGTTGAAGCTGCCCACGCGGATACGCAGCCTGATCGACGCGAAGTCGCCGGATCTGCGCGCCTTGCGCCTGCTGTCATTCTCGTTCGTTGCCGTGTTTCTGGTGTTCAGCGCGATATCCGGCAAGCAGCCTCATTATGTCGTGCCGATGTTGCCGTTCGTGGTCATCCTGTTCGGCTATTTCATGGCGGAGATCCCGCTCGCCAGGCTGAAGAGCTCGGCCATCGTCATGCTTGTCATTTTCGGCATCGGCCACGCGGTGGCATCGGCGACCGCGTTCAAACGCTATGATCTGACGCCGCTCGCCAACTTCATCGACGAGCGAAAGGATGCGGACTGGGCCGTGGCTTTCGACTATCAGGGCGAAGTCGGCTTCCTGGCCCGGTTGCAAAAGCCGTTCGAAAGCACCGACAAACCGGAAGAATGGCTTGGCTCGCATCCCAGCGGCTATGTCATCGACAAGGTTTCCAAGGATCCCGGCACTGCAGGGCAAATCGCGTTCCGGCTTCGCGTCGAACGCGGCTATCTCGTCGTGCTGAAGGGACAGCATTGACGATCGTCACCGGTATGCGAGTTCGTCCCCCGCGCGGGAGATGAAGGCGTTGCTGCTTCGTGGTTCCATCGCTCGATAGAACCGGGAGGTATTCATGCGCAAGCTCATCTCGACGACGCTTTTTGCCGTATCGCTCGCTGTGGCCGGCCTTGCCGCCGATCCGGCATGGAGCTTCAAATGTCAGTCCGGAACGATTGGGCAAGGCAGTTGCTCCTGCTCCGGGACCGCCGACTGCACCGATATGCGGCATTCCAAAATGTGCAAGGGCGACCTGAACTGCGGTTCGGGCAAATGTTCCTGCACGGCCGCATTGGTAGTCGACCCCGGCCCGAAAACCCCCAAGCCCAAGGTCGTCGCGCCGATGGCGACAACCAAAGGCGTCGTGAAGCAGTAGACACCCAATCCGAAAGGACGGCGGCGGCTCAACGTCGCTGGGCCTGCCCGATGTTTCGCGGTTCATCCCCCGTGCGGGCGATGAACCGCCATCGAAGAAATGCTGCTGTCTAGCCGGAGGGTGGTTTCCAACGACAGAGCGAGGATACCATGTTGAAAACCTGCACGATGCTGTTCATCTGCCTGATGGCGACCACCGCGGCGGCCCAGCCGCCGCCTTCGGGGCCGCCGGTTCCCAGTGCGGCACTTGCCCCATGCAACGCCACACAATCGAACAGGCCCTGCAAAGCCGAACTCGGCGTGTTCCTGATCACCAACACCGTCCGCAACCTGGCGCAAGCCAAGGTCGACGCCACCAACGCACAGCTGGCCGCCCAGGGACGATCGTCACGCGCATCGATCGAATCGCTGAAGCAATGGCGGCCGTCGCGCTTTGCGACGCAGATGCTGAACCAGCCGAACAGGTGGTTTGTCAAAGTTCCTTACATCCTGACCATCAAAGTCTCGATCCCGGTGACCTCCGACCGCCACATCGGCATTCCCATAGACGTCAACGTCTTCTGCAGCGGCTGGCAGACCGATTCCAGCCAGGTCATCATCCGCTCGCAACCCGGCCCGGCGAGCTTCGAGGGCGGCAACATCCTCGAAGACGTTTTCAACGTCGGCAATTACATCGACGCCCAGGTACGCAGCTCGTTTTCGGCACCTCTGCCGGTGACGACGCCGGTTCCAAATTCGAAATGCTCGGCCATAGACGGCTCCGATGCCGGCACGCAGGCCACCGGCGATGATCTCATCTTCTGGACGGTGCCGCGGCGCAACCTGGTGGTGACGGACGCCATAGCCAAGCCGACGGTTGAAGTGACCTTCGACAGCCTCACACGCCTGCCAGCCCGCGACTTCCACAACAATGTCGTCTATGCGGAATCCGAGGCCATAAACCTCAACGTCTATGCCAATGAGGACGGCGTTCAGAAAGCCCTGACGATGCGCGAAGGCGACGTGGCTGCGCTGAACCTTCCCGTACTCAGGCTCGACGCGCGAAAATACGATTCGCTGGTCGTCATCGGCAATGTCGACCAGCCGCCGAACGATCCCAGAGACAGCGCCTTCGCGGTAGCGGCCAAGACTGCGGGATTCGGTGCCGGTTCCAAGATCATGCAGATCCCGAAGTGGTATTCGAGGCCTCCGGACCAGTTCAATCACAAACCTACATGGGTCAGAGTTCCGGGCTATGAGCTGCACTATACGGTACGCTATCTCAACAGCGGCGGGCTGGCCGTCGACGGTGGAGCCAGTACGGTCCGGCCCCCAAAAGTCGCCGTTCCGATAAAGACGCCCATCAAGCCGAAAACGCCCTGACGCGGCCGCTCGCGGATGACGGCGGCGGTTCAGACCGCTGCCGCCATCCCCCGCGCGGCAGATGCGGCAGCCCCGGCTTCATGGCCTGATCTTGCGGGAACAAATTGCGCCGCTGCGCCACGAGCGAGCGGCGCCATCGATGGAGACAAACGATGCTGCACCTTCCCCTCACCATGCCCGCCGTCAGGATCATTGCGGCAATCTCGCTGCTTGCCTTCCCGAACTTCATGCCGCCGGTCACGAGCCCGGCGAACGCGCTACCGGTCAGCCAATCCTGCCGGATCACCACCTATTACAAGACGGCGGCGAAGGCGACGGAGGTTGGCGTGCGCTCGACGTGCCAGGGCGTCAAAAAATGGGGCGTCACCTCGAAATATTACGAGGTCGAAAAAATCGAAGCCGCCACGCCCCCGCACACGTCGGGCGGCGGCGGCAGCCTGCCGTGCGAGTTTCTCGCTGCCGGCTGCTCCAACCTGCCTGAGAAACGCAACTGAACGTCAGGCGAACGAGCTAGCCGATCGCCTTCTCCAAAACCAGCGCCGGCAATCCCGAGGCGCCGCCGCAATCGGCCGTGTTGCCGGCGGGCAAGAACCCTCTCGCGCGGTAAAAGGCAACGGCCGGAGCATTTGCTTCCTCGACCTCGACACGCAGCGTCCGGGCCTCCGGAAAGCTGGCCTCGATCTCGTCCAGCAGCGCCTGGCCGATGCCTTGCCTCTGCCAGGCCGGATGCACGTAAAGCTGGTTCAGCATGACGATCGCGGGATCCGTGGTGGCGGCGGCGAAGGCCATGCCGCCGATGCTTTTGCCGTCGTCGGCGACCAGGAACTCCGAGTTCGGCCGCGTCAGCCGTGCCTTGAGCGCGGCGATCGAATGCCATTCATCGGTGATTTCGGTAACCCGCGCCGCGCCATAGATGGCGTCATAGGTGGCATGCCACGTCTCGATCAGCAATGCGCGCACCGCCGCCAGATCGCGCTCGCCGGCGGTGCGGACGAACATCCTACTCGATCCCGAGCCTGGCCTTGACCAACTCGTTGACCGCCTGCGGATTGGCCTTGCCGCCGGTCGCCTTCATCACCTGGCCGACGAACCAGCCGGCCATGGTCGGCTTGGCGCGCGCCTGTTCGACCTTGTCCGGGTTGGCCGCGATCACCTCGTCCACCGCCTTTTCGATGGCGCCGGTATCGGTGACCTGCTTCATGCCGCGGCTTTCGACCAGCTGACGCGGATCGCCGCCCTCGTTCCAGACGATCTCGAACAGATCCTTGGCGATCTTGCCGGAGATGGTGCCTTCCTTGATCAGGTCGATGACAGCACCAAGCTGGTCGGGTGAAACAGGAGCGTTTTCAATGTCCTTGCCGGCCTTGTTCAAGGCCCCCAGGAGGTCGTTGATGACCCAGTTGGCGGCGAGCTTGCCGTCGCGCCCGGCCGCCACCTTCTCGAAATAATCGGCGACCGCCTTTTCCGATACCAGGATCGAGGCGTCGTAGGTCGACAGGCCGAGCGAAGCGATCAGCCGCGCCTTTTTGGCATCGGGAAGTTCCGGCAGGTCCTTTGCCAGCGCGTCGACATAGGCCTGGTCGAATTCCAGCGGCAGAAGATCGGGATCGGGGAAATAGCGGTAGTCGTGCGCTTCCTCCTTGGAGCGCATCGAGCGCGTTTCGCCCTTGTTGGGGTCGAACAGCCGCGTTTCCTGGTCGATCTTGCCGCCGTCCTCCAGGATGGCGATCTGGCGGCGCGCCTCGTAGTCGATGGCCTGGCCGATGAAACGGATGGAGTTGACGTTCTTGATCTCGCAGCGCGTGCCGAATTCACCGCCGGGCCGGCGTACCGAGACGTTGACGTCGGCGCGCAGCGAGCCTTCGTCCATATTGCCGTCGCACGTGCCGAGGTAGCGCACGATGGTGCGCAGCTTGGTGACATAGGCCTTGGCTTCATCGGCGGAGCGCATATCCGGCTTCGAAACGATCTCCATCAGCGCCACACCGGAGCGGTTGAGATCGACATAGGACATCGTCGCATGCTGGTCGTGCATCGACTTGCCGGCGTCCTGCTCCAGGTGCAGGCGCTCGATGCCGACCTCGATGTCCTCGAATTCGCCCTGCCGGTCCGGGCCGACCGAGACGATCACCTTCCCCTCGCCGACGATCGGCTGCTTGAACTGCGAGATCTGGTAGCCCTGCGGCAGGTCGGGATAGAAATAGTTTTTCCTGTCGAAGACCGATTTGTGGTTGATCTCGGCCTTCAGGCCCAGCCCGGTGCGGATCGCCTGCTTGACGCATTCCTCGTTGATGACCGGCAGCATGCCGGGCATCGCCGCGTCGACCAGGCTGACATTGGCGTTGGGCGCGGCGCCGAAAATGGTCGAGGCGCCGGAAAACAGCTTTGCCTGCGAGGTCACCTGCGCGTGGACCTCGAGGCCGATGATGATCTCCCAGTCGCCGGTGGCGCCGGGAACCAGGCGCTTGGCGTCGGGCGTGCGGGTGTCGATAATGCTCATAAGGGCCTGCATATTGAAATTGCGGATATGCGAGAACGCATATTTTGATGTGCAACTTCGCTAGTGCAAACCGCCAAAAGAGACAAGCGCAAAGCCGCAGGCGCCGACGCGGCACAGGCCCGCACCTGCCGCGACGAACTGCGATAGCAGCTTGAAAAATCGACCTGTCGGCAACCCGGCCGCCGTCGCCTCATGCCGTGGCGATATAGGCCCTGATCTCCTCGGCCTCGCGCTCGACATCCTCGATGCGCCGCTTGACCACGTCGCCGATCGACACGATGCCGTCGAGCAGCCCGTTCTTTTCCACCGGCAGGTGGCGGAAGCGGCCCTTGGTCATGATCTCCATGACCTCGTTGACGGTGTGGTTCTCATTGCAGATCTTCACCTTGGGCGTCATCGCCGAGCGGACGGCAAGGTCGAGCGCCGCCGCCCCCTCCTTGGCGAGAACCCGCACCACATCGCGCTCGGAAAGAATGCCGACGATCTTGTGATCGCCGTTGGTGATGACCAGCGCGCCGATCCTGTGTTCGGAAAGCATGCGGATGGCTTCGCTGAGCTTTTCGTTCGGCCCGAGCGTCACCACGTCGTGGCCTTTTGCCTCGAGAATTGCCTTAACAGTCATGGCGTCCTCCTCTGCATTTCCTGCCGGCTCCTGCCCTGGCCGGCTTTCCCTGGGATGAACATGGTGCGCCGCGATCGGTTGCATTTCAAGTGCGGCGGTCTCAGGTCTCCGGCTCGTCCGCCTGCCGGGGCACCTGCTCTCGCCGATCAAAAAACCGCAGGCCGAAGAAGCCGGCAAGAAAGCCGCCAATATGGGCTTCCCAGGCGATCTGGCCGTCAATGCCGGGCGCCAGGCCGAAGAGGCCGGTCGCGAGGTTGATCACCATCCACATGGCGAGAAAGGTGACGACGCCGCGCGAGCGCAGCACCGCCGCCATCGGCAAAGGCTGGCCGGCGAAGGCGGCCTTGCCCGACGAGCGGTCGATGCGGAAGCCGTAGCGTGCCGCCGCGCCCATCATGCCGGAAATCGCGCCGGAGGCGCCGACCAGCGGCGCCTCGCCAAGCGGATGCATGGCCCAGAACAGCGCCACCGCCGCCAGTCCGGTCGCGGCGAAGAACAGGCTGAAGCGCAGCGCGCCGAAGCGGTTGGCCAGCGGTGAGCCGAAGGCCGCAAGCCACACCATGTTGATGGCAAGATGGGCAAAGCCGCCATGCAGGAAGGCATATGTAAAGGGCCGAGAAAACAGGAACCAGTCGAAGCCGTATTGGCCAGTGTAGAGAACAGGAATGAAGGCCCCGTCGTACAATAGTGTCAACTGCTGGTCTTGGCTAAGCACATACTGCTGCATCAGAAAGACGACGACGCAGATGGCGATCACCGCCAGCACCACGGGCGGCAGGTTGAACACCGGCTCGCGGCGGCGCTCCGGTTCGCGGGCGACAGGCCCACCCTGGCCCTGCTCGATCTCCGGTGGGCTTTCTGGGTCGCTCATATGGCTTGCACTCAGTCGCTGGATTGGACTTGGCGAGCATGTAGATCACGGCCAACCGAATCACAAACGGCGAATCAGCAGCCCCGAATCAAAAAAGAAGCCGTCCAAGGTTTCCCTTGAACGGCTGGTCGAGCCCCCTTGCTCCCCCTGAACTCTTGACTGAAGTGCTGCCGATCGTCGCAAAACGACCGCTTCTGGAGTGGTTTTGGTGTGCCACAGGACTGGCAGGCGCGCAACGTAAACCAGTTGTTAACCTTAACCGCCCCGACCCGTGAACAAGTATTAACGATGCTGGCACGCATCCTGCTCCGCAACGCATGTAGGTCTTCGGAGGGCGCCCTTCTGTTCACCGATGGGACATCAGAAGACAGAATGCGCGGAGCAGCATTAGCATGAACCAGACCGGATCGATCACGCTGTTCCATTATTGGAACCGGTTGCGTGACGGACGCCCTGCCCCGAAACGCTCGGAAGTCGAACCGGCCGATATCAAGTCGCTGCTGGCCGACACGTTCATCCTGGAAAAGGACACGCGCGGCGAAGCGGTGTTCCGGCTGGCCGGCACCAGGCTCTGCGCGGTCTATGGCCGCGAACTCAAGGGGTTTTCATTCCCTTCACTGTGGCGCGAGAAGGACCAGCGACTGATTTCGAAGCTGACCGATGGCGTCTTCGACCTGAAATCGGTGATGCTCATCACCTATGAGGGTTTCAGCCGCAACGGCCGGTCCAACAGGTTCGAGCTGCTCGCGCTGCCGCTCGACGGCGGTGTCGAGAGCCCGCGCTGCCTCGGCGTGATAAGCGCCGTCGAAAAACCCTTCTGGCTGGGTGCCGACCCGGTTCTCGACGCCTTGATCGATTCGATCCGTGTCGTCGATCCCGACAAGGAGCCGATGTTCCTGAAGAACCGGCCGGCGATAGAGGTTCCCTCGCTCGCCCCATCGGAATTCGACCCGCCCGAGACGATTTCGGCGCTCGGCCAGGCTCGCCGCATCCGTCACCTGGTCGTCTTCGACGGCGGACGCGAGGAATGATGCCCAAAGCTTAAAGCAACAGCGCCGGGCTTTCCCCTTTGTTAACCTGCTTTGTTGTAGTTTTCCGCTGAAATTCCCCGCATCCATGCGCGGAATGCCGAACGGGGTATGGCAGTGATGAGGTCAGCGGCGGTCGACCATGCGCCGTCCCAAGCTGAAAGGCGTAACTTTCAGCGCGTCCGCGTGAAAATTTACGGACGCTTCATGCTGGAAGACCGCACCGAACATCCCTGCCAGGTGGTCGACATGTCGCCCGGCAACGTTGCGCTGCGCACCGAGCGCGCCGGCCTGGCTGGCGAAAAGGTCATTGCCTACATCGATCACATCGGCCGCATCGAAGGCGTCATCACCCGCACACTGCAGGATGGCTTTGCGATGACCGTCATCGCGTCGGAGCGCAAGAGGGACAAGCTCGCCGCGCAACTGACCTGGCTTGCCAACAAGCACGAGCTCGACCTGCCGGAAGACCGCCGCCATGAACGCGTCGCACCGCGCAACTCGACGAGCGTGCTGCAGCTTGCCGACGGACGCCAGTACCAGTGCCGCATCATCGACCTGTCGCTGTCGGGCGCGGCGATCGAGATCGACGTCAAGCCGGCCATCGGCGTCCAGGTGACGCTGGGCACCATGCGCGGCCAGATAGTGCGGCATTTCGAAGATGGCCTCGCCATCGAGTTCGCCGTCATCCAGCGGCCGGAAACGCTCGATACCGAATTCAGCTCATCGCGCGGCTGACGCGGAAGCGTTAGCACTATCGGGAAGAGAGGCTGGCGATCCTTCGCGCCCCCCTCTGTCCCGCCATCCTGGCTGTTCGAACGGTGCGACGAAGCATGGGAACATGCCCGGCTGGAATCCTTAAACAATTCTATATTCAATTGCGTCAAATTTTATGTTTATTCTATTGGCGTTTTACTTAATGTCTACTTCGCACTTTTGCGTCAAATAAATCCAGTCGTGTCATTGTCTCCTCAAACGGGGAGACTGAATAATGAACAGGATGAGGGGCAAGCTGTTGCTGGCGGCAATAGCGATGCAGCTTTTCGGTTGGGGGACTGTAAACGCGGCGGAGCCGGCCTTCATGCACACCGGCGGCCGCACCACGCAGCCGGTCGGACACTACGAATTGTGCCAGCAGCTTCCGCAGGAATGCAATCAGAGGACGCCTGGCCGGGCACCCGTCGAGCTGACCCGCAAGCTGTGGGCAACGATCGTCAAGGTCAACAATTCGGTCAACAGCAGGGTCGCGCCGCGCACCGACATGGAAATGTGGGGCAAGGAGGAAGTCTGGTCCTTTCCCAATAGCGGCTTCGGCGACTGCGAGGACTATGCGCTGGAAAAGCGCCGCGAGCTGATGAGCATCGGCGTGCCGGCCGGCGATCTGCTGATGACGGTGGTGCGCCAGCGCAATGGCGAAGGCCATGCGGTGCTGACCGTGCGCACCAGCCTTGGCGAGTTCATCCTCGACAATCTCCAGCCCAAGGTGCTGTCCTGGACCAATACCGGCTACACCTACCTGAAGCGCCAGTCCGAGCGGAATTCCGGCGCCTGGGTGACGATCAACGACGGCCGCTCCGACGCGGTCGCCAGCGTCCGCTGAGGACGCGACGCAAAACCCGGTCGAGTCCCCACCCTCCCCGTCCCCAACGACCGGGTTTAAGGAGCCGGCCCCGTCCCCGGGCCGGCTCCACCATTTCCGGGTGGGACCTAGCCCAGAAAATAGTCGCAGTTATCCAGCTTCGTTTTCGACGCATACCGTCTTTTGCGTTGTCATCCACGGCTTGCGGTGGGTAGTTTGGCCCCATGGGGGAAGTCCTGGCCGACACCGAAAAATTGGAAGCCTTGATCGCTGAGGCGCGTGCCTCTGGCGGTTCTGAGCTCGCCAACTATCAGCTTTTCATCGAGCGCCTGTGTATCGCGCTCAATCTGCCGCGTCCCGCGATGGCGCAGGAGCAGAATCAACTGAACGACTACGTTTTCGAACGCCGGGTGGATTTCAAGCATCCTGACGGCACTCGCTCGGCGGGCCGAATCGATTGCTATCGACGCGGCTGTTTCATTCTCGAAGCCAAGCAGTCCGGCAAGCGTCAAGCCACCAAAGTCGATCCCAGCCAGCTTCTGCTGCTCCCGGAAGACGCAGCCCAACGCAAGCCCGGTCAGGCCAAACGCGGCACGCGCGGCTGGGACCAGGTGATGCTCGCTGCCCGCAAACAGGCGGAGGACTATGCCCGCGCCCTGCCGGTTGAGCATGGCTATCCGCCGTTCCTGCTGGTGGTGGATGTTGGCAATACTATCGAGGTTTTCGCCGACTTCTCCGGTCAGGGCAAAAACTACGCCCACTTCCCCGACCGTCAGACCTTTCGCATAGGCATGGACGATCTTCGCGACGCGAAAATTCAGGCGCGGCTGCGGGCGATCTGGACGGACCCGCTAGCACTCGACCCGACCCGTATATCGGCGGAGGTCACGCGCGACATAGCAGAACGCCTGGCCAAGATCGCTAAGCGACTGGAAGGCAAGCACGACGCGAAGGACGTTGCCGAATTCCTCATGCGGTGCCTGTTCACGATGTTCGCGGAAGACGTGAAGCTTATCCCCGAGAAGGGCTTTCAAAAGCTGCTGGGCCAGATGAAGGACACGCCCCAGCACTTCGTAGCGGCGCTGGAGAGCCTGTGGGCAGTGATGGATGGCGGAGGCTATGCGCCACACCTCAACGCCACCTTGAAGAAATTCAACGGCTCGCTGTTCAAAAAGCGGGCCGCGCTCCCGCTCGACAGGGACGACATCAACGAACTCTGGATCGCGGCAGGCAAGGATTGGTCGGATGTGGAGCCTGCGATTTTCGGCACGCTTCTTGAGCGTGCTCTCAATCCGCGCGAACGGTCAAAGCTCGGTGCGCACTATACACCGCGCGCCTATGTCGAGCGTCTTGTCGTGCCGACCATCATCGAGCCGTTGCGCGCCGACTGGGAGCTGGTTCAGGGGCAGGTGAAGGAGTTGCGCGACAAGGGGGACCATGCCGGAGCCTTGGCGGCGGTCAAGGCCTATCATCACAAGCTCTGCACCACGCGGGTGCTAGATCCGGCCTGTGGCACTGGCAATTTCCTCTATGTCAGTCTTGAGCTGATGAAGCGGCTCGAAGGTGAGGTGCTGGAGGCCCTGGACGATCTGGGTGAGGATCAGGGGCGGTTCGCCATGGAAGGTGAGACGGTCAACCCGCGTCAGTTTTATGGGCTTGAACTGAACCGCCGCGCTGTCCCCATCGCCGACCTCGTGCTGTGGATCGGCTACCTCAAATGGCAGCTCAAGACCGCCGGTCTAGCCTCGATCACGGAACCTATTTTACATGCTTATGGCACGATCAGAGAGCAGGATGCAGTGATCGCCTATAATCGGCAGGAATTGCTACGGGATGCCAGCGGACGGCCTCTTTCGCGCTGGGATCGTGTGACAAAGAAACTGCATCCAATTACGGGCGAGGAAATCCCTGATCCCGGCGCACAAGTGCCGCTCTATAGCTATGTCAACCCGAAGCGCGCATCTTGGCCGGAGGTCGAATTCATCGTCGGCAATCCGCCCTTTATAGGCGGCAAGGACATACGACAGGAGCTTGGCGACGGTTATGCGGAAGCTTGCTGGGCGGCGCGTCCGCATATTCCAGGCGGGGCGGATTTCGTCATGCACTTCTGGGACGAGGCTGCGACCCGCCTTTTACGGAAGCCAACCAAGGACGCCACGAATCCCCTGCGACGCTTCGGCTTTATCACGACCAATTCCATCACCCAGACCTTCTCGCGACGTGTCATCGAGCGCCATATGGTCGCCAAGGAGCCTCTGTCTCTGGTCTTCGCAATACCCGATCATCCATGGCTAAAGGCCGCGGACAAGGCCGCAGTTCGCATCGCCATGACCGTTGCAGAGAAGGGTGATCGCGAGGGTGTACTGGCTGAAGTCTTGGCGGAGATGGGGCTTAATACAGACACTCCCCAGGTCCAACTGGACCAACAGGAGGGCAAAGTCCGAGAAAATCTTGTTGTTGGAGCAAACACCGCATCCGCGAAGCCATTGCTTGCGAACGAAGAATTATCGCGACCCGGCGTAAAGCTACACGGCGCTGGCTTCATCGTTTCCGTTAGCCAAGCCCAAGCACTTGGGCGCGGAACGATTGCAGGCGCTGACGAACATATCCTCCCCTATCTTAACGGTCGAGATATTACCGCCCGTTCACGAGGGGCCATGGTAATCGACCTGTATCCGCTCGACATTGACGAAGTCGGCAGCCGCTTTCCAGCTATTTACCAACACGTTCTGGAGAACGTAAAGCCGGAACGTGACCACAACCGGGACAGCGATATTCGGGCAAACTGGTGGCTATTTGGACGTGTACGCACCGAATTTCGCGACATGGTCCGCGCCCTTCCGCGTTACATCACGACCGTTGAGACGGCGAAGCATAGGTTTTTCCAGTTCCTAGACGCAAGCATTCGACCGGACAACAAGCTGATTGCTGTCGGTCTCGCGTCCGCCGAACATGCCGCCGTGCTTTCCTCGCGTCTGCACGTTGTTTGGTCCATCGCTAAGGGTGCATGGATGGGCGTCGGCAATGATCCCGTCTACGCAAAGAGTGAGACGTTCGAGCCATTTCCGTTCCCGGTTGCCGTTGATCCGAGACTGACATCCATGGATCCTCTCTATGCTCAGCAAGAACGCCTTCGCGAGCTTGGCGAACGGCTGGACGTTTTCCGCAAGACACAGCTCGCACAGCACTTCTTCCTCACGATGACTGGTCTCTACAATGCGCTGGAACGCCTGCGCGAGTTAGAAAACGGCTGTGACGTGCCATCCCTGACCGATGCTGAGCGCAATGTGCATCAGGCAGGACTGATCTCGGTGCTGAAAGGAAATTCATGATGACATCGACCGCGCCGTGCTCACCGCGTATGGTTGGGAAGACCTGATCCCGGCGCTGGTTGGCAAACCCGGCGCGACATTGCCTTCGCCTCACAAGACAAAGGCGCAAGAGCAGGCAGAGGAAGAATTGCTGACCCGGCTGGTGGCGCTCAATCAGGAACGGGCAGCCGAGGAAAAACGTGGGCAAGTACGCTGGCTCCGCCCCGACTACCAGATACCGAAGCTGGGCGTGAAAGCTCCGATGGCGGAAGGCGAACACGTTGGCACGCTCGACATCGAACTGCCCGACATTGTGGACCGCCCAAAATGGCCTACAGACGGTCTGGAGCAGATCAGGCTGGTGCGGGATCTACTCGCAAAGGCGCCAGCGCCCGCCCCGCCGGAAGCCATCGCCAAGGTATTCGACGGCAGGAATACCGCCAAGCGTCGCGACCGGATCGAGGAGGTTCTGGAGACGCTGGTCGCGACCGGCGTTGCCCGAACCGGCGAACATGAGGGGCAACGGAAATACTTCCTTCCAAGGTAGGGGCAAATTCGCGCCCGTGAGCTGCCACTAGACCTTCCTCAACCCAGCCCTAAACCGCCTGCCGTTTGCCACATAATACGCGGCCGAGGCGCGCAGCCTGGCGACTGCGGCCTCGTCGAGCATCCTGACGACGCGCGCGGGCGAGCCGACGATCAGCGAATTGTCGGGAAATTGCTTGCCTTCGGTGACCAGCGCACCGGCGCCGACCAGCGAGTTGTTGCCGATCTTCGCGCCGTTCAGCACGATGGCGCCCATGCCGATCAGGCTGTTGTCGCCGATCGTGCAGCCATGCAGCAAGGCGCGATGGCCGATCGTGCAGCGTTGGCCGACGGTCAGCGGAAAGCCGGCGTCGGTGTGCATGATTGTGTGCTCCTGCACATTTGTGTCGGCGCCGATGACGATCGGCTCATCGTCGCCGCGGACGACGACGCCGAACCAGAAGCCGGCATTGCGGCCAATGCTGATATTGCCGATCAGGGTGGCATCGGGCGCGATCCAGTTGCTGTCGGCGTCCTCGAAGGCGGGCGCTTTTCCGTCAATCGCGTAGATCGGCATTGCTGTCTCCAGATCGTCTCACACCGACAAGCTGCCAGACCCTAGAAGCGAAGCCGCCCAGGACGCAATGGCGATCACCACCATGCCCAGCGCCAGCGCCCAGATGGTCGCCGTACAGCCGCAGGAGATCAGCCCCAGCACCGAGATGCGACGCTCGCGCCAGGCGTCCAGCGCCTCGTTGGCGAACATCAGCGGCCCGGCGCAAGCCGTCGTGGCGAGCGAGCGCAGCATGTGCTTCGACGATACATAGGGCTGGACGAAGGCAAGCCTACGGCCGGCGATCAGCTCCATCACCGATCCGGTCAGGCCGCAAGCCGTCAGCCCAGCCATAAAACTGAATATGATTTGTTCGACCGGGCCCATCTTTACCCTCCGTTTACCATGAAATCGCACAGTCGCCCGCAAAGCTGCGAAGCAAGAGCCGTGCGCGCCGAGATGTGCCGTTCAGGTACACCCGATGGGACGGCAAATGAGGATCGCGATGAAGCAGGCAGCCGCCACAGAGGGCCCGCAACTCAGCGTCGTCGATTCGACGCTGATGAAGCGAGTGTTTTATGCGTTCGCGACGCTGGCGCTGCTTTCGGTGGCGATCAGCCTTGGCGGCAAATGGTTCGGCCGCTCGATTGCCATGGCCGGGTACACCGACGACACCACGGTCCACAAGGTCGTCATCGGCAACAACGTCATCGCCGTGCCGGCCAATGTCATCCGCTTTGCCCAGGCCCGGCGCGACGGCATCGCCTCGCGACTCGACCTCTATCTGCGCTATCCCGAGATGGACGGCTACAGCGAGGCTGCCCGCAACGACTTCAACCACACCGGACCCAGCAAGGACATCGTCTTCCTGTCGTTCGAGCCGCAGATGATGTCGCGCGACATGAGCGGCCGCTTCGCGCCGATCTACAGCGCGCTGATCGCCAAGCCGGGTACGCCCGGCCCTGGCGGCACCACGCTTTACGCCTTCAGCGAAAAATCAGGCTATCTGAACGAAGTGCTGGCGGTCGCCGATCGCCCCGGCAAGGATCCGTTCGTCGCACGCTGCCTGAGCGGCCCGAGCTCGGACGAATCGCTGGCGCCCTGCGAACGCGACATCCTGGTCGGCGACAATCTCAGCCTTACCTACCGCTTCCCCCGGGAATTCCTGGGCGACTGGCAGGGGCTCGACGCGGCGATTTCGGGCGAGGCGGCACGTGTGCTGAAGACCGGGCGGTAAGCAACGAAACGAGCCGTTCCGTAGCGATCCTTCGCGCCCCTCTCTGTCCTACCGGACATCTCCCCCACGAGGGGGGAGATCGGCCGTCATCTTGGCTTTCGCCAGTCTCCAATGTTGCAGGAAGAGTGCAGCGCCGAGGCTGCCAATCTCCCCCCAGGTGGGGGAGATGGGCGGCAGGCCAGAGGAGGGCGCTGTTCCGCCGGCGTCCTGCAAGGTTCCGTACCGCCGCAGCGCTTGAGGCGTAGCGGCCAGCTAAACTCCCAACTCAGGCCAGATCGATGTCGAGGATCGCCATCGAGAAATTATAATCGCCGTCGTCCTCGTCCTTGAAGACGATGCCGAGGAACTCGTCGCCGACATAGACCTCGGCCGAATCTTCCTTGCGCGGCCGCGCCTTCACTTCGAGTTTGGGGTTCTGGAAGGTGCGCTTGAAATAGGCGTCCAGCTTTCTGATTTCGTCCGGCTTCAACAGTCTTCTCCGATCGTCGGCTTCTTCGTTTGAGCGCGCTTCTGGCACGTCGACAATGGCCATGTAAAGGCAAGCCGGCGAGAGAACACGGGCAATCGCCTCAGGTTTGCGCTGCCCCTCATCGCCCTGCCGGGCACTTCTCCCCGTATAGTGACGGGGAGAAGGCCGCCTTCGCAAAAAATTTCGCCAATCTCCAGCGTTACAGAAACAGTGCCGAGGCCGCAGTCAGCCCCTTCTCCCCGTCACTATACGGGGAGAAGATGCCGGCAGGCAGATGAGGGGCAGCGCCGACATTGATAGTTGGTCCGACGCGACAAGCCCCTGCCCGAGCACTCAGATGTCGAAGCTGACGACGTGGTCCATCGTCTGCGATGGCAACAGCTGGTCCATCTGCCGCGAAGGCTGGTCGCAGCCGGTCTCGCCGACGACGCGGGCCGGCACGCCGGCAACCGTCTTGTTGTGCGGTACCGGCGACAGCACCACCGAGCCGGCCGCGATCTTCGAGCAATGGCCGATCTCGATGTTGCCGAGGATCTTGGCGCCGGCGCCGATCAGCACGCCGTAGCGGATCTTGGGATGGCGGTCGCCGCCGGCCTTGCCGGTGCCGCCCAGCGTCACGCCGTGCAGGATCGACACGTCGTCCTCGATCACCGCCGTCTGGCCGACGACGAGGCCGGTGGCGTGGTCGAGGAAGATGCCCTTGCCGATGCGGGCAGCCGGATTGATGTCGGTCTGGAACACCGAGGACGACCGGCTCTGCAGATACAGCGCGAAGTCCTGGCGGCCCTGGTTCCACAGCCAATGCGCCAGCCGGTGCGTCTGGATGGCGTGAAAACCCTTGAAGTAGAGCACCGGCATGATGAAGCGGTCGCATGCCGGATCAC
This sequence comes from Mesorhizobium sp. M0145, assembly GCF_040322355.1. NCBI lineage: Bacteria > Pseudomonadati > Pseudomonadota > Alphaproteobacteria > Hyphomicrobiales > Phyllobacteriaceae > Mesorhizobium > Mesorhizobium sp. M0145. The sequence continues at coordinate 111,296 of NZ_JAMYTK010000017.1, forward strand.
GGTCGTAATAGGCCTGGATATCGACGCGCACCGTCGTCGACCAGTCCTTGTCGTCGGCCGCCATCGCCTTGAACGTCTGGCGGATGAGGTCGGAGCCGATGTCCTGATGGGCGAGGCGCTCGGCCAGCCGGTGAATGACCGCTTCTTCCAGGTTTTCCTGATTGAGGATGGTCGAATAGAGGAACGCCGCCAGCAGCGGATCGCGGTTGACCGCTTCCATCGCTTCGTCGCGGATCGAACGCCAGATCGGATCTACCGGCTGCACCCTGGTGGGACGGGAAATCGTAACGCTGTTCATCTGATGTCTCCGGCCATCCAATGTCTCGGCCATCCAATGTCTCGGTTGGCGGCTTGCCTATTCTCCGGCCGCACCTATAAGCCAGATCATAGCACGGGTGAACTCAATTTTCCTTAGTGCTTCGTGAAATGGATTTGGTTGGCGGAATTTCAAGCAGCCATGGAAAACGCAACCTTGATGGACGAGACCCTGAAGCGCGAGCTTTCCGCGCTCTATGAGGCCGAAGATCGCCACTACCACGACCTTGGCCACATCGAGGCGACGCTGGCGCTGGCCAATGATTACAAGGCGTTGTTGCATGATCCTGAAGCAGTCGAGGCAGCGATCTGGTTCCACGACGCGATCTACGACAGCCGCGCCAAGGACAATGAGGCGAGGAGTGCCGCACTTGCCGAGGAAAAGCTCGCCGGCCGCGCCGATGCACAACGCATCGGTCGCATCGCGGCGATGATCACTGCCACTGCCGGCCACGAATTGCCGCCCCTTGGCGACCAGCATTCGGTTCGTGACGCGGCGCTGTTCCTCGACATGGACCTGGCGATCCTGGGTGCTGCGCCCGACGTGTTCGACGCCTACGAGCAGGCGGTTCGCCGCGAATATAAGTGGGTCGATGAGCCGATGTGGCGGGCCGGCCGTGCCGCAGTGCTAGAGGGCTTCCTCGCGCGGCCGCATATCTTCCACAGCGAGGAATTCCGCCGGCGCTTCGAAACCCAGGCCCGGCATAACATGACGCGCTCGCTCAGGGCGCTGGGGCACAGCCCGCGCCGATCGTAGCCCGACGCGTCGCTCGCTTGCCTGCCGGAGAGTTGCCCGAAATCAGGTAAACGCGCCGATGGTCGATGCCATTCCCCACAGCATGAACACCCCGGCCGCAAGCGACGCGCCGTTGACTACGATGCCAGCCAGACCGAGCACACGACTGTCGTTCGAACGACCGAGCGCCATCAACCCGAAAACCACGCCGGTAAGATGTGCCAATGGCCCGGCCAGAAAAAATACGGCGGCGAAGAAGCCTGTCGCACTGTTCTGGAGCAGTGGGGACGCGTCGCTCGGCATTGCCATCAACGCGGTGATCGCCATCGCGCCTGCCACCAATGCAGCCAGCGCTAGAACAACGGACCATTCGCCGAACCTGCTTTTCGCAACGACGCCCAGCAAAGCGGCGTCGCTTCTTCCCCATTGTGCCATCGTACCCCCTGCCCTTCGTTCAGCGTGGCGGGTTTGAACCGATCCACACGTCGCTCTCATTTATTCCTGTATCGTTGCAAAACCGCTAAGGACCCGTTCAGGCCGGATGGCCGCTTTTTGGGGAGCCATCCATCAGAGCGGATGCTCGGCATAAAACTCCAGCACACGCTGCTTGAAGGTCTTGTCGCCGACCGCCAGCATGTGGTCGCGGCCTTCGATGTGAAACGCCCTGGCGTTGGGCATCAGGGCGGCGAGCTCATCCGGCGAGCCGCCGATGTCGTCCTTGCTGCCGACGGCGATCAGCGTCGGCTGGGCAATGCGGGCAAGGTCGGCCTCGCTCAGCAATTCGCGGGAGGTGGCGATGCAGGCGGCGAGCGCGCGGCGATCGCTGCGGGTCTGATCGGCGAAGGCGCGGAACGAGCGGCCGCGCGGATCGCTGGTGCCTGCCGGATCGTCGGCCAGAAGGGCGTCGGCTATCGGATCCCAGTCGCCGACGCCGTCGACCATGCCGATGCCGAGACCGCCGAAGACCAGCGTCGCCACCTTCTCCGGGTCGGAGAGCGCCAGGAAGGCCGATATGCGCGCGCCCATCGAGTAACCCATGACATGAGCGCGTTCGATGCCGAGATGGTTCAAAAGCGCTGCCGCGTCCGACGCCATTTTTGCCGGCGTGTAGTCGGCTTCGTCATAGCTCTTCGACGACGAGCCATGGCCGCGATTGTCGAAGGCGATCGCACGGTAGCCGGCGTCGTTCAGCGTCTTGAACCAGCCGGGCGACACCCAGTTGACGTAATGGCTCGAGGCAAAGCCGTGGATCATCAGCACCGGATCGCCCTGCCCCGATGCCGGCTGGCGGTCAAGGAAAGCAAGGTCGAAACCGTCATGGGAGAAGAACTGCATCGGCCGAAGATCCTGCCCGCTCAGTCGGAATCGACACTCGGCGCATCGCCCTTGTCGGGCGGCGGCATGGCCGGCCCCGCCGCCGTGCCGATGGCCGGATGGCGCAGCAGGTCGCCGTCCTCAATGCCCTTTTTGGCAGCCGTGCCCGCCTTGAGCTCGAGCACGAAGCGCACCGGTTCGTCCGGCGAGATGATCGCCTCCGACTGCGGCTCGCCTTGCTCGATCGCCCGGATCCGGCCGTCCTGGCCGACGAAGATCAGGTCGAGCGGCATCGGCGTGTTCTTCATCCAGAAACTCACATCCTGCGGCGCGCCGAACACGAACAGCATGCCGTGATTGTCGGCCATGTGCCGGCGGAACATCAGCCCGGCTTCGCGCTCGGCGGGCGTGTCGGCGATTTCCACGGAAAAAGAACGCTCGCCGGCCTTCGTCACCGCGACCAGCGGCGCCGGGTCGACGGGAAGGATCATCGCCTTGCCGTCGGCGGAACTCGGTTGTTGAAAATAGAAGAACGCACTTGTGGCGACGATGAGGAAAATCCCGGCGCAGAGCGCGCCCGCCGTCACCCGGTTCCTGTGAGCCATATGAAATCCTCGGCCGGAACTAATGCGAGACCGGCAAGGTACCCATATCGGGGTGAATTTCGGCAGCCATAAGGCCTTTGTCGCCGCGTCCGAAGCGGACCAGCACCACCTGGCCCGGCCGGAGTTCGGTGATGCCGTAGCGGCGCAGCGTCTCCATGTGGACGAAAATGTCCTCGGTGCCCTCGCCCCGGGTCAGAAAGCCGAACCCCTTGGTACGGTTGAACCATTTGACCAGCGCCCGTTCGAGGCCGCTTTCCGGCGTCACCGCGACATGGGTGCGCTGCTCCTGTAGCTCCGCCGGATGCACCGCCGTGGTGACATCCATCGAGAGCACGCGGAAGGCCTGCAGCCCGCGCTCGCCCTGCTTGACCAGGCAGACGACACGGGCGCCTTCCAGGGCGGTCTGAAAACCATCCTTTCGAAGGCATGTCACATGGAGGAGGATGTCGCCCGAAGTACCATCATCGGGAAGGATGAAACCGTAGCCCTTGGCCACGTCGAACCATTTGATGGCGCCGGCGATTTCGACGAGATCGGCCGTATCGGCGCTCTCATCCCGCTTCAACGTATCGTTACCGGCCCCGTCCCGCCCCATGAAAGAGGCCTTTTCCCCCATAAGAACGCCCCCTTTTTTCAAGAAACACTGCAACTGATTCTTGGTATCAGATTAACACCGCGGCTTCCGGTGTGTGCAAGACCTGACGTGCCTTTTTTCACGGTTCCATACAGGAATAGCGGATTTGCCGTTTTCCGGCGCCGCAAAACGTGGCCAATTGCCCTTTGGCCGGGCCGCCCCTATGTTGCGCCGCAACGCAACATAAGGAGGAAATCATGCGCTATCTGCACACCATGGTCCGCGTCGCCGACATCGATGCTTCGCTCGATTTCTACTGCAACAAGCTTGGCCTCAAGGAAGTGCGCCGCCATGAAAACGAGCAGGGCCGCTACACGCTGATCTTCCTCGCCGCCCCCGAAGACGAGCAAAGCGGCATCTCCGAAAAGGCGCCGCTGGTCGAGCTGACCTACAATTGGGATCCGGAAGACTACAAGGGCGGCCGCAATTTCGGCCATCTCGCCTATGAGGTCGACGACATCTACGCCACCTGTCAGCGGCTGATGGACAATGGCGTTACCATCAACCGGCCGCCGCGCGACGGCAACATGGCGTTCGTCAAATCGCCGGACGGCATCTCGATCGAGCTGTTGCAGAAAGGTCCGGCCAAGCCGAAGGCCGAGCCGTGGGCGTCGATGCCGAACACCGGCAGCTGGTAACCGATCACGCCATCTTGAACGGACGCAGGCGGGCCCTGGTTCGGTTTTCGCGTCCGCATTCCCAAGGAGAATTCATTCATGCCGGCCAGCCATGTCGACGTCGCCACCGAACATGCCAGCCGCTATCTGCAGCAGCTGTGCAAACATTGGGCGCACAAGTTTCCCGTCGAATTCGACCCGAACCACGGCACCATCGATCTGACGCTCGGCCGCACGGTTCTCGATGCCGACCCGGCTGCGCTGCACATTGCAGTGACGACCGATGAAGCCGGCTCGCTCGAGCGCCTGGAAACGGTCGTCGCCGAGCACATCAAGCGCTTCGCCTTCCGTGAAGACCTGGCATTCGACTGGAAACGCGGTCCGGCCGCGTAGACGACCTGTCAACCGCCGGCCTGGGCCATGTCCAGCAGCATCAGCACGGTGCGCCAATTACGCGCCGTGCCCGGCACCTTCAGAACGCGCGGAATGAGATTGGCAAACACCGATTTGCCGAGCCCGTCAGGCGCATGCAGGTAGAGCACGTCGCCCTTGATCTCGAAGCGTTCTGGCCCGGTGCATTTTTCCGCCAGCCGGGCGACCTCCTCGGCGGTCGGCCGGCGCTCCAGCGCATAGGCATGCAGCTTGGTCGGCTCGCCGGCCACTTCCGGATAGGGATTGTCCGCCGCCAGCCGCTCGAGCCAGCCGAGATCGCGCACCATGATGCGTGAATGGAACCCCCATTTCTTCTCGAATTCCGCTTCCAACCGCCTGGTCAGCGTCGCCGCATCGCCATCTGGCGACCGGAACACGGCGTTGCCGCTCTGCACATAGGTGGCGATATCGGAGAAGCCGAGCTGCTCCAAGAACGTCCGCAACTCCGCCATTTTGACGATGCGGTTGCCGCCGACATTGATGCCGGAAAACAGCGCGACAAAAACGTTCGCCGGAGCGTTCGGAAGATCGTTGCTGCTCATATGATGAACCCGGCGAGCGTCTCGTTGTCTGTGATGTCCTGGTAATGGACGCTCTCGGCATCGAAATTCGCCTTGAGCAGGTCGAAATTGCGGCGGTCCTTGGTTTCGATGCCGATCAGCACCGAACCGAAATTGCGCGCAGATTTCTTCAGATATTCGAAGCGGGCGATGTCATCGTCGGGACCCAGCAATTCGAGGAAATCGCGCAGCGCGCCGGGCCGTTGCGGAAAGCGGATGATGAAGTATTTCTTCAAGCCCTCGAAGCGCAGCGCCCGTTCCTTCACATCCGGCAGCCGCTCGAAATCGAAATTGCCGCCCGACACCACGGCAACGATGGTCTTGCCCCTGATTTCCTTCCTGGAAAAATCCTTGAGCGCATCGATCGCCAGCGCGCCGGCCGGCTCCAGCACGACGCCTTCGACATTGAGCATTTCGATCATGGTCGCGCAGAGCCGGTTTTCCGGGATCAGCCGCACGGTGTCGGCGGCAAACTCCCTTAGGTGGCGCAGCGGCTCGCGGCCGATCTCGGCCACCGCTGCGCCGTCGACGAAATTGTCGACCTTGGCGAGCTTGATCCGCTTTCCGGCGGCAAGGCTATCGCTCAAACTCGGGGCGCCGGCCGGCTCGCAAAAGACGAAGCGCGTTTCGCGGTGCTGGTCAGCGAAATAATGGGTGACACCGGCGGCCAGGCCGCCGCCGCCGACCGGCAGCATGACGATATCAGCCATGCGCGCGCCGGGCATCTGGCCTGATATCTCATAGGCGACGGTCGCCTGCCCTTCGATGATGTCCTTATGGTCGAACGGCGGCACCATGTGGGCGCCGGCAGTTTCGGTGAATTCAAGTGCCGCGCGATAGCAGTCGTCGAAGAAATCGCCGACCAGCCTGATCTCGACGAATTCGCCGCCGAACAGCCGCGTCTTGTCGATCTTCTGCTGCGGCGTCGTCACCGGCATGAAGACGACGCCCTTCTTGCCGAAATGGCGGCAGACGAAGGCAAAGCCCTGCGCATGATTGCCGGCCGAAGCGCAGACGAACAGCTCGGCAGCGTTGCCGGCGGCGAGCGTCTTGCGGAAGAAGTTGAAGGCGCCGCGGATCTTGTAGGAGCGCACCGGCGTCAGGTCCTCGCGCTTCAGCAGCACCCGCGCGCCGGTCTTCTTCGACAGATAGTCGTTTTCCTGCAGCGGCGTCTCCGGAAAAATCTCGCGGATCGCCGCAGCGGCAGCGGCGACGCGAGAGGAGAAACTGGTCATGGCTGGAGCACCCCACAGGCTAGGCGAGTTCGGTCCCGCTATTGCATATCTGGCCTCGTGAAGCCATTGTCCGGCCGCCCCGAAGGGGCATTTCCGGAATCAACGTAAGCATTTGGGGGCGTTTGCTCATGCCTGTCGCATCGGTGGCCCGGAAAACCGTGTCGCTGCCGGAGTTCGGCGAGCCGACGGTGATGCCGCTGGTGCCCCGCGCCACCTATGAGGCCCGTATCGCGGCGCTGGTCGCACTTGGCGGGTTCGATGCCTTCGTCGTCTATGGCGACCGCGAACATGCGGCCAATGTCGCCTACCTCTGCGGCTACGATCCGCGCTTCGAGGAGACGCTGCTCATCATCGTTCCCGGCAAGCCGCCGAAACTGCTGGTCGGCAATGAGGGCTGGGGCTATGCCGAGATCTGCGACGGGCCGTACGAGCGCGTGCTCTACCAGACGTTTTCGCTGCCGGCGCAGCCGCGCGACCGCTCGCAGGGGCTTTCCGACATCCTTGCCGATTGCGGCCTGAATGCCGGCCAGCGCATCGGCGCCATCGGCTGGAAGCCGTTCGGCCCCGGCGATGCCGGTTTTGGCGAAACGACGCTCGACCTGCCGTCCTTCATCGCCGACACGTTGCGCAGCCTTGTCGGCGATAGGGGCGTGATCATCAATGCGGCGAACCCTTTGATGAACCCCGCCGACGGCCTGCGCGCCATCAATGAGGCCGACCAACTGGCGGCGTTCGAATTCGCCGCGACCTATTCCTCGCAAGGCCTGCGCAACGTCCTGCAAGGCATCGAACCCGGCATGACCGAATTGCAGGCGGCGCGGCTGATGGGCATCAACGGCCTGCCGCAATGCTGTCACCCGATGCTGTCGGCCGGCAAGCGTGCGGCCTATGGCCTGCCGAGCCCGCGCCTCGACATCATCAAGCGCGGCGACCCGATCACCATGGCCTATGGCATCCAGGGCTCGCTCAATGCCCGCGCCGGTTTTCTGGTCGAGGACGCGGCCGAGCTTCCGAGGGGCATCCAGGACTATGTCGAGAAGCTGGTCGCGCCCTATTTCTGCGCCGTCGTCGACTGGTACGAGACGGTCGGCATCGGCGTTCCCGCCGGCGCGTTGTGGCAAGCGGTGCACGACCGCATCGGCGATCGGTTCTTCGGCGTAGCGCTCAACCCCGGCCACCTCATCCATATCGACGAATGGATGCATTCGCCGGTATTTTCCGGCTCCGACATCAGATTGAAGTCGGGCATGGCCTTGCAGGTCGACATCATCCCGGCGACCGGCACCGACTATTTCACCACCAACATCGAGGACGGCATCGCGCTGGCCGACGAGGCGCTGCGCGAAGAGATCGCCGCGCGCTATCCCGAAGCCTGGCGCCGCATCGAGGCGCGCCGCGCCTTCATGACCGACGTGCTCGGCATAAGGCTGAAGCCGGAAGTGCTGCCGTTTTCCAACATTCCGGCGTTCCTGCCGCCGTTCTGGCTTTCGCGCAACAGTGCGATGGCAGTCGCGAGGCGCTGAGCGCATTTCGGCGCCTGCGACTTACTTCCGCCGCACTTGGCCTGTCCGGGAGGTGCGGCGGAGGTGGATGGGCCTTTGGTCAGGCCGGAGTGGAATTGCTTAAGTGCCCTTGAAGACGATTTGCATCATTCTCATTGCCGCGCTGCTCGCCGGCTGCGGCGGGCGCCAAACCGAGGAACTGCTCGGCAGCGCCATGATGGCGGTGCCGGTGACGGAAATCGCCGGCAACCACTCGATCTTCATCGCAACCACGCGCAAGCGCTCCGACGATCCCGACAAGGTCTTCGACGGCGAGCGCTCGGCGACGCTGAACTATGCCCGCGTCAACGTCACCGTCCCCGGTATCCACAAGACAGGCCAGATCGAGCGGCGCTCGCGCGGCAAGTCGGACGATCCGGCCAAATACTTCATGGCTTCCGAGGTCGTCGGCTACGACACCCAGCCGAAATTCTCCAGCGCGCTCAGCGCCGACATCGCGGCGCGCGGCGGCCGTGTCATGGTCTTCGTCCACGGCTACAACACCGGCTTCGACGACGCCGTCTACCGCGTCACCCAGATCACCCATGATTCCGGCTATCCAGGCACGCCGGTGCTGTTTTCCTGGGCGTCGGGCGCCAAGACCACCGACTACGTCTACGACAAGGAAAGCGCCAGCGTTGCCCGCGACCAGCTGGAAGTGACGCTGAGAATGCTGGCGCAGACCGGCGCGCGGCGCATCGACATCGTCGCCCATTCGCTGGGGACCTGGGTTACCATGGAGGCGTTGCGCCAGCTCGCCATCACCGGCGACCGCGATCTGGGCGGCAAGCTCGGCGACGTCGTGCTGGCCTCGCCCGACATCGACGTCGACGTGTTCAAGAGCCAGATGCGCCGCTACGGCAAGCCGGACAAGCCGTTCATCCTGCTGCTCTCCGACGACGACCGGGCGCTGCGGCTCTCCGGCCTGATCGCCGGCGCGCGGCCGCGCGTCGGCGACTACAAAAACGCCGCCGACCTCGCCAGCTATGGCGTGTCGGTCGTCGATCTCTCCAGCGTCAAGGGAACCGACCGCTTCAACCACACCAAATTCGCCGACAATCCGGAATTGGTGCAGTTGATCGGCCAGAAGCTGCGCGAGGATGACGGGTTTGCCAGCGACCGCGAAGTGACAGACCGCATCGCCTCGGTCGGACAATAGCTGCATTGCGCGGCAGTGACTGTTGACCATTGCCGCACCATCGGAACAGTTTGAACTGGACCGTGCCGGCCTCTGCCTCTATCGAATAGGCCAAGACGTCTCCGGCTCGACGTCGCCTTTGCGGGAGCCCGCGTGATCGTGCCTTCGAAGATCTTTCTCGTCGTTGCGTTCGCGCTCGCGGTTACCGGCTGCGCCGGCCAGAACACGCACGATCTGCTCAACAAGACGACGATCATCGTGCCTGCTTCGGACATTGCGGCGACGCACAAGATCTTCGTCGCCACAACCCGGCAAAAGGCAATGAAAGAGCCCCGGCAGGTGTTCGACGGCGACCGTTCGCCGACCACCAGCTTTGCCAGCGTCGAGGTGACGGTGCCCAAAATCCACCAGCTCGGCGCCATCGAGCGGGTCAAGGGCTCGGCCAACAGCAATCCGGCGAAGGATTTCACGGCGACCGGCGTCACCTTCTACGAAGGCGCCCCGCAATTCGCCAAGGCGGTCGGCGCCGACATCGCTATGCGCGGCGACCGCGCGCTGGTTTTCGTGCACGGCTTCAACAATGGCTTCGACGACGGTATCTACCGGCTGACGCAGATCGCGCACGACACGAAATATCCGGGCACGCCGGTGCTGTTTTCGTGGGCGTCGAGCGGCAAGACGACCGGCTACATCTACGACAAGGAAAGCGCCAATGCGGCGCGCGACGATCTCGAAGCGACGCTGCGCATGCTCGCCAAGAGCCGCGCCAAGAGCATCGACATCATTGCCCATTCGATGGGGACCTGGGTGACCATGGAAGCGTTGCGCCAGCTTGCCATCACCGGCGACCGCGACCTCGGCGGCAAGCTCGGCTACGTCATCCTGGCCTCACCCGATATCGACGTCGACGTGTTCAAGAAGCAGATGATCCGCTACGGCAAGCCCGACAAGCCGTTCGCCGTGCTGCTTTCGGGCGACGACCGGGCGCTCAGGCTGTCGACCCTGATCTCCGGCGACAAGCCACGCGTCGGCGACTATGGCGACGCGGCCGACCTCGCCAGCTATGGCGTCTCGGTGGTCGACCTGACCAAGACCAAGGGCGGCGACCGGCTGAATCACGCCAAATTCGCCGACAACCCGTTCCTGGTGCAGCTGCTCGGCGACCGCCTGCGCGCCCCGGCGGGCCTTGCCTCCGAAGAGACCGCGCCGGCCCAGCTCGACAATCTCGGCCAGGGCCTCGGCAAGGCCGTCGGTTCGGTCGCCGAAATCGTCATCACCACGCCGTTCAAAGTGCTGACCATCGCCACCGGCGGGTGAGCCGACCTCTGCTGCCAAACACGCCGGTGATTGGCAGCTGTCAACAAAAACGCCCTGTAGCGATCCTTCGCGCCCCCCTCTGTCCTGCCGGACATCTCCCCCTCTAGTGGGGAGATTGGCCGCCACTTTCGGCTTTCGCCAATCTCCATCTTTGACGAACAAGGCGCTGTCAACGAAACCGCCAATCTTCCCCCTTGAGGGGGAGATGTCCGGCAGGACAGAGGGGGGCGCTGTTCCTCCAGGGTTCAGTGGTTCTTCAAACGAACAAATCAACCTTCTGAAAAGTCGTCACGTCGATCAGGCCGACGTCGGAAATCCTCAACTCCGGGATGACGACCAGCGCCAGCAGCGAGTGCTGCATGTAGGCGTTGTTGAGCGAGCAGCCCATCTGGCGCATGGCGTCGCTGAGTTGGTCCGCCTTGGCGGCGACGATTTCCGCCCGCTCGTTGGACATCAGCCCGGCGATCGGCATTTCGACCAGCGCCAGCTCCTTGCCCTTGGAGAACAGCACGACGCCGCCGCCGACCTCGCCCAGCCGGTTCACCGCCAATGCCATGTCCTGCTTGTTGGTGCCGACGACGATAATGTGGTGGGCATCATGCGCCACGCTCGATGCCATGGCGCAGTCGCCGATATAGCCGAAGCCGGAGACGAAGGCGTTGGTGACGCCGCCCGTGCCCTTGTGGCGCTCGACCAGCGCGATCTGGCAGACGTCGTTGCGGCGGTCCATGGCGACCAGCCCGTCCTCGACGGCAAGATCGGCCTCCAGCGCCCGCGTCGGCGCCTGGTTTTCGATGACGCCGATGACCCGCACCCGCACCTCGTTGGCGCCCAGGGGTGCGGCGATGTCGAAATCGCCGGGCTTGAGCTTCCTGCCGAGCTTGACGGTGTTCTTCGCCGTCTTCGGATAGTCGTAGGCCGGAATGTCGATTTCGAGCTTGCCGCCCTTGGCCAGCCTGACGCCGCGGCCATAGACCTCGTCGATGGTCATTTCGGCGAGGTCGGAGACGATCAGCAGATCGGCGAGCCGTCCCGGCGCGATCGAGCCGATCTCGCGCTCCAGCCGGAAATGCTGGGCGGTGTTGAGCGTCGCCATCTGGATCGCCGTCACCGGCTTCAAGCCCTGGCTGATAGCGTGGCGGACGACCCGGTCCATATGGCCTTCGTGCACCAGCGTGCCGGAATGGCTGTCGTCGGTGCACAGGATGAAGTTGCGCGGGTCGAGCCCGCTCTCGGTCACCGCCTTGATCTGCAAGGCGACGTCATACCAGGCCGAGCCCAGCCGCAGCATTGCCTTCATGCCCTGGCGGACGCGGGCGATGGCGTCCTCGGCGCGCGTGCCTTCGTGGTCATCCTCGGGGCCGCCGGCGACATAGCCGTGGAACGGCAGGCCGAGATCGCGCGAGGCATAATGCCCGCCGACCGTCTTGCCGGCCCTCACCGTCGCCGCGATCTCGCCCGACATCACCGGATCATTGGCGGCGACGCCGGGAAAATTCATCACCTCGCCGAGCCCGATAATGTTCTCCCAGGTCATCGCCTCGGCAACGTCGGCGACGGTCAGCTCGGCGCCGGCATGCTCCAGCCCCGGTGCCGAAGGCACGCAGGACGGCATCTGCACGAGCACGTTGACCGGCATGGCGACGGCCTCGTCATGCATCAGCCGCACGCCCGGCAGGCCGAGCACGTTGGCGATCTCATGCGGATCGATGAACATCGAAGTTGTGCCATGCGGGATCACCGCGCGGCAGAATTCCGTCACCGTCACCATGCCGCTCTCGACATGCATATGCGCGTCGCAAAGCCCCGGCACCAGATAGCGGCCGCCGGCATCGACCACCTTGGTGCCCTGGCCGATGGCATGGCCGGCGTTCGGCCCGCAATAAGCGAAGCGGCCGCCGGCAATGGCGATGTCGGTGCCGGCGATGATCTCGCCCGAATGGACGTTGACCCAGCGCCCGTTGCGGATGACGAGATCGGCGGGTTTGCGGCCCATAGCGACATCGACCAGATGCGTCGCCATCTCGGCCCAGGGTTTTGGTTTCGTCGCATTGGCGGTCTTCGGCATCAACAGGCTCCTCTTTGCCCGACTGTGCCAAGCCGCGAGGATTTTGACCAGCGAGGAAGTAAGCGCGGACGGCGAAGTTGCAGATCTCCCCCCTCGAGGGGGAGATGTCGCCGAAGGCGACAGAGGGGGTCGGGACGTCCTGACGCGAACCTTTACCGCGAACAAAACAGGCTGGCCTTTACCGCGAACAAAACAGGCTGGCGCTCGACGCGAGACGTCCCCCTCTGGCCTGCCGGCCATCTCCCCCTCAAGGAGGGAGATCGATGCGCCATGGCCTTCGCCAATCGCCAAGGGCATTTTGTGCCGGCCGCAGCAACTTTGTTCTTGCTTTGTGCCGGCAGCTATGCTACTAATTTGGGTATGGTGCCAATTGGCTCCAACGACCCGCCTCCCGAGGCGGGTTTTTTTGTTATTGCGCCATTCATGGCAAATGGCCCAGGCGGAATACGATTCCGTTGCGGCCAATCAGCTTTCGTCTCGTTAGAGGATCCTTCTGAATCGACGGTCGCGGAGTTTGACGCACTCCATCGTTCGAGCCTTCGGCCGGTTCACTCAATTCGATCCCGAACTGTCATTTTTTGCTTGGATCGTCCGCCGGGTTGACGTAGGTGATCTTGAATGGCCCCTCGCCATGAACCTGGATGATCGTGTCGCTTGTTGTCCAGGCGAAGTGATTCATTCCGGCCGGCGCGACGCCGAAGCCGCCAGCAGTCAGTTCGACGCCTTTCGACTCGTCGAACTTATCGCCCATTCCAACATGGAAGTTGCCGGAAAGCACCGTTACGTATTCCGTGGTGGGATGATTATGTGCGGCAATTTTGTAGCCGGCGGGTGTCTTCAACCGCAGCACATAGGCGCCGTCCTTTGAGGGATCTCCAGCGACAACAGCCATTTCCGCACCAGCGGGAATGACAGCAGGAGCAGGACCCCATTTGATGTCTTTGGCGTTCATCGGCATCTCATCGGCAAACAGAGGCGCCGTCCCAACAAGCAGCAGTGCCAGGGCAGAGGCAAGCTTGAGCATGACAATCTCCCAGTGTTTGTAGAGGACGGCGTCGAGCATCGGAGCGCCGATCCACTTGCCACTTCGAGCCTATCAGGGCAGAGCGCCCGAACGCATCCTGCGAACGGGGGACGCGCATTCGCGGTAGCCGCGGAAGCTGCCGCTAAAAACATTTCCAGGTGAAACGATTTTGTTTGTATCACTGTAGGTGATCGGCCTCGCCAGCTTCCAGTGCCAGATTTGTCGACGGCAGAAGACGGCTTGACGGCCTTTGGCTGGCGGCTGAAAAGGGCTGGCCTGCGGACGTGGCGGAATTGGTAGACGCAAGGGACTTAAAATCCCTCGATCTCTGATCGTACGGGTTCGATTCCCGTCGTCCGCACCAACCGCGTCCTGTGCGGCACCCGCAAAGGGTCTCAAAACACAGCATGGCGGAACACACGGACACGAGCCGCAGCTAGGTCGACCGTCCTGCCGAAATGGTCGGGCGAAAGGCGCTCCCAAATTGGTCGTGGAACTCACGTAATCCTGTGTACCTTGAAAGTTATAGTAGAAATCTTCGCATATGCTCCGTACGCTAAGACATATCTTTCCTTTCCTCTCATTGATTCCTGTACATGGTAAAAGTGCCCCTTGATCGCCAAATCCTAGCGCTCACCGATGAGCAACTGGAAACTTTTGTGCGCGAATGGGCCGCATACAAGACAGAGTACGTGAAAGTACAACGCTTCACAGGCCCTGGCGACATGGGACGAGACGTAGTTGGTTATTTGAGTTTCCGGCAGCACGAAGGGGCATGGCATAATTACCAATGCAAGCAGTACGGCCGGTCGTTGGCAACCGACATTGGTATCGCTGAACTCGGCAAGCTGCTCTACTACAGCCACAGCGGCGAGTTTACAGCGCCGACGGCATACTTCTTCGTTGCTCCTCGCGGTGTGAACCGCAATCTCAGGCGCCTCATCTCCAAGCCATCCGAGTTCAAATCAACCCTCATCGACAACTGGGATCAGTTCTGCGTCAAAAAGATTGTGGAGGGGCAGAACATCGCCCTCACGCCCGAGCTTCGCGCGTTTATCGAAGCGTGGGACTTTTCAGGCATTCATCTGCTGATGGTCGATGAGATCCTAGGCGACGCAGCGGCAAAGCCTGTGCTTCAATCCTGGTTCGGTGTTGATCCCGGCCCCGCCCCCATCGGCGTCGCCCCAGACGAAATCGAGTTGCACGAACTGCCATATGTTCAGCAATTGATTGACGCTTATGGTGAGCGTGACGGGTGTGTCCTCGACAAAGATACCGCCCGAGCGCATTCCGCTCATGGACCGCATCTCAAAATGCAACGTGAGCGTTTCTTTGATGCAGACTCGTTCGCCCGGTTTTATAGAGACAACACGATGCAGGAAGAGATCGACGTCCTGCGTCGCGACCTCCATCATGGCGTTGCCGAGACCCATAGCGCTGACTACCCGGATTCGCTGCGGCGCGTCGACGCGGTCATGACCCAGGCCGCAAACGTTCAAGCCTCTGGCGCTCTCGCGCGTTACGCGCGTGTCCCCGTCAAGCAGGGAATCTGCCACCACTTCGCAAATGAAGGCCTGATCAAATGGCGCAAGAGTTAACCGGCCCAGAACCTAGCCGCGTTCCGCTCTTCAACGGTTCGCTTGAGACCGGCATGCGCGCCGTCGTGATGCTCGACGCTGTGTTTCCGCGCGCCTTCGATTTGTCACACCTGATTTGGCTCGATCATCTTGTTGTACACACGGCCGACATAGGGGGACCCGAAAGCCTCCATCCCGATATTCCTCAACGAATCGGCGAGCTTTTGGTACGGCGGCGGCTGGTCGAAAACGGCCTTACCCTGATGCGCCAGCTTCATCTGGTTGACGCCCAGAACCGCGCCGACGGCATTCTTTATGTTGCTCGCGAAGAAGCATCTGCGTTTGTCGACTCGCTCCGAACTGCCTATGGCCGCGCTCTTAAGGAGCGAGCGGGATGGCTTGCCGACTATGTTAACCAACGAGCCGACAGCGAACTCGCGGAACTGATCGCGAACCGCATCGGTCGTTGGTCGGTTGAATTTCAGGGCGAAAGCGACGCGCCTGGAGGCGGCTCGTGAGTAGCAAACGACCTTGGCTCACGCTCAACCATTTGACCTTCACGGGACCAGACGCCGATCAGGCTGACCTTGAGTTTTCGCCGGGCCTCAGTGTGCTTTACGGAGCTTCCAACACGGGCAAATCCTTTTCGGTGAAGGCGCTCGATTTCATGTTGGGCGCATCGCGCGAATTGCCCAACATTGCAGAACGCATGCCTTACAACCGCGCCTGGCTAGGACTTGACCTTCCTCAGTCCGGGTCGACCACCTTCATGCGTGCTCTAGCTGGTGGATCGCTTGAGTACCATCCAGGCTTCGTTTCCGACTCTCCGACGGACGGCACAGACATTCGTCAACTCTCTGGACGGCACGATCAGACTAACACTGACAACATCTCTCAGCTTCTGCTTGAGGAGATAGGTCTGGCCAGTTGCCAGATTGCAGTCGATGCGAACGGTAAGAAGCGGTCGCTTAGCTTCCGTGACATTGTGCGTTTTTGTATTGTCGACGAAACGGCGATCCAAAGTGAAGTTTCGCCTGCCTTGTCCGGGCAGCATCTGTCTGTGACCGCCGAGCGCAGCGTATTCAAGCTGCTCATCACTGGGGCGGATGACAGCGCGATTGTTCCGGTCGTCGACAAGAAAACATTCAAGTCGTCTACCGCCGGGAAGCTAGAAGTCTTGGACGACATGATCGTGGGCATTGACGACAAACTGACGGCGGATTTTCCTCACTCAGAACAGCTCGCTGCTCAGTACGCCCTATTGGAGGAAACCTATCAAAATGCACGGCGTGAGTTCGACCGAGCACAAGAATCCATCCGAGCCCGGCTCACAGCCAAACGGGTACACGCCGATTCAATTTCGCGACTTGAGACTAGGCGAGCGGAAATACACATCAATTTCGGAAGATTCGAGCAGCTTCAAGATGTCTACCAATCCGACATTCGACGGCTCGAAGCCATTGACGAAGCCGGTTTCCTACTCAGTTTGGGCGGAGACCATGACTGTCCGCTTTGCGGAGCGACATCGGAAAATCAGAAGCATGCACACAGCCTCGATGAAATAGAAAAGGCACGGGGGGCAGCAGCAGCTGAAATCGCCAAAATCAGGCGGCAGAGTGTTGAGTTGGAAACTGCGCTTGCGGATTTGAATGCCGAGGCGCTGGAGGGCGAGAAAGAGCTAGCCGCAGCTTATAGCAATCTTGCTTTCGTCGAACTGGGTCTTGCAGAACTCGCGCCCACAGCGAATACGGCACGGAGGCAGCTAGATGAGACGCTGCCGGTTCGAGACAAGGTTCGCGAAGGTCTCGCATTGATCGAGCAGCGGCAATCGCTTCAAAAGCGCCGGAATGAACTCGCCGGACTCAAGCCGGCTTCGAAGAGCGACAAGCCGAATTTGAGCCTGTCAACCAACGTCGCCTACGAATTCGCCCAGACTGTGGGTTCGGTGCTTGAAGAGTGGCAGTTCCCCGGAAAACGGGATGTCTCGTTTGACGAAACCACTTTCGACCTCATCATTGATGGCAAGCACCGCCGAGACAACGGAAAAGGCGTTCGCGCCATCACACACGCCGCCTTCAAGGTGGCTTTGCTCCTATTCTGTCGCGATAGACAGCTTCCACACCCCGGATTTGTGGTGCTTGATACGCCCTTGCTTACCTATCGCGATCCGATTGCCTCTAAGGCGGGGCCACTATCGGCAGACGAACAAGCTTTGAGCAACACGTCACTGAAGGACTTCTTTTTTGAGCACCTCTCAAAGAACGGTGACACATGCCAGTTTATGGTCATCGAGAACGTAGACCTGCCAAGCAATATCGAAGCATTGGGTAAAGTGGAGACCCTGACCGGCGATCCTTCGACAGGTCGGGTAGGCTTGTTTCATTCGCCACGGCGCTCGGCAGTTGCAGCAAAAAATTCCACGAATTAGAGCGGCTTACCAGTAGACGTTGCCGATGGAAAAACGAACCAAAGTGCCGACAGAGCAACTGTCAGAGGAGACTCAACACCTTTATGACGCCGCAGGCGCGACGCGGGACCGACTGCAATGACGAGACCGGTTAAGAGGGTACCGGTTCAGCGTACGATCATCAACGCGACGCAGCCCCAGTCCACCACTCTCACCCCCCGATCGGGTTCAGCTTCAAATGCTGGATCAAAATGATGGTCTTGGCGTCGATAATCCGACCGTCGTGGATGCCGGCCAGTGCCTCGTCGAGCGGCATTTCCAAAACTTCGATGTCTTCGCCTTCGTCATGAGCGCCGCCGCCGTCGGAAATGCGGTCGGCGGGCGAGTAGCGGGCGACGAAGAACCAGAGCCGCTCAGTCACGCTGCCGGGGCTCATATAGGGCGAAAACAGCCGCTGCACGTCCTTCAGACGGTAGCCGAGTTCCTCCTCGGCCTCCTTGCGGATGCAGGTTTCGGGATCGTCTTCGTCGAGCAGGCCGGCGCAGGCCTCGATCAGCGGCTCCTTGTGGCCGGTGACGTAGGCCGGGTAGCGGAACTGCCGCACCAGAAGCACCGTCGAACGCTCCGGATCGAAAGGCAGGATCACCGCGCCGTCGCCGCGATCGTAGGTCTGGCGGGTGTGCGTTTCCCATTTGCCGTCGCGCCGGCGGTAGTCGAAGACGGTCTTTTTCAAAACCGCCCACTCGTCGGAAAGGACTTCCTCAGAGCGGATGCGAATGCGATCTTCCATGGTGGACTCCCTGCTGCCGCGGCAAGGCGTAGCCGCGAACGGCGGTTCGCGCAATCGGGTCACCAATTGGTCCAGAGCGCCGGTTCACCGTCTCGTGTCTGGCGCTGGCACAATCGGCTGCATAAATAGCGGCAACCCTTTCCGGAGTTTTTTATGACCTCATCTCTTTTCCAACCGATCACCCTCGAAGGCCTCACCTTCCCCAACCGCATCGCGGTCGCGCCGATGTGCCAGTATTCGGCCGAGGACGGCTCGGCCAGCGATTGGCACCTCTATCACTGGATGAACCTGGCGATGTCCGGCGCCGGCATGGTCACCGTCGAGATGACCGATGTCGAACGGCGCGGCCGCATCTCGCATGGCTGTCTCGGCCTCTATTCCGAGGACAACGAGGCGGCCGCGCGACGCACGCTGGATGCAGCCAAGCGTGTCGCCGCACCGGGCACGAAATTCGGCACGCAGCTTGCCCATGCCGGCCGCAAGGCCTCGAACCGCAAACCTTGGGAGGGCGGCGGCCCGCTGCATGCCGATCAAGATCCGTGGCCGATCGTGTCGGCGTCGGCCATCGCCTACGACACCGGCTGGCAGGTGCCGCGGGCGCTGGAGGACGACGAGATCCTGCAAATCATCGAACGCTTCGCAGAAGCGGCACGGCGGGCCGAGCGCGCCGGCTTCGACTTCATCGAGCTGCATGCCGCGCATGGCTATCTGATCTTCCAGTTCCTGTCGCCGCTCTCCAACCGGCGCACCGACCGGTGGGGCGGCTCGCTGGAAAACCGCATGCGTTTCGCCGTCGAGATCGCCAAGGCGGTGAAGAAGGCGGTGCCCAGGCTGATGCTGGGCGCGCGTCTGTCGATCAAGGAATGGGTCGATGGCGGCTTCGAGGTCGAGGATGCGATCGAAGTGGCAAAAGCGCTGAAGGAAGCCGGCGTCGCCTATCTCTGCTGCTCGAGCGGCGGCAATTCACCGTTGCAGAAGCTGCCCTCCGGGCCCGGCTACCAGGTTCATCTGGCCGAAGCGGTGCGCAAGGCCGTCGGCATCCCGACGCGGGCCGTCGGCCTGATCGACGATCCGAAACAGGCCGAGGCGATCGTCGCCGACGGGCGCGCCGACATGGTGGCGCTGGCGCGCGCCTTCCTCGCCGATCCGCGCTGGGGCTGGCGCGCCGCGGCCACCTTCGGCGAAAAAATCCACCCGGCGCCGCAGCTTGCCCGCTCGGTGACGACGATGCAGCATTGGATGAAAGCGGCGAGCTGAAGGGGCGGGTTCTCGTCTCACCGGAAGGCGCGGATAGTGTCTCAGTTGGAAATTTGACGGGCTGCTATTAGGCATCGGCCGATTGTCGCGCCACGCGCCGAACTCCTATATGCTTACCGGAAAGCATGGAGTGATTGAGCGGTGGTCCGATGCCTTGTCAGAATTGAAAACGAAGCAACGATGTGGACGTTCGCATCAATGCCTGTAGTAGGTGACCGGGTACACATGCCATCAGGCGATAGTCTGGCCATGTATGCGGTGACCGAGATAACGCATGTCCCGCAGCCGGCCACAGCAAGCGCGGAGAAAGTGCCGCTAGTGTTTGTCACTCTGGAAGGTGCAGGGGAGTAACAACAAGAGTGCGGCCTGATAGATAGAGCAAGCCGGCGTTCGCCCGAATGGTAAGGCCATGGCAAACCATGTCTTTAGAGAGACTGCGGTTCGACTCCCGTCGCCGGTAGGCCGCCTTCCAGAAGCGGCCTTTTTCATGTGAGAATTTTCAAACTGAGACACTACCAAGGCGCGCCACAGCTTCGCTTTGATCCTCTGCCGTTGTATGATGCGCAAAGGCTGCGGGTGGCGCGGCTGAGCTGGGGGAGCGAAACCATGTCTTTCAGAGGGATTTATGCTGCGGCTGCCGCCGCGGTGTTGGCCGGGCTGTCGTTCGCCGCACCGACGCCGGCCGAGGCGCAATATTGCGAAGGTACGGTGCACGGACTTTCCAGGCACTACAATCTGGCAACGGGAAGCGGCTTTCTCGCCGTTCGAGCCCGACCGAACTCGTCGTCGCGCATGATCGGGCAATTATTCAACGGCGACCAAACCGAGATCTTCGACCGCCGCGGAAGCTGGTACAAGGTCGATTTCGGCGGCCGCACCGGCTGGGCGAATGCACGCTGGCTGCGCAACGACTGCGGCTATTGAGCTATTTTCGCCTGAGCTAAAATAGCAGTTGCAACCAAATCGGCCGCTCCGCGTTGGCGGCGATGATGGACAGCAAGCCATTTGAAAAGCCGGTCGTGGTCGAACTCGGCCATGTCGGCAAATATCGGCAGATCCGCAGCGCCCAGGAGGCGGCGGAGTGCCTGATGACGGTCTGGCCACTCAATCGCGGGCCGCGTCATCGTGATGCCCTCGACACTTGCCTAAAAGTGCTGGAAGGTTATCGTTCGACGGCGGATGCGCGCCGGGCACTAATCGAAGCCGCCAGGGAATCGGACGTGCTGGTCACAGACGACAGGCTGCCAGACGACAGACTGGCCGACGATAGGCTGCATTGAGGCAACGGGCTTTCAACCGGAGGGTTTCATGGCGAAACTGACCTACAAGATCGTCGAGCATGACGGAGGCTGGGCCTACAAGGTCGGCTCGACATTCTCCGAAACGTTCCCAACCCATCAGGACGCGTTGCGCGCCGCCGAGATCGCTTCGGCCGAACAGCAGGTCGCCGGCAATACCGACGGCATCCAGTACGAGGACGCCGACGGCAAATGGCACGACGAGCTCGCAGATGGCCGCGACCGGCCGCAGACGGAGGTTTCGGATTAGGGTGTGTCGATATCCAGGTGATGCCGGGCTGCTTTACAGGTCGGTTTGGTAGCGCTACCGTCTCACATCGCGCGTGACCGGGGAGGAGCCTGGGCGCTGTCGCGGTCCAGGCAAGAAAGCGGTTTCCTTCGAAGTCGTTGCGGGAATCAATCGGGAGGAGATCGATGGCGTCTGTCGCGATCGGCGATGTCTACAAATCATTTGGGACCGTCGAGGTCCTGCACGGGGTCAGCGTCGATATAGACGACGGCGAGTTCGTCACGCTGGTCGGGCCTTCGGGTTGCGGAAAGTCGACCCTTCTCAGGATGATCGCCGGCCTGGAAAAGATCTCGCGCGGCCAGATCGCGATCGGCAAACGTGTCGTCAACAACGTTGCGCCAAAGGAGCGCGACGTCGCCATGGTCTTCCAGAACTATGCGCTCTACCCGCATATGACGGTCGCCGAGAACATGGCGTTCTCGCTGATGCTCAAGGGCGTTCCCAAGACGGAGAGCGATGCCGGCGTGCGGCGCGCGGCCGAAATCCTGGGACTGGTGCCGCTGCTCGACCGCTATCCGCGCCAGCTTTCCGGCGGGCAGCGCCAGCGCGTTGCCATGGGCCGGGCGATCGTGCGCGATCCGCAGGTTTTCCTGTTCGACGAGCCGCTATCCAATCTCGATGCCAAGCTCCGGGTGCAGATGCGCGCCGAGATCAAGGAACTGCACCAGCGCCTGAAGACGACGACGGTCTACGTCACCCACGACCAGATCGAGGCGATGACCATGGCCGACAAGATCGTCGTCATGCATGACGGCATCGTCGAGCAGATCGGGCCGCCGCTCGAGCTGTACGACCGGCCGAACAATATTTTTGTCGCTAGCTTCATCGGCTCGCCCGCCATGAACATGCTCAGGGGCGAGATCGTAAGCGACGGCTCGCCCTCATTTCGCGGCGCCGGAGGGATTTCGGTCCCGTTGGCGTCTGCACTTTCCATCGGCAATGGTGAGCCGGTCGTGCTGGGGATACGGCCCGAGCATTTACGGCTGTCCGACCATCAGGGTATCCCGGTCACCGTCGTGGTGGTCGAGCCGACAGGATCCGAAGTGCAGCTCATCGGCCGCACCGCCGGCGGCGAGGAGATCGTCGCCAATTTTCGCGAACGCCATTCCTTCACGCCGGGCGAAACCATCCGGCTTACGGCCGAGCCTGGCCTCATCCATCTCTTTCACGGCAAAACCGGACAGCGGTTCGAAACACCCATCGAGCAGTAGGACGGCAATGACAATAAGCAGGAGGAAGCGAGCATGAAATTCACCAGACGCGACGTGATCCGCACCACCGCCGGTGCGGCGGCGGGAGCCTTGGGAAGCCGGCTCATCGGCTCTCCCGCCTTTGCCCAGGAGGGGTTGAAATACAAGCCCGAGGACGGCGCCAAGCTCAGGCTGCTGCGCTGGTCGCCTTTCGTGAAGGGCGACGAGGACCAATGGCTGGCCAACACCAAGCGCTTCACCGAAGCGACCGGTGTCGAGGTTCGCGTCGACAAGGAAAGCTGGGAGGACATCCGCCCCAAGGCGGCGGTCGCCGCCAATGTCGGCTCCGGCCCGGATCTCATGTTGGTCTGGTTCGACGACCCGCATCAATATCCCGACAAGCTGCACGACGTGACGGAATTGGGTGAATATCTGGGCTCGAAATATGGCGGCTGGTACGACGGACCGCACCAGTATGCGACGCGGGAGGGCAAATTCCTCGGCCTGCCTCTCGCCACCATCGGCAATGCCATCGTCTACCGCGAGAGCTGGGTGAAAGAAGCGGGTTTTTCGGAGTTTCCCAAGGACACTCAAGGCTTGCTCGAACTTTGCAAGGCGCTGCAGGCGAAGGGACATCCGGCCGGCTTCACGCACGGCCACGGCGTCGGCGACGGCAACAACTACGCTCACTGGCTGCTGTGGAGCCATGGCGGCCAGATGGTCGACGAGAGCGGAAAGGTAACGATCAACAGCCCGGAGACCCTCAAGGCGATCGAATACGCGCAGGAGCTCTACAAGACCTTCATTCCCGGCACCGAAAGCTGGCTCGACGTCAATAACAACCGCGCCTTCCTGGCCGGCGAAGTCAGTGTCATCGCCAATGGGATTTCCGCGTACAACACGGCCAAGATCAACAAGGACAATGATCCGAAGCTGGCTGAAATAGCCAAGGACATTCGCACCACCAACCTGCCGATCGGCCCGGTCGGGAAATCCGTCGAGCTGTTCCAGGTGACCACGGCCGTGATCTTCGACTACACGCCCTACCCCAACGCCGCCAAGGCCTACCTGCAGTTCATGTTCGAGGATCCGCAAATGTCGCAGTGGATCACGTCGTCGGCAGGCTATTGCTGCCAGACGCTCAAAGCCTTCGACAACAACCCGGTGTGGACGGCCGATCCGAACAATGCCGCCTACGCCAAGGCCTCGGCGACGCTGCGGCCCAACGGCTATGCCGGCCCGCTTGGCTATGCCTCGGCAGCGACCATGGCCGACTATGTGCTGGTCGACATGTTCGCCAAGGCGGTGACCGGCCAGGCGACGCCGCAAGAAGCGATGGAAGAAGCCGAGAAGCGCGCAAACCGCTACTATCGCGTTTGAGCCGGGTTCAGCCGGGCAGCCATGCTGCCCGGCTGGCTTTGGACTGCGTCGCGGCCGCCCGCCGATCAATGAGACCTTAGAGGAGCCGACCCATGGCCGTGACCTCCGCTGCCGTTCAGCCACGCCGGTCGACGCTGTCGCGCATTCTAGCGTTCGTGTCTGAAAGTCATAACGCGCTTGGCTTCGGCTTCATGCTGCCGGCGGCGGCGCTGCTACTGGTCTTCCTGACCTATCCGCTCGGGCTCGGCGTCTGGCTCGGCTTCACCGATGCCCGCATCGGCCGCCCCGGCATCTTCATCGGTATCGAGAACTACGAATATCTGTGGGATGACGCCGTCTTCTGGCTCTCCGTCTTCAACACCTTGCTCTACACGATCAGCGCCTCGATCCTGAAGTTTGCGCTCGGCCTGTGGCTGGCGCTTATCCTCAACCAGAACCTGCCGTTCAAGTCGTTCTTCCGCGCGATCGTCCTGCTGCCCTGGGTGGTGCCGACGGTGCTGTCGGCGATCGCCTTCTGGTGGATCTACGATTCGCAATTCTCGATCCTGTCCTGGGCGCTTATGGAAATGGGCCTGATCGACCATCGCATCAACTTCCTCGGCGATCCCGAGAATGCGCGGGCTTCGGTCATCGCCGCCAATGTCTGGCGCGGCATTCCTTTTGTGGCGATCACGCTGCTTGCCGGCCTGCAGACGATTCCGCAGTCGCTCTACGAGGCCGCCACGCTCGACGGCGCCAGCCGCTGGCAATTGTTCCGCTATGTGACGCTGCCGCTGCTGACGCCGATCATCGCCATCACCATGACGTTTTCGGTGCTGTTCACCTTCACCGATTTCCAGCTGATCTATGTGCTGACGCGCGGCGGGCCCGTGAACGCCACGCATCTGATGGCGACGCTGTCGTTCCAGCGCGGCATTTCCGGAGGCCAGCTTGGCGAAGGCGCCGCGATCGCAGTTGCCATGATCCCGTTCCTGCTGGCGGCGATCCTGTTCAGCTATTTTGGCCTGCAGCGTCGCAAATGGCAGCAGGGCGGCGGAGATTGACATGACCGCGATCGAAACGAGCAAACGCCCGGAACTCGACGAAGGCGGCATGGGCTACCTGCAGAGTTTGCCGCGCCGCGTGGTGACGGTCTACCTGCCGTTGCTGATCTTCGTCATCGTGCTGTTGTTTCCGTTCTACTGGATGACGATCACGGCGGTTAAGCCCAACCTCGAGATGACCGACTACGCCAATTTCAATCCGTTCTGGGTGGTGCATCCGACGCTCGAGCATATCCGCTACCTGCTCTTCGAGACGTCTTATCCGGGCTGGCTGCTCAACACGATCATCATCTCGACCGCCGCCACGTTCCTGTCGCTGCTGGCTGCGGTGTTCGCTGCCTATGCGATCGAACGCTTGAGGTTCTCCGGGGCGCGGCAGGTCGGCCTCGCGGTGTTCCTCGCCTATCTCGTGCCGCCCTCGATCCTGTTCATTCCGCTGTCTGTGATGGTGTTCAACCTTGGACTTTACGACACGCCGTTCGCGCTCATCCTCACCTATCCGACCTTCCTGATCCCGTTCTGCACATGGCTGCTGATGGGTTATTTCCGCTCGATCCCGTTCGAGCTGGAAGAATGCGCGCTGATCGACGGGGCGAGCCGTTGGCAGATCCTCACCAAGATCGTGCTGCCGCTGTCGGTGCCGGGCCTGATTTCCGCCGGCATCTTCGCATTCACGCTGTCATGGAACGAGTTCATCTACGCCTTGACCTTCATCCAGTCGTCCGAAAACAAGACTGTGCCGGTCGGCGTGCTCACCGAGCTGGTGCGCTCGGACGTCTATGAATGGGGGGCGCTGATGGCGGGAGCGCTGATCGGCTCGCTGCCGGTCGTGGTGCTCTATTCGTTCTTTGTCGAGCACTATGTTTCCTCGATGACCGGAGCCGTGAAGGAATAGCCAGCATCGTGATTGGGTTCGGAGGTATTCCCGGCGGCCGGGAATACCTGGGGTAGGCACCCTGCCGGCCGAGGCTACGGCCGGTTACTTGCCGCAGTATTGATCGTTGACATTCGTGTTGGCGTTGGCGTCGGAGACAGGCTTGCACACCTTTGCGTGAGGAATGCGCGAGGTTACGGAAGGGTGTCAGCAGCCGGTGTCGGACTTCGGCGCAAATGCGCGGTCGGCAATGCGTTCTATGAAAGCGACGACCCGTTCCGGGTCGATGAATTGCGGCATGTGACCAAGCCCCTCGACCGGCTCGAAATGCAGCCCCCTGATCTTATCCATCACCGGCCAGGCATGGATATCGATGCCCAGCACGAGATCGGAAGCACCAAACAGAATGCCGGCCGGCATGGTGATCTCGCGATAGCGTTGCTCGATGCGGCCAAGGTCGTGCTCGATGGCCACGACATCGGTCGACGTTGCATAGAAATGGCTTGGCCTCAGCCCGCACCAGCCGCCGCCCTCGACCATATAGTCGGTCGGCGCCGTCTGCGGCGCGAAAATGAAGGCAAGCGTCGCTTCGGCATATTTGAGAGCCGCCGGGATCGCCACCGTATGAGCCATGATCCGGCGCCGCAGCGGCGACTTGATGTACAGCGGGCCGAACTTCTCGCGCGCGTCCGGCTCCAGATGGGTCAGCGGTGCCAGCAAGGCGATGCCGGAAATCGCCGTGGGATGCTCGATAGCCAGCGTCAGCGCGATGGCGCCACCCAGCGAATGACCGACGACCAGAGGCTTTTCCAGCCCAAGCGCGTCGATAAAATGCCGCACGATCTCGGCCTGCTCGGGCAGCCGTCCGCTGGCGCCCCTGGCCCGCACCGAATAGCCGGAGCCCGGACGGTCGAGCGCGATCAGCCGATAGTTCGGGCCGAACCGTCCGAACAGCGTGTGGCCGAATTGATGAAGCTGCGCGCCGAGGCCGTGCAGGAAGACGATCGGCCGCCCCTCGCCCGTCTCGACATAATGGATGCGGTTGCCGTCGATCTCGATGAATTTGCCACTGGCCGGCACCAGCCTTTCGGCCTTCGCCGCGATCCGCAGCGTCGCCAGCATCGGATAGGCTGCCATGACGAGCGCCAGCAGAAACAGCGCGCCGGGTAGCCATAGCAGAATCGATGCCGGCATGTCTTGCTCAGGGCTCCAAACCGGCACGCAGCATCACCCGCCGACGGGTGCACCGCAAGGGAGGTGGCACAGGTAGATCCGTCGTTTGGCGGCATTGCCGCCGGCCGTTTGCCGCGCTATCTCAGGCGACCCGTTTGCCGGAGCCAGTCATGACCGAAATCGTCACCGCCGCCATGCTCGTCATCGGCGACGAGATTCTGTCCGGCCGCACCAAGGACAAGAATATCGGCCACCTCGCCGACATCATGACGGCGATCGGCATCGACCTGAAGGAAGTGCGCATCGTTGCGGACGAGGAAGACGAGATCGTCGCTGCGGTGAATGCGCTGCGCACCCGCTATACTTATGTCTTCACCACCGGCGGCATCGGCCCGACGCATGACGACATCACCGCCGATTCGGTTGCCAAGGCCTTTGGCGTCCCATGCGAATACGACGCCAGAGCCTACGCCCTGCTGGAAGCAAGCTACGCCGCCCGCGGCATCGAATACACCGAAGCGCGCAAGCGCATGGCGCGGATGCCGCACGGGGCAGACCATATCGACAACCCAGTGTCGGTTGCGCCGGGCTTTCGCATCGGCAACGTCCATGTCATGGCCGGCGTGCCGGCGATTTTCCAGGCGATGCTCGACAATGTCGTGCCGACATTGCGGGCTGGCACCAAAATGCTGTCAGCAACCGTGGAATGCCCGTTCGGCGAAGGCCTGATCGGCGGGCCGCTGGGCGACATCCAGAAGGCGCATCCGGACACGATCATCGGCTCCTACCCGAAATATGGCGACGGCAAGTTCTGGACGGAACTGGTGGTGCGCGCCCGCAGCCAGCAGGCGCTGGACTCCGCACGCGCCGACGTAGAGGCTATGGTGGCGGGCTTGATCAAGGCAAGCCGAGTGGGCTGATCGGCCGGCCTGACGGAACCAGCATCGCGCAGTGACGTTTGTCATGGATGGGATCGCCGTAAGAAGTGAGGGACTGCCATGCGCTTCAAGACCATCGTCGCCATACTACAGAACGAACAGGATGCCGAGCGCGTCCTCGACTGCGCGATCCCGCTGGCCAGCCGGTTCGAGAGCCATCTGATCGGCATCCATGCCGAGGCGCTGCCCGTGCCCTACACCTCTGCCACCGGCTTTCCGGACACCGAGTTCCTGCAGGTTTCCGCCGATATGAACCGGGAGCGCGCCGAGAAGTTGCAGGCCGCCTTTCACAAGCGCATCGAGAATTCCGGCCTGTCGTTCGAGTGGCGCAGCCTCGAGAGTTTTTCCGGCGACAGTGCGCTGACCGGCATCTCGACCGTTCGCACCGCGGACCTGATCATCGCCGCGCAGCGCGAATCGGGCAGCGACCCGAGCGCCGACGTCGACACGCTGGTCTACGATGCCGGCCGGCCGGTGCTGGTGGTGCCGCATTCGGGTCCGCTGGTGACCAGCTTCAAGCACGTGCTGCTCGCCTGGAACGGCAGCAAGGAAGCCGCGCGCGCGGCCTTCGATGCCCTGCCCTTCATTATCGAGGCCGAAAAGACGGACATCGTCGTCATCGACCCGCCCGATACGCTCGACGAGGCGCCGGAAACAGCCGGCGCCGAGATCGCCGCCTCGCTGTCCAGGCATGGCGCGACCGTCAGTGTCTCGGTGCTGAGGTCCGGCGGCGCCTCGGTCGACGACATCATCCAGACCAGGGTCGCCGAGTCGGGTGCGGACCTGCTCGTGCTCGGCGCCTACAGCCATTCCTGGCTGCGCCAGCTGCTGTTCGGCGGCGTGACCCGAACGGTGCTGCGCACCGCCCCGGTGGCGGCTTTCCTGTCACGGTAGGACGTGTAGATCAAAAACTCTGGCGCGCGGCAAAATACGCCCCGACATGGTCGACGACAGTGGAAGTCGGGTCATGGGGCGCGTGAGGGCTGCGCCGCAAAGCGACGTCATAGTAGCCAATTGACGGAAGGCCTTGCTCGGGCCCGAATGGCGTCAGTTCGCCCGACAAGGCCGCAATCGGCAAGGGCGCAACTGCCAGCCCCGCCACCACCAGCGCGAGCTGGCCTGCAAGATTCTCGCTTGTGCAAACGATGTGATAAGAGATGCCGGCCGCATCGAGCGCATCGATGGCCGACTTCCGCCAAATGCAAGTCGTCGGACCTGCGGCGATCGCCAGCGGACGACTAAGATGGGCAGTTCCATGCGCGAGGCCAGCCCACACAAGCCGATCTCTATGAATGACCGTATCGGGCGATCCAGATCGATTAGTCACGCCCGCCGTCACCAGCGCCACATCCAGTTCGCCCTCATCCAGCATCCGCGACATCGTGCTGCTCGTGCGGCACGTCACGCTTATCTCCACCAACGGATGGGCCGCTGTATAGCTGGCGAGAACCGAGGGAAGGAACGCAACTGCATATTCGTCGGTCATTCCCAGCCGCACGGCGCTTCCAGGCGACAGGCGATTGAACCGCATTATCGCCTCCTCGGCTATTCCAAGGGCGCGCCGCGCATAGGTCAGAAGCGTTTCACCTGCCGGCGTCAACATTACGGAGCGCCGTTGATGCACAAAGATCGGCTGTCCGATCTGCGTTTCCAGCCGCTTCATTTGCATGCTGATGGCAGACGGCGTCCGGTGCACTGTTCGGGCAGCGCCAACAAAGCTGCCTGTGTCGACAACCGCCATCAGAGTACGCAGAAGCGAATTGTCCAACCCCAACAGAACGTCCGAATCCGGCCGCAAGCGATGGTTCGACATGAGTGGCAAACCCCAATTCGCCAATTTCGCTGATGTTCAGTGTAAGTCTTTTTCGTTTCTCGGAGCAATCGACATCAGCCAAGCTGAGTAAATCCAGGCGAACCGACAGGGTTTGCGCACATTGGCAGGTTTCGGGTGGCTGACTGAGAAACCCTTCGGCAACTTTGGTGAATGGGCTCTTCCAGTATCGTACCAGACGCATCACACACCGGGTGGGGCCTCCTGGAGAGACGTCCACGACGAAGGAAGAAGGGGCCTATACGATGAACACCGCGCTCGATCTGGCGTATCGTGCAGCACGAGCATGGATCGACGGACTGGATGATCGTTCGGTGGCGGCCACGGCCACTTTGTCGGATCTCAGGCGATCTTTCTCGAGCCCATTGCCGCAGGATGGCAGCAGCGCAGAGGACGTGGTTCAGACACTCGCCAGGGATGCCGGCTCTGGGATGCATGGCAGCGCAGGCGGACGCTTCTTTGCCTGGGTGATTGGCGGCGGGCTGGAATCCGCGCTCGCGGCCGACTGGCTCGTCGCCACCTGGGATCAGAACGCGACGGTCTATGCCTCCAGTCCTGCGTCCGCAATAATCGAAGAGACGGCGGGCGAATGGATCAAGGAGTTGCTCGACCTGCCGCGTCACGTCTCTTTCGCCTTCACCAGCGGTTGCCAGATGGCGCACATGACCAGCCTTGCGGCTGCGCGGGGGGCCCTGCTCAAGCGCGCCGGCTGGAATGTGGAAGAGGACGGGCTCGTTGGCGCGCCCGGGATCAGGGTGCTGACGAGCGACCAGCGACACGTCACCATAGACCGCGCGGTGCGCTTCCTGGGGATCGGCCGCAATGCCGTCGAACAATTGGAAACCGACGGGGATGGACGCGTTTCTCCCGCGGTTCTCGAGGGCGCGCTTTCCGCCAGTTCCAAGCCGACCATGCTGGTGCTGAATGCCGCCGGCCTGAACATCGGCGCCTGTGACGCGTTCGGGGAGTTGATTCCGATGGCGCATTCAGCCGGCGCCTGGGTTCACATCGACGGCGCTTTCGGCCTGTTCGCACGCGCCAGCCGAACCTACCGCCACCTGCTGGACGGCGTGGAACTGGCGGATAGCTGGGCGACCGACGGCCACAAATGGCTGAACGTCCCCTTCGATTGCGGCATCGCCATCGTCGCGGACCGGGAGGCGCACCGCGCCGCCATGACATCGAGCGCATCCTATGTCGCGCCCACGACAATCGCGCGGGATCAGTTGGACTGGAACCCTGAATACTCTCGCCGCGCGCGCGGCGTTCCCGTCTATGCCGCGCTCAAGCAACTCGGCCGCAGCGGCGTGGAGGCTTTGGTGGATCGCTGTTGCGTGCATTGCGCCAGCATCGTCGAGGGGATTGGCGAACTGCCAGGCGCCGAGATCCTTGCAAGGCCAACGCTCAATCAAGGCCTGCTCAGATTCGTTCGGCCGGGCGCGTCTCCCGCGGAAAACGATGCTTTTACCGACGAAACGATTCAAAAAATAAACGCGACGGGCGAAGCCTTCTTCTCCGGCACGACATGGCACAACCGCCGCGCCATGCGCGTCAGCGTGGTCAACTGGCGCACCAACGAGCAGGATGTGAAGCGGGCGATCGCAGCCGCGACTTCTGTGCTTACGCCGGAATCGGCTACAGCGATCTGACTGGAGGTTCCGCCACTTGCCAACGCACAGGCTTTCCAGTTAATTCCGCGCGCATTCCATAGTGTCTGCGCGCGATGCGCGCTTTGCGGAGTGCGCGAAAGATGTCCCTGCCCGAAAAAGCCTTCCCGGTCTCCTGGGACCAGTTCCACCGCGATGCGCGCGCGCTCGCCTGGCGGCTTGCCGGCGCCAACAAGGGACAGTGGAAGGCGATCGTCTGCATCACGCGCGGCGGCCTGGTTCCGGCGGCTATCATTTCGCGCGAACTTGGCATCCGCATCATCGAGACGGTCTGCGTCGCCTCCTACCACGATTATACCAGCCAGGGGCAATTGCAGGTGCTGAAGGAGGTCACGCCGGCGCTGCTCGTCGATGACGGGGCCGGCGTGCTGATCATCGACGACCTCACCGACACCGGCAAGACGGCAGGCATCGTGCGCGCGATGATGCCCAGGGCGCATTTCGCCACCGTCTATGCCAAGCCGAAAGGCAGGCCGATGGTCGACACTTTTGTTACCGAGGTCAGTCAGGACACCTGGATCTATTTTCCCTGGGACATGGGCTTCACCTACCAGAAGCCGATCGCCGACGACCACGCCGGCTGATTCGCGGCAACGCCGCTTGATGCACCGAGTCCGCCCAGGGGACCTCCGCACACCGATAAAGGCGTGGCGCGACGCTGCTGCAGTCGCGCCATTAGGCTGAGATCGGCGCAGATTGACGGAATCTGGCCGATCCGTGAAACATTTTTTACTTTCATTGCTTATAATTAGCCGTAAGATTCGTGAGACGGCAAATGATTCTGGAAGCTGGGGCAAGCTTCTCCGATGTTGACGAGGCCAACGACGCACAACCATAAGGCCGAAAGGGTCCGGCGACTCTTCGGCGCGGTGCCGTCCCGCCTTCAGGTTGCAGCCCTGCCCTGGCGCGATGGCGGCGACGGCGTCGAAATCATGCTGATCACCAGCCGCGATACCGGCCGCTGGGTGCTTCCCAAGGGCTGGCCGGAAGCAAAGGAGCCGCTTTGCGAGGCGGCGGCGCGCGAAGCCGGCGAGGAGGCCGGGCTGCGCGGCACGATCTCGCATCACGAGGCCGGCCGCTATTTCTATGCCAAGCTGCTGGATTCCGGCGAGGAAGTGCCGTGCGAGGTGCTGGTCTTCCCGCTGCAGGTCGACAAGGTCGCCGACCGGTGGAAGGAAAAGCGGGCACGCACCCGCAAGTGGGTCAGCGCCGCCGAGGCTGTGCGCATGGTCAACGAACCCGACCTCAGCCAGATCATCGCCCATTTCTGCGCGGATCCGCA
Organism: Mesorhizobium sp. M0145; assembly: GCF_040322355.1. Taxonomy (NCBI): domain Bacteria; kingdom Pseudomonadati; phylum Pseudomonadota; class Alphaproteobacteria; order Hyphomicrobiales; family Phyllobacteriaceae; genus Mesorhizobium; species Mesorhizobium sp. M0145. The sequence continues at coordinate 143,828 of NZ_JAMYTK010000017.1, forward strand.
TCGGTTCTCCTGAGTCTCAGTCGCGCATAGCCTATCGCTCAGGTGCTGTGGAACGTCGTTGCCGAAGCGCCTCCACCCAGAGCCGACCCTTCCTTGCGCTCCGCTTCTATCCCCGTTATCCACATGTGTGACACACAAGATGTGGGGGTCATAAAAGCTACGCAAACGAATCCTTGACGCCGCAAAACGAGTCGCCTTTTATAGGCCATGCGCTCCTGTTGAGAGTGCGACCGGAAAAGTTTCGAGGCCGGTCTTTTTCCCGGAATATGTGCGTTTTGAGCCGCATTCCCGCCTGTTTACGAGGCCGGCGAAGGCGTGGGATTTTGAAGCCTTGGGTGGCGAAAGGGGAGGATTGTCGGACTTGAATAAATTGTCTGTTAATACTATATTTAGTGTTTGCAGGTAGGTTCGACGCTAGATAATGTAAATTTCCCTCGATCGAGGGCGTTACAAAAAGTTTTCAGTTTTGAGGGACCCACAGGGTCCGTGAGCGCGTTGGACAGCGGCCTCGCGAGAGGTTTGACCGGCAGGGCGGCGGAGCCTGTGAAGATGAGAGCCGGCGGTTTTCGAACGCCGGCAGGCGGCGGACATGCGCGTTTCGTCAAGAGGGCAGAAATCCTCTGGGAAAAGCGCTATATGTAGACAAAAGGGACCGGACCAATGCGCATCGAGCGTCGTTTCACCAAACCAGGACAATCTGCCTATTCGGAGATCGAATTCCGCAAGGCGCTTTCGGAGATCAAGAATCCGGATGGCTCGGTGGTGTTCCGCTTGGACAACATCGACGTGCCGGCGCAGTTCTCCCAGGTTGCCGCCGATATCCTGGCGCAGAAATATTTCCGCAAGGCGGGTGTTCCCGCACGGCTGAAGAAGGTCGAAGAGACGCAAGTCCCCTCCTTCCTGTGGCGCTCGGTCGCCGACGAGGCTGAACTGGCCAAGCTGCCGGAAGCCGAGCGCTACGGTTCCGAGACCGACGCCCGCCAGGTCTTCGACCGGCTTGCCGGTACCTGGACCTATTGGGGCTGGAAGGGCGGCTACTTCAAGTCGGAGGAAGACGCGAGCGCCTTCCGCGACGAGCTCGCCTATATGCTGGCCACCCAGCGCGTCGCGCCGAACTCGCCGCAATGGTTCAACACCGGCCTGCACTGGGCCTATGGCATCGACGGCCCGAGCCAGGGCCACTTCTATGTCGACCCGTTCACCGGCAAGCTGACCAAGTCGAAGTCTTCCTACGAGCATCCGCAGCCGCATGCCTGCTTCATCCAGGGCGTGCAGGACGACCTCGTCAATGAAGGTGGCATCATGGACCTGTGGGTGCGTGAGGCGCGCCTGTTCAAATACGGCTCCGGCACCGGCTCCAACTTCTCGTTCCTGCGCGGCGAAGGCGAAAAGCTGTCGGGCGGCGGTCGTTCGTCGGGGCTGATGAGCTTCCTCAAGATCGGCGACCGCGCGGCGGGCGCCATCAAGTCGGGCGGCACGACGCGTCGCGCCGCGAAAATGGTCATCGTCGACGCCGATCATCCCGATATCGAGGAATTCATCGACTGGAAGGTCAATGAGGAGCAGAAGGTCGCCTCGCTGGTCACCGGCTCGAAGATCGTCAAGAAGCATCTCGAAGCGATCATGAAGGCCTGCATCAACTGCGAAGGCAATGGCGACGACTGCTTCGACCCGGCGGTCAACACCGCGCTGAAGCGCGAGATCAAGGCGGCCAAGAAGGACGCGGTGCCGGAGAACTACATCTACCGCGTCATCCAGTTTGCAAAGCAGGGCTACACCTCGATGTCGTTCAAGACCTACGACACCGACTGGGATTCGGACGCCTATCTCACGGTTTCCGGCCAGAATTCCAACAATTCGGTGTCGCTGAAGGACGATTTCCTGCGCGCCGTCGAGCAGGACGGCGACTGGCATCTCACCGCCCGCAAGGACGGCAAGGTACTGAAGACGCTGAAGGCGCGCGATCTCTGGGAAAAGATCGGCTATGCCGCCTGGGCATCGGCCGATCCGGGCCTGCATTTCAACACGACGATGAACGACTGGCACACCTGCGCCTCGGCCGGTGCGATCCGGGCGTCCAACCCGTGCTCGGAATACATGTTCCTCGACGACACCGCCTGCAATCTGGCCTCGATCAACCTTCTGCCCTACCGCAATGCCGACGGCACGATCGACATATCAGCCTACGAGCACACGGTGCGGCTGTGGACCATGGTGCTGGAAATCTCCGTCATGATGGCGCAGTTCCCGTCGAAGGAGATCGCCAAGCTTTCCTACGAGTACCGCACGCTCGGCCTCGGCTATGCCAATATCGGCGGCCTGCTGATGACCTCGGGCATTCCCTATGATTCCGACGAGGGCCGCGCCATCTGCGCCGCCCTCACCGCGATCATGACCGGCACGGCCTATGCCACTTCGGCCGAAATGGCCGCCGAGCTCGGCGCCTTCCCCGACTACGACCGCAACGCGCAGAACATGCTGCGCGTCATGCGCAACCACCGCCGCGCGGCCTATGGCGAAAGGGACGGCTACGAGAAGCTAGCCGTCAACCCGGTGCCGCTGGTCGCCTCCGATCTCAGGCAGCAGGAGCTTGCCGACCATGCCAAGGCCGCCTGGGACCGCGCCATCGAGCTCGGCGAGGAGCATGGCTACCGCAACGCGCAGGCAACGGTGATCGCGCCGACCGGCACGATCGGCCTGGTGATGGATTGCGACACCACCGGCATCGAGCCCGACTTCGCGCTGGTAAAATTCAAGAAGCTCGCCGGCGGCGGCTATTTCAAGATCATCAACCGCGCGGTGCCCGAAGCGCTGCGCACGCTCGGCTATTCCGAGGCCCAGATCGCCGAGATCGAGGCCTATGCCGTCGGCCACGGCAATCTCAACCAGGCGCCGGGCATCAACCCCGGCTCGCTCAAGGCAAAAGGCTTTACCGACGAAAAGATCGCAGCACTCAATGCCGCGCTGAAGTCGGCCTTCGACATCAAATTCGTCTTCAACCAGTGGACGCTGGGCGCTGACTGGGTGAAGGAGACGTTCGGCTTCACCGACGAGCAGCTCAATGATTTCTCGTTCGAGATGCTGCCGGCGCTGGGCTTTTCGAAGAAGGACATCGAGGCCGCCAACATCCATGTCTGCGGGGCGATGACGCTGGAAGGCGCGCCGTTCCTGAAGGCCGAACACCTGCCGGTGTTCGACTGCGCCAGCCCGTGCGGCAAGATCGGCAAGCGTTCGCTGTCGATCAAAAGCCACATCATGATGATGGCGGCGGCGCAGCCCTTCATCTCCGGCGCCATCTCCAAGACCATCAACATGCCGAACGACGCGACGGTGGAAGACGCCAAGGGCGCCTACATGCTGTCGTGGAAGCTGGCGCTGAAGGCCAACGCGCTCTATCGCGACGGCTCGAAGCTGTCGCAGCCGCTCAACGCCTCGCTGCTTGCCGACGTCGAAGACGACGAGGACGAAGCCATCGAGCAGCTGATCGCGGCGCCGGCCGCACAGCGCGCCGTGCAGGTGACCGAGAAGATCGTCGAGCGCGTCGTCGAGCGTCTCTACCGCGACCGCGAGAAACTGCCGAACCGCCGCAAGGGCTATACCCAGAAGGCGGTCGTCGGCGGCCACAAGGTCTATCTGCGCACTGGCGAGTTTGATGACGGCCGTATCGGCGAGATCTTCATCGACATGCACAAGGAAGGTGCCGCCTTCCGGGCGATGATGAACAACTTCGCTATCGCCATCTCGCTCGGCCTGCAATATGGCGTGCCGCTCGACGAATATGTCGAGGCCTTCACCTTCACCAAGTTCGAGCCGGCCGGCATGGTGCAGGGCAACGACGCCATCAAGAACGCCACGTCGATCCTCGACTACGTGTTCCGCGAACTGGCTGTCTCCTATCTCGGCCGCCACGATCTCGCCCATGTCGACCAGTCGGATTTCGACAAGACGGCACTCGGACGCGGCATCAATGAAGGCAAGGCGACGCCCTTCTCCAAGGGCCTGACCCGCGGCGCCTCGCCGGTCAAGCTGGTGTCGGGCATGGGCGCCGAGCCGAAAGGCTTTGCGGGTTCCGGTTCCGGAACTCCAGCCCGTACCGCCCCGACCGCTTTCTCCGGCTCCAACGTGCTGACGCTAAAACCGGCAAGCGACGAAGCCGTCGCCTACAAGCGCGACTACGAGGAGCGCGCCAGGGAACTGGTCGAGGACATCGTCTACGCGGAAGCGTCCGACCCGACGGAGCTGTTCACCGACGAGGCGGCGAAGGAAGCAGCCGAAGCAAAAGCGCTTGCCGCCAACCGGCGCCAGCAGTCGCTGATGCAAGGCTACACCGGCAACGAATGCTCGGAATGCCACAACTTCACGATGGTGCGGAACGGGACTTGCGAGAAGTGCGATACTTGCGGGGCCACGAGCGGGTGTAGCTGAGGAGCTGAGGTCGCGCCCTCCCTTCTCCCCTTGTGGGAGAAGGTGGCCGAGCGAAGCTCGGTCGGATGAGGGGTGCTCCAGCTTGGCACCGGCGGCGCTCCGTCCAACACCCCTCAACCGTCTCGGCGCTCCGCGCCGAGCCACCTTCTCCCACAGGGGGCTAGCGTGCGCACACATCTGATTTGGCGGGGATTAGTTTGGATTTGCAAGAGCGAAGCCCTCGGCGATGGCGTGGAAGCGTT
>NZ_JAMYTK010000018.1:0-143374 GCF_040322355.1 Mesorhizobium sp. M0145
GGGCTGCCCAGTTTGCTCGTGTGAGCCTGGCGGCCGTCAGGCCTGACAGTTTCTCGAATTCCGGGTTGGCGTAGACTACGCGCTCCTCAGCGGCCAGGTTCGCAACGGCAATGGCGATCGGCACCTGGTCAAGGAATTTTTTGAACTGTTCGCTTTCCAGTGCGGTTGCAAGGTCAGGTGTATCAAGCAACTGCTCGACCGCCTCGGCCTTTTCTGAATCCGGTGTCATTTGCGCGCCTGTTCCGTGCGGACAATATCAACAATGCAGCGCGCCCGCCATCGCCAAAGCTGCATTTGACGCACCGCGTCATGCACCTGACAACAAGCTTGCGTCGTGCGCAACGGCCGTACGTCTAAGATTGCGACCGGCCGAAGCAGAGCGGCAAGCGCCGGGTGCCACGCCTTGTGCCCTTGAAGGGGTGAGGCGGCCCCCGCGGCAAGTGGCTCCGCTGAATATTAAGCTTTTGGTAACCCTCCAAACTCGAAGGCTAAATGGTAATGGCTCCTTTGCTCTCAATAGGTGTTAGGCCCGATATCGAGGCGAGCAAGAGGAGAAAGGACCAAAATGGCCAACGTACTGAACGCCAAGGGTGTTCCACTCCCCTACAGCGGATCCTCCGTAAAGTGGTATTCGGCGACGAATTCCGGCCCGACACTTTATGGCAGCATCTACAACGACTCGATGTACGCCGACGGTAGCGTCACCGTCACGATGTACGGCGGCAAGGGCGATGACATCTATTATCTGTATTCATCCAAAAACAAAGCGGTCGAGCTGCCCAACGAGGGTGTCGACACCATATCGACCTGGATGAGTTACAAGCTCCCAGTGAATTTCGAGAACCTGACGGTCACCGGCGACAAACACTATGCTTTCGGAAACGAGCTAAACAACATCATTACCGGCGGCTCCGGCCAACAGACGCTCGACGGTTTGCAGGGCGATGACGTTCTCAAGGGCGGATCCGGTGCGGACATTTTCGTGGTGACCCCCGGCAACGGCAGTGACCTGATCCTCGACTTTGGCGCCGATGATACCGCGCGCGTCGGGAGCTTCGGCTTCACCTCCTTCGAGGATGTGCACGCCAACATGGTTCAGTCGGGAGCGAACGTCCAACTTAATCTGTCCGATGACGAATTTCTCGTTTTTGCCAACAAGACCGTCGACCAGTTCACCCCAGGCCAGTTCGATCTGGCCCTGGACAGGTCGCATCTGGAACTCACCTTCTCGGACGAGTTCAACACGCTCAATCTGTGGAATGGCTCGAGCGGCACCTGGGACTCGAACTTCTGGTGGGGTGCCGCGAACGGCAGCTCGCTCACGAGCAACAAGGAGCTTCAATGGTATATCGACACCAACTACGCCCCGACGAGTTCGGTCAACCCGTTCAGTGTTGAGGACGGTGTTCTCACGATTACCGCCGCCCAGGCTCCCGCGGCAATCCAGCCCTACATAAACGATTACAAATACACGTCAGGTTTGCTGACGACCTATGAGTCCTTCGCACAAACCTACGGCTATTTCGAAATTCGGGCTGACATGCCCGAAAAGCAAGGTCTATGGCCGGCCTTCTGGCTTCTCCCGGCTGACGGCTCCTGGCCACCGGAACTGGACGTCGTGGAAATGCTCGGTCAGGATCCAAACAAGCTCATTCTGACAAGCCACTCCAACGAGACGGGAATTCATACGACAGTGTCCTCGACGGCCTATGCCGCCGATACCGAAGGGTTCCACACTTACGGAGTGCTGTGGACAAAAGACGAACTCGTCTGGTATTTCGACGACGTCGAAGTTGCTCGTGCCGCAACGCCTTCCGATATGCACGACCCCATGTATATGCTGGTCGATCTGGCGGTTGGTGGCCTGGCGGGAGCGCCCGCCGACGGGCTTGCGACACCTGCGGAAATGCAGATCGACTACATCCACGCGTACGCGCTGAACGATTGGCATATCTAGGCGCAACACCTGACGGTGGCTGCGGTATGGAGACACCGAGCCTGATTGCGGGCACGATGCTTGCGCCGGGGACCGAACTGGAACCGATGTGAAGGCGATGTCGCATTCCCATTCGTCCGAGCCGCCACGAACAACCCTCGCTGCGGTTTTGGCTTCTTTCCGCCGCGCGTTCGCTGGAATTGCCCTGATGAGCGGCGTCGTCAATGTTCTGGCGCTGACCGGCTCGTTCTTCATGCTGCAGGTCTATGATCGGGTCGTACCCGGCCGCAGTGTGCCGACGCTTGTCGGGCTTGCCGTATTTGCCGGCATGCTGTTCATTTTCCAAGGCGTTCTTGAGCTTATCCGGTCGCGGTTGCTTGTGCGCATCGGGATGGCTTTGGATGCGCGATTGAGCGGGCAAGTCTATACCGCCCTTATGCGTTTGCCCTTGCGCACCAAGCTCCCAGGCGACGGCCTTCAGTCGTTGCGGGATCTTGACCAGGTGCGTTCGTTTCTGTCGAGCACTGGTCCGACCGCGCTTTTCGACCTGCCCTGGATGCCGCTGTATCTGGCAATATGCTTCCTGTTCCATCTCTGGATCGGCATGACGGCGCTGGCAGGCGCCATCATTCTCTCTAGCCTGACTGGGCTTGCAGAAGTTCGCACCAGGGAGCCTGCGAAGAGGGCAAACAGCCAGGCGGCAGCGCGCAATACGCTTGCGGAGGCGACGCGTCGCAATGCAGAGGCTCTGCAGGCGATGGGCTTTGGCGCGCGCATCGCCGAGCGCTGGTCAAGCGTCAACGCCGACTTTCTCAACACGAACGCAAGAGCCAGCGACCTAGCTGGGACGCTCGGCACGATCTCGAAGATCCTGCGCATGATGCTGCAGTCGGGTATACTGGCGATCGGCGCCTATCTGGTCATTCATCAAGAAGCGACAGCCGGTATTATGATCGCCAGTTCGATTATGATGAGCCGGGCGCTCGCACCGGTCGAACTGGCTATCGCCCACTGGAAGGGTTTCGTCAGTGCTCGCCAGGCATGGACCCGGCTGAGCCAGCTTTTGGCCCTGCTTCCTGAAACTGCCACGAGTGTCTCGCTGTCTGCACCTGTATCTTCTCTTGCGGTAGAAAGCATCTGCGTCACGCCACCCGGCGAGCGTCGTGTGGTTGTGCAGGATGTCGGGTTCGCGCTAGAAAGGGGTGCCGGGCTTGGCATCGTCGGACCGAGCGCGTCTGGAAAATCATCGCTTGTCCGAGCAATAGCCGGGATATGGCTCCCAGCCCGCGGGACCGTCAGGCTGGACGGAGCAACGCTCGACCAGTGGTCGCCACAAGAACTGGGCAACCATGTCGGCTATCTGCCGCAGGATATGCAACTGTTCGATGGCACCATTGCCGAGAACATCGCACGCTTCGAACCTCAAGCCTCTTCGCACAAGATACTGGCGGCTGCGCGCGCGGCCGGCGTTCATGACCTTGTCGTCCATCTGCCGGAAGGCTACGAAACGCGGATCGGCGAGGCCGGGTCGGCGCTTTCGGCGGGCCAGCGACAGCGGGTTGCGCTCGCACGGGCACTCTATGGCGATCCGTTCCTCGTTATCTTGGACGAGCCCAATTCCAACCTCGATTCCGAAGGGGAGGCCGCGCTGGCGGCTGCAATTGAGGGCGTGCGGGCGCGAGGCGGCATTGCTGTCGTGGTCGCCCATCGGCCGAGCGCGCTTGCAAGCCTGGATCAGGTACTCGTCATGTCTAACGGCCGTGTCCAGGCGTTTGGCCCCAAGAATGAGGTCTTGAGCAAGGTAACCCGTTCGGGCGGCGTTCCCCTGAAGGTCGTCTCCGGCCCTGAGGAGGCGACACACTGATGACGCAACACGCGGCATCGGCGATCGACCGGACCATTCGACGCTATCTGTTCGGCGGCCTCGCGGTCTGCATGCTCCTGGTTGGTGGGGCGGGAAGCCTGGCCGCGGTCACGGAGCTTTCTGGAGCCGTCATTGCTTCGGGAAGGCTGGTCGTCGATTCCAGCGTTAAAAAGGTGCAGCATCCAACGGGTGGCGTGGTCGGTCAGATCCTCGTGCGAGAAGGCGACGCCGTGAAGGCGGGCCAGGTTTTGATCCGTCTCGATGAAACCGTGACCCGGGCCGATTTAGCCATGGTCACCAAGAGCTTGGACGAATTCGAGGCCCGTCTGGCCCGCCTCGAAGCCGAGCGGGATGGCACTGACACCATCGCCTTCCCATCTTCGCTGACGTCGCGGCAGGACGATCCTGAGATCCGGCGTGCGATGGCCGGCGAGCAGTCCTTGTTCGAATTTCGTCGCCAGGCACGCGCTGGCCAGAAGGCTCAGTTGAGAGAGCGCATTGCTCAGCTCACCGAAGAAGTCGCCGGCTTGACCGAGCAAAGGGATGCTAAAACGCGGGAAATCAAATTGATCGGGCTTGAGCTCGACGGCATGCGCAAGCTCTGGGAACGCAAGCTGGTTTCAATCGATCGCATAACGACACTTGAGCGTGACGCAGTCCGGCTTGAAGGCGAACATGGGAAGCTGACTGCGGCAATCGCGCAATCGAAGGGCCATACATCCGAAATCCGCTTGCAGATCATTCAGATCGGCCAGGATTTGCGCAGCGAGGTGGCAACCGAGCTCCGTGACGTCCAGGCAAAGCTCGCCGAGTTGGTCGAGCAAAAGGTCTCGGCCGAAGACCAGCTCAAGCGTATCGATATACGCAGCCCGCAAACTGGCGTCGTCCATCAGCTCGGCGTGCATACGGTCGGCGGCGTCATATCCGCGGGAGAGCTCATCATGCAGATTGTCCCTGTGACAGACGATCTGACGGTCGAGGCGCGTGTGGTACCGCAAGACATCGATCAGCTGATGCCAAGGCAGAGCGCAACGTTGCGACTTTCGGCCTTCAACCAGCGGACAACGCCAGAGCTGAATGGTGTCGTCAGTGAGATCTCCCCCGATCTCAGCATCGATGAGCGAAACGGCGCGAGCTTCTATACTGTGCGTGTCAGCCTGCCACGTGCAGAGCTTACGAGGCTGAAGGGTCTGACCTTGTCGCCCGGTATGCCTGTCGAGGTGTTCTTCTCGACCGGCAGCCGCACAATGCTGTCTTACCTCGTAAAACCTTTGGACGATCAAATCCGTCGGGCATTCAGGGAGGACTGAGTTCGCGTGCTTGACTCGGCCATCACCCATACCGTGCTTAGTTTAGAGCATGATGATTCCAAGTTGGGGCATACTCGGCCTCGGTGAAATAGTTGGCGCATTCCTTTGATCTGAGAGCATTGTGGATTTCGCCAATGGCGCTGCAGACGGCGTCGGTGGTGTATCTGGCGGCCTTTCTCAGCAGGTGCTTGAGCTTGGCAAAGAGCATCTCGATCGGATTCAGGTCTGGCGAGTATTTCCGGCAGGAAGAAGAGCTTGGCGCCGGCTTTGCCGAGGGCGTGCCGGACGGCCTTGCCCCTCATGTCCTCGTGTGAAGAATTGTCGTTGACGGCGATGTCGCCCGGCTTGAGGGTGGGCAAGAGCACCTTCTCGACATACAGCCGGAAACCATTGATCGGCCCGTCGAAGAGCATGGGGCGGCGACCCGGTCCACTGCGCCCGCCGACGCGCCACGTCGGGCCGATCTTGCGCGCGCGCGCCGGATGATGACGAACGGCTATCGACATCTTCTTCGTTGTCGCTCCAACCGTCGGTTGATAGACGCACTGCCGGTGAGAGCCTAAGATTCCTGGACGGTACGCGCGCACCGGGCAAGCCCGCCCCCGCATCCCCCATGCCCGGTGCAAAGGCGCTCCGATCGGTCCCGCCGTCCTGGCATGTACGGCGGGACTTTTTGCGATAGGCCTTGGAACCCGCGGTGAAGGCCAGCAACTTCCCGCTCACACGATTGCTGCCAGGTCGGTGGCCCCGAAGCCGGCGTCTCCTAGTTTCAGCCTGCTTTGTCGCAGATGGCGCTAAGTACGGCCAGCTCCTGGTACCTCGTCCAAGAGATCTGGACCGTTGCCCGCGGGCATCTGGCCGTGGGGCGTAAGCTTGTCCACCGCGTCGGGCAATTCTCTTGTGAGCCGGTCGAGAAGTTCCTCATGGGACAATCCGGTTTGCTCAGCCAGATCGCTCAATGTTTGCGGGTCGATTGCTTTCTCAACCTGATCGCGCTGAACGGGCCGGTTTGATCCTTTACTTACCCACGAATCAACCTGATCGCCCGCACCCGCATTTCTGAGACGGTCCAGCATGTCGCCGAGGCCGCCAGGGGAGCCAGCGCTAGCGTTGGGATCTGTCGATTTCCTGCCAGCGATCAACTCGCCGATCTTGTCCCTATTCTTGTAGGCAAGCAGGCCAAGCAACGCTATGGCGACCTTTCCTATATCAAGGCTCATTTCGCATCTCCTTCTATAAGGAAGGGACAAGGCATGCGGCTTTGAAAGGTTCCATGGTTATGCTGCTGGGCCGATATTCAATTCGGTTTTTTGCCGGACGATTGCGGCTTTCTCGGCTCGTTCTGGCTAGACTTCAGCATCCGTGCCTCCGCAGAGTCAGCTCGCAGCCCGCGTCGTCTCTCCGGAGGCGCGGCCTTTCTACATTCCGTCACCGATTGTGAGCGACACGCTCATTCAAAATCTTGCATTAGAAACTTGGAAGATAAGTGCAGCGGAAAACACTGTTGGCGCCATGGACAAGAACGATGGCGACACAATCGTCCTGGTTGGCTTCCGAGCCGCCTGCTCGCGGATCCAGTGATCCGAGCAGATAGGGCGACAAGGATTTCGAGAGAGAGACCGACGGAAAAATGGGTTAGACGATAGCGGTCACGAAAGCCAGGTGGGCATCACAATGTGGGAGGAACAGGAAGAAGCTGACACCGCCCTCGACAGCCAACCAGCTGTGGTTCCGTTGCTCTGGTCGTGTATGTGCTCTCGATCTTGAGACTGATACGTAGGTGCTCGCTCCTTCGTAATTTCTATGTCGCCCGCTCACCTCCGGCTCGCGCTGCTCTTCAGTATTCACGCCTCGCGCAGCAATGATGCATAGTCGGTGCGATCATTTCGGTCAGCTCGCGCGCCTGTGCCTGCGCAATGCCGGTTCATCGGCTAAAACTTGGACCTGCCCTCCTTCAGTCGCTCGCAAGCGAACTTGTCTTCTCCCATGTTGAAAACCTGTTTATGTTCGGCCCCTTGGAACCCGATGATTGGCAAAGCGACTTGTTCCTTGAGCTGCCAGCGCCGCACAAAGGCTAACTCGGCTCATCGGGCTCGGAATTGTTCAACAAACGTGAATTGCTGCTGAATAGGAAAAAGCCGCTGGTCCTTGTCGCTGAGGATGAGCCCATGATCGCGCTCGATCTGGAAGTGAACCTTCGCGAGGCCGGTCTTACAGCCGCTCTGGCACCAACCTGTGAGGAGGCTCAAAGGTGGTTGGCAGAGGAACTGCCAATCAGCAACCTTCACCGGTCTTTTTCACCTGGCCCGGCGCGGCGGTGTTGGCTGTCGTGTCCTGCTGACCTGGCGCCGCCTGCTGAGCGCTGCCAGTCTGCTGGCCGGGCGCGCAGTCCCTGGCCGAGTTCGGATTCGTGGTGCCGCTGGTGGTGGTCGTGTCGGTGCCCTGATCGCCGGACATGTTGGTCCCGCTGCTCGTCGTGCCGGTGCCCTGATCCGTCGTACTGGGCATGGGCGTCGTGGTCGAGGTGCCGCTCGTCGAGGTTCCGCTCGAAGTTCCGCTCGTCGTCTGGGCAAAGGAAAGCCCAGTCGACACCGCCAGCACGGCCGAAGCCAAAAGGATGCGTTTCATCTTCTTTCTCCTGTCTGATTGCGCGGGATGCGCCCGGCAATCCAACAGACAGACAGAAGGAGTGTTCCCCGATGAAGTTCAACCTTTGGAACTCTGACGACGATGAGCCTTTTGAGACGATTCATCGCCCTTGGCTCCGCTGCGGCATGTTTGCTTCGGTCTCCTTTGCAGATTTGCGCAACGATTAGACCGAAAAATAGTCGCGATTTCGCCCATCGGTTGCATTCCGGCCTCGAACACGTTATTTTTGACGCTAGCGTTCCCGGGGGGGAAGGTGGATGAGCATCGTCCAAAGGGTCGGTCCAGTTCTAGAACAGGCGATTGCCGCAATCCTCAACAGGGCGGACCGGGGGGACACCGTCTCGGTCAAAGCCGCATTATACCACGTTCGGCAGTCTGCGCCTGATTTGACAGTATGCGACGACCATATAACCGAGGCTATCCTCGAAGTCGCTGCGGCCCTTGACCTGTTGGTGGCTTTCGATGGTCGCGAGTAGCCGATCCATCGAGCGTAGCGGTTTGATAGGAGCGGCCTGGCAGCCAATCGGGCGGTGACCAGCGGCCGCTGGCGCTAACTAAGCTAGCGGCAATCGGGTCGTTCGCCGGTTGCGCAAGTTATAGGCCATCTCATGCATCATTGCTAATTTGGTAATCTGATTATGTTCCGTTGCCCTAGCCGCCGGATCTCACGATCCAGACTCGGTTCCTTGCGTAGGTGGGCAGGCGCCGGCACCAGCCGGCTGGAGTTCATTGAGCCTTGATGCCGACCTTGGTCGAGAAGCCGCCCGAGGGCGACGCCTGGATACACGAGGTGGAGTTCGACGGCTACTGGGCCTGTCTGCCGGAAGGTCAGCATTTAGGTCGGCGTCGACCAGAAGCTTGGAAACCGTGTTGATCGGCATGGCGGCAAACGCGGGACCTTTGCTAGATCATTGCCTTTTTCTGCGCGACCCGACAGATTCACCTGAGCATGCCCTGTAATGTCACATAATAGGGCAACATGACCCATCCATTGCTGCGCGCCTGTGTTCGGTATACCTAGGGGCGAATTCAGCTGATCTGACATTTTGTCGATGGCAAACACCGCGAACCCAGTTGATGAGAATTCCGACGAGCATCGGCGCGAGCGCCGTCAACGTGTGCTAAAGGGCGGGACGATCATCACCGGGACCGAGATCAGCTGCACCTTGCGCAATCAGCATGAGGGGGCGCTCAGCTGAAGGTCGCGCCCGATGCCCGGGTTCCTGATCGCTTCTTGCTCTACGTGTCGGTCGATGGAGTTGCCTATCGATCGGAGGTTTGCTGGCGCCGCAACGATCGCATCGGCGTCAAATTCACCGGCACCGAGCCAAAACCGAAACTTCACTACGGCTGATCGACGGCAAGATGAAAGTCAGAATTTTTCTGGCACTCGCCAGTTATTTTTCATGTCCCAAACAGCAAAAGTTGCACCGCACACTCTTGCCGAGGACAGCCTGGACAGGACGCGAACTGCGCAGCCGTCCTTGAAACCGCTTTCACGGCTCTGGTGTCCTCTTGCATCGAGCAAGGCTGGACGGCTGAAGAGACTGCCACCGCACTTTTTAATTTCGCCAAGAGACCACCTTGAACAGCTCAAGGCGACGACATCGACTTAAGTTCGCCTAGCTCTGCGCCGTTTTGACATTTCGACATCGCGGTGTCGGATTATTTGCATGCAAACGAGTGTTGCGACGCTATCCTCCCTCCTCAACGTAAGATTCTGGGAGGAATGCATGGCTCCGCATGAGCGACATGCCGTTGAAATCGTCAGAGACAAAGACTGGTCGGTTCGCGTGACGGTCAATGGCACCATGACCACCGTCCCTTTTACATCCGAGAGCTACGCGCGCTCGTTTGCAGATGGTCAGGCGTTCCGGCTGGGCGTTCAGGTGGCGGAGCTTAAGAAGGCAGCCTAGCTGCGCGCCGACGCGACCCGGTTCAATATACTCGTCAAACGCCGCTTCGAGTTCGCTCGTGCAGGCGACATCGCCGGCTGGACAACAGCTTCCCGGTCTGGAACGGCGCGCCAAGCCCATCATTTCGAGAGAATCCGGTTAATCATCTGTATTCCTCCCAGTCAATTGAGCTCGATCCAGGCCGGCGCATGGTCGCTTGGCTTCTCCCAGCCGCGCATGTCGACATCCACGCCGGCACTGCGCAGCCGGTCGGAAAGCGAGGGGCTCACAAGGAGATGGTCCATTCACAGGCCCGAACTCCGATCGTAGCCGCCCCAGTAGGAGAAATTCCAATAGGTGTAGATGCCCTTCTCCGGATGGATGCGCCGGACGCCATCGACCCAGCCACCTTCGAGCATTTTAGCATAGGCCTGCCGGCATTCCGGGAAATTGACCGCATCGCCCAGCCATCGCCTTGGCACCACGGCGTCGATTTGGGTTGGAACGACGTTATAGTCGCCGCAGAGAACACTGGGTGCCCCAACTTCGAGCAAGTGCTGGCCGTAGTTGATGAGACGATCGAACCAGCGCAGCTTGTAGTCGAACTTTGGGCCAGGCGCTGGATTGCCATTGGGCTGATAGAGACAGCCCACAACGACCCCATCCACCTCGGCCTCGATATAGCGGCTCTGAGTGTCGTCAGGACCGCCAGCCAGGGCCGCGTCGGCGTTCGGGCCAGGATCGCCACACCGTTGTAGGATTTCTGGCCGTGCCAGATCGCGCCGTAACCCGCCTCTGTGATCCATCGATAGGAAATTGTCCTCCGACGTCTTCGATTCCTGCACGCAAACGATGTCGTAGTCGCTTTCGCCTAACACTTCAGGAGCACAGGCAGTCGGCCGTTGACGCCGTTCACATTGAAGGTAGCGATGCATGCCCTCTCATGAGGACCTCGCGGCAGCCGGTCATAGGCAATGTGGCCTATCCCCTTCGCTGAACCTCGAGCTCTTGATATTGCAACTTCGCCAGCGTCTGTGCGGCCGAGGCTCACTTCCTGACCAGCTTGTCGTCGACTTTCTTGCGACTGTTGCCGACCGACTTCATCGCCGATTTGACGTCAGCTTTGCTGGCGCCGGTTTTGCTCGCCTCATACTTCATTTCCTGGTCTTGCCACTAGCGACCCTTGCCTGGTCCTGGTTGCGTCCACGCGTTGTGCCAGTGTTCGCCATTTCTATCTACAACAATCGCCGTACCAGTCACCAGACAACGCGGCGGACCCTTCCGGTTCAATCGTGGCGACGCGCGTGCCACGGAGCCAGCTCCCAGGCAGGATATCGAATGAGCCCATGTATTCGGATCCGGCACGTCGCTACCGCGGGGCGAGCCTAGCGGCTCGAAGCCTGGGTGGGCGATTTCGACATGGATGATCATGCGCAGGACAGCCGTGCTCCTCTCGCTCAACACGTCACGCTCCGCTCGGGGAGGTCGACGCCTCCCCAAAGGCCCACCATCTCCTGATTGGCGTCGTCACCTTCCCAACTGGAGACGTGAACATCAGAGATCTTCCTCCCGGAACTCCCTGGCCGGACGACCGTTTCGCCTTGTGTAAAACAATGGAGGATATGTCATGGACTGGAATCGCGTCGAAGGAAACTGGAAGCAGGTCAAGGGTAAGATCAAGGAACAGTGGGGCAAACTTACCGATGATGATCTTGATCGCATCGCTGGCAATCGCGATCAGCTCGAAGGCAAGATCCAGGAACGCTACGGTATCGAAAGGGACCGCGTTCGGCAGGATATTGACGATTGGTATGATCGGCAAGTCTGGTAGGATCGCATCAGGCCGTCATCTACAGGAAGAGGTGCTGTTCCCTTAACGGCGCTCCTTGGTGCGCTGGCAGTTGCAAGGTCAACCCGGCTTGTGTTGAGACAGCCAGCGGTCTGACCCGGCCGCTGCGATTGTAAGTGCCCAGCAGCGTTCCCCAAATACCCTTTCGGGCGTTCTCGTCGAAGTGGCTGACCTCGCCTCGAAGCTCAAGTTCGCCACGATCGAATAGGGAAGGAGCCAGTCCTGGGCGATTTTTCGAGCTTACTCGACCGTCAAATCACCGGACTTCCCGATCGAGGGTTTACGGCGGACGCCGGCATTGGTCCGGTATTGCAGCATGACGATCTTGCGCCCGGACGGCGTGACTCCCTCACGAAGGCAGTCACGTCTCATCGTCAAAGCTAGCGGGTCAGCCTCGTCCCGGAAGGCATGGTGCGGCCAGCTATTGAATCCTCGCCGCCTGCCTGACCGAGGCCTGAGGACGACTTCACCCATTTCCGTCAGAGGCCGGTTCTCCCTGCTGTCTTTTGTCGTGTTCGGCGGGATGTCGATGACGACTGGCAAGTCTGGTAGGATCAGAAAGCGCCATCGGACGCCAAGCTCATGCATTCTTCAGTCTGACCTGATCAACCCCAGCCGCCTCCCCCGCTTCCACCGCCGCCGCCACCGCCACCAGAAGGAATGACAGGCGCAGGAACAGGCTCGTCCTCAACCGGTATAATCACTTTCTTCGCGGTTTTTTGTTTGCGAACAGGCTTGACGACCTTCGGCGGAGGCACCCGGCGGAGAATCTTCGGCTGGGGCGTTTCGACCAGCGGCGTCGGTTCAACTCTCGGAACCAGGGAAGTGCAGCCCATGAGGCCCGCCAAGAAGCCGGATAACGCTGTTCCAAGTATTGCGTGTTTCAATACTCTGCTCGCCATTGTCTCCTCCTTGGTCAGAATAAGTCCCGACGCGGATTGGCTTCTTCCCAGACTCGTCTGGCCGCGTTAACCAGTTGAGTGTCTTGTGAACCGGACCCGGGAAGCTTCGATTTCAGTTCATGTCGCAGTTGCTTCAACGCCGCTGTTTTTGGCTTCGGTCCGAACTTTGCCAGCGTCCTCTGGGCGTCCGGCAGTTCCTTGCGCACGTCAAGTGCGGCGGCAAGCGCAAGGAAGCGCACGGCAAGGGCCTGATCGGCCTTGTCGCCCTTTTGCATTTCGAGGGCCGCGCGATCGTAAGCTGCGGACGGATCACCCCGAGCGATCCCAATTTCGAAGAATCTTTGCGCTTCTGCGAGGCTCCGTCCCACACCGACACCATCCCGATACATGCGTGCGAGGCTGCCGGGTGCATACGGCTGACCGAGATCGATTGCCTTCTGAAATAGCGCTACCGCCGTTTTGGGGTCCTTGTCCACGCCCTGCCCGGACAAGTAATTGCGCCCGAGCAGGTTCATGGAATACATGTCCTGCCGCTGGACACCGGCTTGCAGGAAGGCAACAGCGCGGGCCGGGTCAGCGGTTACGCCGTTGCGGCCCTCAGTGAAGATCGCGGCCAGATCGTTCATGGCATAGGTGTGCCCCATCGCTGCCGCCTTGAGCAGCAGGTCCAAACCCTTGCCGGTGTCGGGCTTGACGCCATAGCCATTGAACAAGGCGCGACCCCACGACGTCATTCCGTAGGGATCGCCTTTGTCGGCGGCCGCCGCGTAGAGGGCATTGGCCTGGGTGCGGTCCAGGGCCACGCCGGCTCCGGTCGCATACATGTAGCCGAGTTCGAACACGGCGCGTACATGTCCCTTCCTGGCCGCCTCCTCGACGGCTGTCTTGGCTTCTTCGACCTTGCCTGCCGCAAGCAGCGCCCGCCCCAGTTCATAGCGGAAGCGCGGGACTTCCGGATGAGCCTTTACCGCGGCCTCGCAAAGCTCAACCGCGCTAGCGCCAATTTCATTCGGCAGCAGGCCGGGGCTGACGCCTTGCAGATCGAGAGGTTCGCCGGCAGCCGTGTCGCACGGATCGATCGTCGGCGACAGTTTCATCGTGGCGGGCTTTGATGAGCTGCTGTCCGCCCGGATTTCGAAGCCGACCTCGACCTTGGCTTCCGCGCCGATCTGCGGTTCATAGCGCAGCCGGTCGACCTCTCCGGCCATCAGGCTCGACTGCGGCGACAGGGTTCGATCGGGCAGCGAGAGCGTTCCCGTTGCCGGATAACTCGATACTTTAAGGCTGACGGCGGGATCATCGGTCGGGAAATCCAGATTCAGCGCAACTGGACCCACGCCCACGGGAACGTCGATGTCGCGGTTCTCGATCGCTTCGGCCGCACCGGTTATATGAATGCCACGCTCCAGCACCTGCTGCTTCTGCTCGGCCTCGAGCGAAGCCATGATCTGTTCGCCTTGCGCGCCTTCACCGCTCTTCACCCGAAACACGACGATGCCTTGGGTCTGGCCGCCCCAGTTGTCATGCGTCGCATAGGCCAGCATGTCGACCTCTTCCTGCGGGGCGACTCCCTTGGGAACATCCATCTGCAGACGCGGCAGATCCTTGCCCTGGATCGGCACGCCCAACTCAACAGCCTTGCCGTCCAGCATCAAACGCCCCAGGGCGGGCGGTCTTTCGATGCTCAGGGTAATCGTGCCACCATCGACATCGACCGGTTCAGGCAAGCCCAAGTCGACGGGTCCGACTCCTGACAGCACCACCTTCTCCAGCACGGGCGGCAGCGATGGTCGATTGCTGCGGCGCATCAGGACGACTTCGTCGATCAGCGATGAGTTCTCCCAGGGAACCTGGAGGCCGTTTGTGGCCTCGACCACATCGCGGCGCACCGCCGCCATCACGGTGCGGATCTCCTGGTTCGGAGCCAGCGCGCGACGGGAAAACGCCGCCGAAAACGGGCTGAGTTCGCCGGCGCCGTCATAAGCCGCCGCCCCGGGTTCGGTGGCAAAGGCAATCAAGGTGTTCAGCGAGCTTCTCACCTGTGCGAGCCCGGTATTGCCGGCAGTGATGAGCTGGTCTCTCAGCCAGTAATTCTTGCGTGGGAACGGATTGTTGCGGCAGGCATCGAGTATGATCACCTGAATCTTTGATTTCGAGCGTAACTGTTCCAGCACATCGTTGAGCTTAATGGCCTGGACTTCGATGTCCGCCGCCTGCTTCAAGGAGGCATCGACCGGGATCAGAAAATTTTCGCCGCCGATCTGAAAACCGTGGCCGGAGTAGTAGACGACGGCCAGTTCTGCGCCGTCTGCGGCGGCAAGATAGTTGCGGAACTGCTCCTCGAATTGCAGCTTCGTCAGATCGCTTGCGACGAAGACCTCGAACCCTGCCAGTCGAAAGGTTTTTGACACGTCCTCGGCATCCTTGGCCGGGTTCTTGAGTGCGGGGAATTGTCGGTACTCCGAGTTGCCGATGACAAAGGCGACTCTTCGGTCGGCGCAAGCGTCAAAAGTCGTGAAGCTCGCGAAGAGGAAGGCTGCGATGATTCCGCAAAGTCGGAGCATGGCAATTCCCTTGAACGCTATTGCCTCGCCCACAAGAACACGGAATGTGCTAGCAAGGTCCGTCAGAGAGCATGCAATCCGCCGAGACAGAAAGAGAGAAAAGCCGTCGCGACGGCGGGCATATTCCTCACTTGATCGAATACTAAATTACATCAGGGACCGAGTGTCTGCAACGTCTGTCGCACCTCCAGGCTACCGCCAATCCCAATTCCGCCACTGATATCGGGAGGAGCAACTGCGGGAGGCGAGGATTGCGGCTGCGAGTTTCTGGCTTTTTTTCGGCTGGGAGCACCCTTTGCTCCGCACTGGGCGACATCGCAGGCGACACTTGCTCGCCTAGGCCTCTGCAGTACGGTCACAGGCTCATTGCAGACTCGGACCGGAAGCTATGCGTTAGGTTGCCCAAACGATGCAGAGGCGCTGCTGTGTTGGCGCGACACGCTCGACCGCAGTGCGAACGGCATAAGAATTTTGGAGAGGCCCGTGGTGACTGGGGATTGCGCCGGTATTGGCGGCGCGCGAAGACTGGGTCGATATCTGGGGTCACGGCAGCACCTGCAAGGGCAACTTCATACCGGAGAATGGAGGCCGCGCTGGGAGGTTTTTGCTTCGGCTACCAACTCAAAGTGATTGTCTGCGACAGTTCGGCGATGTCGCCATAGATCATCGAACCTGGGACGAGAAAACATTTATCACCGAGGACTTCGAAGAGTGAGCTTGACGAGGTGCAAACGGGCAGGTTCTTCGAATTGGCGTAAGTGCCCAAGGTCGCGGTTTCGACCTTACGGTCCTTGGCTTCGGCACAGCCGACACCGATCGCGAGGATTGCGATAGCAGTGAGAGTCGTCTTGCTCATATTTTTGCCCCTGGAGCCAGCTCTTGTCGGGTAAGTCGCGCGATGCATCAAAGTAGCACCGGCACGATCGGCTTCATCCATCGGTTGGAGGAAGCGGGCTCATCCATAATTAGCAATATCTTGAGTAAGGCGCCGAGCGCACCGGACTCATGGAACGGCGCGCCGAATTTCCATTCGTGACGAGGTGGCGATCACGCCCACCTTCGCAAATGGGTCACTCAGCACGGCGTAAACGTCTCGATTCCGAGCTATGCTTTCCACATTCGATCATCGATCATACCAAGGTGAAGAAGGGGCAGCAGATCGAGCTCACCGGAGAGATCACGCGCATAGACGAGGAAGGCGGCAGGGTGACCGTCGATCTGGGACCGCTGGTGACGATCGATATCGACAAGGTCAGGCTGGTCGAGAAGTACAGGACGCCAAAACGCAAGAAGCCGCTGCGCGACATGGTGGATCAGCTCGCGGACCGCCGCTTATCCACGCGACATCGGTACCACTCAAACGAATGGCAATTTTCCGTCTGAATGCGTTTAGGGTCCATGCCCGGAGACCACGCATGGGTATCGCGCGGAGACAGGTGACTCCCCGTTTCAAGGCGTCGAGATGCTACGAGCACTGAAAAGTCAGTTCCTTAGACCTAAAGATCGGGCGATCTGCCAGCGGGTTGTCGACCAGGTAACCGCCGACGCCAAATGGTACAGCACCCCGATAGACGGTCAGATTCTGGCCTCGACCACGCTGAATCTCTTTCAATCAGGGGTCGTAAACGAAACGAATTTGCTGGCACATGTTCGCGCGCGGCGCCACGACTTCACTAAACTTACAGGCTAGTTCTTCACCCTCGCGACATGGGCGCGAAATGCGGCTCCTCGTAGTCCGCCGGCCTATTGTTAAGCAGATTGAGCGCCCGCTTTATGTCCCGATGCAGATGGTCGATCGCTTCCCAATGCTCGCCAAATGGCTTGAGCGACAACTGCGTGTCGCGGAGTTCTACCGTCAGAAGCCACGCCTGTCGTTCAATTTTGGCGAGGTGATATTCGGAAACGGCTTCGTGTCGGCGAGGGTGCGGCATCCCGCAAAATATATTCCGCATGCCGTCAAGGCACATAGACTTCATCCCGCCCTCAGCGCCTGCTCGCCGCGGGCATTTTGGGGGGAAGCATGAATCAAGTTATGTGCGTTTGTAGCCATCAGCGTTTTGTCGGGCTGCGCTACTCGCCCAGCCGACATCAAGCCCACGCCGGTTTGGTCCAGCCCATACGCGGGCAAGTCCTGCAGCCAGTTGGAAGCCGAACTTTACCGAACGAGTTCCGACCTGGCGCCGATAATGGCTGTACAAGACAGAACCGCCCGCCATGACGTGGACGGCGTGTTTTGGCTTGGCTTGCCGGTTGGCAGCATGATGGACAACACAGACATCAAGGTACGTGAAGCCAAGATCGGCGAGCTGAAGGGCAACATGGACGCGAACAACGCAGCCCGACGAAAGGGCGGCTGTGTTGCCGGCACTCTGTGAGCCGTTCCAACGTTAAAATTGTCGGTTTGCTTCCCGCCCTCGCGACTGCGGAGTGGTCGTTTCATCGATTGACTCGCGTAATGCACCGGCAGTTAATCTCCCCGCAAGGGCAAAAGAGGGGCTATGAAACTGGGAGCAAACGATGACTGTCCAAAAAGAAGACTATCGAACCAACAGAGCCGACTACGCCATAGCTGCCATGCACAGCCGAGCGACCGCTGAGGGCGATCGTGACGATTTGGTGGCGAGGAAAAAGTCCCTGTGGGTAACAGATCGGCGATCTGCAAAATTGGCTGCAAACCCGTCCGAAAGCTCGCCAGAACCCAAGGCAAGAGCGCGGTAAGTGAATCGGGCCAGCCACTTTCTTACCGCCGCGTACTTCGTTCGCATGGTTCGATTACATTAGATTTATCTAAAATACTAACCAGCCAGTCGAGCATTCCCGAACGCTCGCTGGTCAGGCCCAGCGGCCCCCCTAACCCAAGCTGCTGGGCCGCCACTCAGAGCAAAGCGCGATGTATGAGCATACTAGCATAACGGTGATCGTCTCAACCTTGCCGGCCTTGCTTAGCACCACCTGAAAATCAGCTTCGAATCCCCGACTGTGCGGGGTCCCAGTGGCCATCACTAGACATTTTGAGATTTGCGGTTCGAGCCGGCTCCCTTCATCGGCATGAGCGGTGACGGAGTACATCATCTTGGCAAATCAACACAGCCGGCATCCTCGTCCCCTCGTTCGGTCGAAAGCTGGTTGGAACAATCAGGTGCGCAACGTGTCTTTGCGAGCGCGAAATCGGGTGGAGGTAGAACGCCGGGCATTCAGTCGAAGTCGCCCCTGGCCATGCCTTCCGCCGCGGCCAGCACCGCGGCGTCATCGCCTTGCTGAAGCGCTCGAACGCCCGTCCGGCGATCGAGGGCGCCATGGCGCGACGCCAGAAACCGATAGACCGCCCAAGGCGCTGTTGCCCAACACCGCATGGAGCGCCGGCAATGCTTCGAAGGGACGATCGTCTTTGTCGAGTTGCCAGACAGGAAAACGGAAACCGCGCTTGGCGCCATCGATCCCGAGCACTTGCCCATTTTGCCGCTTGGCGTTGACCGTCACCCGGGACGTACCGAGCAGCTTGGCAAAGGCATCCGCGCTCAGCATGTCCTTGCCGGCGACAATTTCAGCGCGCAGTACCGCGTCAGCCGCCGCAGGTCCCATTCCATAGTGCGGCCGAAGCGCGGATACGTTTTGCGGGACACTTTCTTTTCCGACCCGCTCTCCGACCGCAGAAGTCTCAACCTTGCTACAGGTGAATTTTTGGCCCCTTAGCGGTTATCGCGGAGCGCATTCCGGGCCACAACCGACGTTGCGACATCCCTTTCACTGATTCACTGTCCGTCTAGCGCCAGAATGCGAAATCCGCTGTGAGGGTCGGAGCTTAGCAACAACCGCTCAAGGTCGGTCCGACGTTGCAGGGCTGACGTGTTTTTATCGAGCCAAGACTGACTCTGGTACCGTGCCGGGAATGAGCTATAGTTCACATATTAAGACGGCCGGGCGCTTGCACAATGGCTGGACTGGGTGAACAGATTGCGCGTCAGCAGCGCACCATGGGACCGCTCCTGGTGGCGGCAGTGGTCATCGGCCTTATCGGTCTGCCCGTCGCAGCCTGGCTCGACCTCCGAGACCTGTCGGAACGGATGCTGCGCAGGCAAGCCAGCGAAATCAGCCGCATCATCGACGAAATGCGCGGATTCTACGGCAGTGACGTCGTGGGACGCGTGCTGCAAGCTAACGGCGCCGTGACTGCGACGCACAACTATCGGGACGTGCCAGGTGCGATCCCTATTCCAGCAACCCTCTCGATCGAACTCGGCAAGCGCATCAGCGCTCATGACGGGTCGGTCAAATATCGGTTCGTCTCGGATCTGCCTTTCAAAGGTCGCGCGCCCCACCAGCTCGATGTTTTCGAGCGGAATGCAATCTTGGCTTTGCGCGCCAACCCGAAGGAGCCGATCATCGAGGTCTCGGGCTCACTGTTTGACCGGCAGGTCCGCGCCGCGGCCCCTGTCATAATGGGACAAGTGTGCGTGACCTGCCATAACTCACACCCGGACAGCCCCAAGACGGACTGGAAGGTAGGGGATGTCCGAGGGATCCAGGAGATATCAGTCAATCAGCCTATTGCTGCGAACGTGCTGACCTTCAAGTATCTGCTCCTATATTTCGGGTTCGCGGCGGCGGCGGGCCTGACGTTCATTCTCCTGCAGCGTCGGCAGTCCGCGTTGATTCAGGGCATCAACAAGGAGCTTTCCGAGGCAAACGACTTTCTGGCCGCGATTTCATTGAAGATCGCCAAATACCTTTCGCCTCAAATTTACAAAAGCATCTTCAGCGGCCAGAAGGACGTCACCATCGCAACCGAGCGCAAGAAGCTCACGATCTTTTTCTCCGACGTCAAGGATTTCACCGCGATCGTGGAACGCCTCCAGCCCGAGGACCTGACGCTTCTCCTCAACGAGTACTTCACCGAGATGTCGACGATCGCGCTCAAACACGGCGGCACCGTCGACAAGTTCATCGGCGACGCGCTTCTTGTGTTCTTCGGAGACCCCGAGACGCAGGGCATCGAGGAAGACGCGAGAGCCTGCTTGCGCATGGCTGTCGACATGCAGCGTCGGCTCGAGCAGTTGAACAGGGTGTGGCATGACCGCGGAGTTGAACGGCCCTTCCGAGCTCGCATGGGCATCAACACGGGCTATTGCAATGTTGGGAACTTCGGTTCCGATGATCGGATGGACTACACGATCATTGGAGCCGAAGCGAACTTGGCGGCCCGGTTGCAGTCGATTGCCGAGCCCGGCGGCATCTGCCTCAGCTATGAGACTTACGCGCTCGTGCGCGACCTTGTCCGGGCGCGTCCGTTAGCCCCGATTGCCATGAAGGGGATCAGCCGGGAGGTTGTCCCCTACGAAGTCGAGGGCCTCCTGGGTGAACTCGCCCAGCGCCCTCAGGTCATCAGCGAGCATGCGACTGGTCTCGACTTGTTCCTCGATGTTGAGGCAATCGACGAGAACGGGGTGGAGCGGGCGAAGAAACGACTTTCGGAGGCGCTCCTGGCCTTAACCATCCGAAGCAAGCCCGCCGCATTTTAGGTTCTTGAACGTGATCCAATCATGGACCGTGGCCAGCCAAGTAAACTCCGGTTCAACACTGTTCAGCCGCGCCGGGTCCCGGCCAGGAGTTCGCGCGCATCATCCTCGTTGGTCATCAGCGCCGTCAGGGCCGAGGCGTCGATGAACATCAGTCATTCTCGTACAGGCTGTCGCGAAACGCCTTGTCGGCGGGCCTGCCGTGATCAGGCTTGCCCCGGGCTCGCAGATCACGGCAGAACCTGACGCCGATCTCTACCAGGGACGGTCTAGCCTGTTCGCGCTCAAGCTCATGTTTGAGCGCGGCATGGACGGCCTCTGTCAGACCAGTCCTCTTAAGTGCGGCGACCCGGCGGGCCAGTGCGTCGGTCTCGGGATTTTTGATGTGGAACGCCATCACTCGCTCGTATAGCCGTTCAAGTGTATCGGTATACAGCAATTTGGATACACCGTGTGAAGGCCCGTAGCATCGACCGGACACGAAGCGAATCGGCCACGCCGACCCAACTGTCGGCTGGATGGGGATCGTACCGCTGTGTTTACAGATCTCGAGCAGTATCTGAGGTCGCTCGCATAAGTCACTTGCAACACCCGCACTTTCGTACGGGTCTGGAACTGCGCAATCACCGTCTAGCCAAATCCAGCAGCCTTGCCGCTGGCGATAAAATGCGGGTTGGCGAAATCCTCGTCGTCACTCTGGTTGCGCTTGCCGTAGGCGAGCGGCTCACCATCCAGCGTGCGCGTCATGCCGCCGGCGGCGCGCAGCACCGCGTCACCCGCGGCAGTATCCCACTCCATGGTGCGGCCGAAGCGCGGATAGACGTCCGCCTCGGCGCCGGCGACAAGGCAGAATTTCAGCGACGAGCCGACCGAGACGATCTCGGCGGCCCCAAGCGCGCGGATATAGGCGTCGGTTTCCGGCGTGTTGTGGGAGCGGCTGGCAACGACGGTCAGCGGCACCATACCGGCCCTTGCCGAAATCGGCTGGCGATCGACGATCTCATAGTCGTCATTGATCTCGATCGCTTCCGCCTTGCCCGGCCGGCCGGAAAAGAAGCGGCCGGTGCAAGGTGCGAAAACGACGCCGATCTCCGGCACGCCATGGCGAACCAGCGCGATGTTGACGGTAAAATCGGTGCGGCGGTTGACGAATTCCTTGGTGCCGTCGAGCGGATCGATCAGGAAGAAGGCGTCGCCGAGATCCGGCGCCATGATGCCGGCAGAGGCTTCCTCCTCGGCCACACATGGAATTTCGGGAAATGCGGCACGCAGCCCGGCAAGGATGATCTTTTCGCTCTCGCGATCCGCCTCCGTCACTGGCGAACTGTCCGATTTGCTGTCGACCGCACAGCCGACACGAAAGACACGCATCACCTCGCGCCCTGCCGCCAAGGCAAGGTGCTCGAAGACGGCGAGCATCGCTTCGTCGTCAGATACCGCCGCCGCTGTCATATTGGTCTTCGGCAATGTCCCGCTCGTTCAGCCAGTGTTCCAGGGCCTCCACCATCTCCTCGGCTGATTTGCCGAGTGTCTTGAGATGGATTTCGGGCTTTTCCGGCACCTCATACGGTGAATCGACGCCGGTGAAATTCTTGATCTCGCCGTTCAACGCCCGCGCATAGAGGCCCTTCGGATCGCGCCTGGCGCATTCCTCGAAGGGTGTGTCGACAAACACCTCGATGAATTCGCCGTCGGCCATCAATTCGCGCGCCATGCGCCGCTCGGCGCTGAACGGCGAGATGAACGACACGATGACGATCAGCCCGGCGTCGGCCATCAGGCGTGCCACTTCGGCGACGCGGCGAATGTTTTCGACACGATCGGCGTCGGTGAAACCGAGATCGCGGTTGAGTCCGTGACGGACGTTGTCGCCATCCAGAATGTAGGTATGGCGCCCAGTGGCGAAGAGCTTCTTTTCGAACAGATTGGCGATGGTCGACTTGCCCGAGCCCGAAAGCCCGGTGAACCAGAACACGGCCGGCCGCTGGTTCTTCATGTCGGCGCGGGCGCGCTTGCCGACATCGAGCGACTGCCAGTGGATGTTTTCGGCGCGGCGCAGCGAATGCAGGATCATGCCGGCGCCGACTGTAGCATTGGTGATGCGGTCGATCAGGATGAAGGCGCCGGTGGTGCGGTTTTCGGCAAACGGATCGAAGGCGATCGGCGACCGCGTCGAGATATTGCAGATGCCGACTTCGTTCATTTCAAGCGACTTGGCCGCCTCATGGGCAAAGTCGTTGACGTTGACGCGGTATTTCAAGTCGGTGACGGTGGCGCTAGTCTGGTCGGTCTCGGTGCGCAGGATGTAGGAGCGGCCAGGCAGCAGCGCATGTTCGTCGAACCAGACGATGTTGGCGGCGAACTGGTCAGCGACCTGCGGCCGCGCCGCCGGGGATACCAGCATATTGCCGCGCGAGACTTCCACCTCGTCGTCTAGGACAAGGGTGATGGCCTGGCCGGCAATAGCCTGCTGAAGATCGCCGCCATGCGAAACGATGCGCCTGACGTGCGAAGATTTGCCGGATTTGGCGACGACCACCTCGTCGCCCGGCGCAACCGAGCCGGAGGCTATGGTGCCGGCGAAACCGCGGAAGTCGAGGTTGGGACGGTTCACATATTGGACCGGAAACCGGAACGGCAATTCGACCGCGGCCTCGTCGACCGAGACGGTTTCGAGATGTTCAATCAGCGTCGGACCGGAATACCAGTATGTCCTATCGGAACGGCCAGTAACGTTGTCGCCGTAACGGGCCGACATAGGAATGGGCACGATCGTCTGGAAGCCGAGCTCACGTGAGAACTGCCCGTAATCCGCGACGATCTGTTCAAAAACCGCTTCGTCGAAGCCGACAAGATCGATCTTGTTGACGGCGAGCACGATGTGGCGGATGCCAAGCAGCGAGGCAATGATCGAATGCCGCCTGGTCTGACGCAGCACGCCCTGGCGGGCATCGATCAGTACGATGGCGAGATCCGCCGTCGATGCACCTGTCGCCATGTTACGCGTGTATTGTTCGTGGCCGGGCGTGTCGGCGACGATGAACTTGCGCTTTGGCGTGGCGAAGAAGCGATAGGCGACATCGATGGTGATGCCTTGCTCGCGCTCGGCCTCGAGGCCGTCGACCAGCAGCGCGAAGTCGACGTCGTCGCCGGTGGTGCCGTGCTTGCGCGAATCGCGCTCGAGCGTGGCCAGCTGGTCCTCGAAAATCTGCTTGGTGTCGGAAAGCAGGCGCCCGATCAGCGTCGACTTGCCGTCGTCGACCGAGCCGCAGGTCAGGAAGCGCAGCAGCGACTTTCGTTCCTGCGCCGCCAGATAGTCGCGGACACCGTCGGTCGGGGCGAGGCTCTTGGCCATGATATGGTGCATGCTCAGAAATACCCCTCGCGCTTCTTCTTTTCCATTGAGCCGGCTTCGTCGCGGTCGATCAGGCGACCTTGCCGCTCGGAAGTGCGCGCCGTGAGCATTTCGCCGACTATCGCCTCCAGAGTGTCGGCGTCCGAGTCGATCGCGCCGGTCAGCGGATAGCAGCCGAGCGTGCGGAACCGCACCATCCGGTTCTCCACTGTTTCGCCGGGCCGCAGCTGCATGCGCTCATCATCCCTCAGGATAAGCATGCCATCGCGCTCGACGACCGGCCGCTCCTTGGCCAGATACAGGGGCACGATAGGGATGTTTTCCTGAAGAATGTACTGCCAGATGTCGAGCTCGGTCCAGTTCGACAACGGGAACACCCTGATCGATTCACCGGCAGCGATGCGGGTGTTGAAAATCTTCCACATCTCCGGCCGCTGGTTCTTCGGATCCCAGACATGCTGGGCGTTGCGGAACGAGAAGATGCGCTCCTTGGCGCGCGACTTCTCCTCGTCGCGACGGGCGCCGCCGAAGGCTGCGTCAAACCCGTATTTGTCGAGCGCCTGCCGCAGCGCCACCGTCTTCATCACATGAGTATGGGTGTTGGAGCCGTGGTCGAACGGATTGATGTTGTCGCGCACACCGTCTTGGTTGACATGGACCAGGAGGTCGAAGCCGAGCTTTTGCTGCATCTGGTCGCGAAAGGCGATCATTTCGCGGAATTTCCAGGTCGTGTCGACATGGAGAAAGGGAAAGGGCGGCTTGGCCGGATAGAATGCCTTCATCGCCAGGTGCATGAGCACGGACGAATCCTTGCCGACCGAATAGAGCATGACCGGCTTGGCAAATGCCGCGGCCACCTCGCGAAAGATATGGATGGATTCGGCCTCAAGCCGCTGAAGGTGCGTAAGCGCGATATTCATGGACTGCGAGCGTTCTTTCGTACCGATCCACGAAGGGCCTGCATCGGAGGCGACCTTCAGCCGACCGATTCAAACTGCACTTCCGGACAATCTATTCTCGTGCGGGCGTTCTAGCAGATCGTTCCGGTCCAGAACAATGCAAGACAGGCTTGCGGCCGAATGGTTCGGGAATGAATTTTCCGTACGGCCGGCAAAATCGGGAAATTTCTGCCCCGCGACCAGTTGCGCTTGGGAGAGGCGGGAAAATATTGCCTGGGCGGGAAGCTGAGAGCCTGGAGCCGGCTCGCCTGACAGCCGTGCGCGTCATTGAGGCGGTGCCAGTCGTGGCGACGAGGTGGCTAGGACGAAGTTCCGATGGGGACAAGTAGCTTGTCGCCGTTGTGATCGATCTCGATCATCTCAGTCTTGCGGGTCAAGCGTTCCGCAAACCCTTTATGGAAGATGATGGCGTTCATATAGGCAAAGGCTATCGCCAATGCCGCGGTTCGCAGCGGATAATCGACCAGCGAATGAATAAGAAGAAAAGAAACGGAGAGGAACGCTGCTTTCTGGAGCGGGTCTCGGCGAATTCTAGCCAATGCCGCGAAAAGCAACACGAAATAACCTACCATCAGCAGGATGGCCGGAACGCCACCTTCGAAGGCTATTTCAAGGTATTCATTGTGGGCATGATTCACGTATTGCTTGAAAATCATGCCCTCCTTTTCGTAAATTTGATAGGCGTTTTGAAAATTCCCAAATCCGACACCTGTCGCCCAATTGTTCTTGATCCCCTCGATTGTGGTTCGGGCGAATTCTCCTCGCCCAAAAGCCGGATCGATTGCCTCCACGTCGATCTTGGTCCAAGCGCCGATCGTGTAGATCGAAAGCCCGACAAAAATCAGGAGAACGCTGAACCCGCTCGCCCTTGAACGAGCTGAGAGAAAGATCACGGACAATACGGTGATCGCCAACCCAATCAGAACACCGGCACGCGAACCGGCTGCCAAAAGCAGCAGCAAAAGTGTGACCAATCCAAGCGACCCGGACAAAAGGCGCCCACGGAAGAGACCATGGTAAACGACGAAGGGGATCGACACAAAAAGCAAAGCCGCGAAATGATTCCGGTTGGCAAAAAGCCCTGCATTGATCGTAAACGGCAACAGTCCCTCAATAGCAATGTCGTCTGAGAGCGAATATTGAATCGCTCCCGCCAAACCATTGCAGATAACACCCATGAAGAAAAACGGAAGGAGCGCGCTGACCTGCTCGGCACGCAAACGCAATACGGCCAAAAAAAACGCTGCGGCGGCCAGAAGATAAAGCAGGCATTCGACCGTCCGGCCGACCCCTACGCTGATGAAACGAAATCGGCTTTCTCCAACCCAGGGATCTCCGAGCAACAGCTCCGGCCGCAACCCGTTGAATATGGCTGACGGCAATGGGACGATTTGCAAAACGATCAACGCCATAGCGAAGACCAGCAGCCACAGAACAGGCCGGGCGATTCTCTGGCCGGGGGTTTGCGAAAAGATGGCCGCGGCCGAAACTATCGCCGCGACCTCGATCAGAGTGTCTGTGTAAAGGCCGCTCGCAGTACCACCACCGATCAGCAGCGATACAAACAAGACCGTGCCGAGGAGATATTTATCCCATTCCGACGACCGGTCGTTCAAGATGGAACTCTCTCAACGCTCAATTTGTGCATTATCAAGGTGCCGACATATCGAAATCGCCAGCTCTCGGCAATGGCGGCGGTCTGCAGCGTCAATAGTTGCATAGGGCAGCCAGTCGGTACAACCGAGAAGTCCTGGCTCAGCTTTTGTCGGTTATATGTGCCCTCGGGGATGTTGAACCTTGCTATTTCGCCGGCCGGCCCCAAACATTTGATCGACCAGAACAATTCCTTTGGAAGCTTCAGGTTTCGCGCAGAGGCAACGAGGGAAATCTTATACGAGCCTGGAGGCAATTGAACATATTGCTGAAGGGCAGTGTTCTTGACGGGGGTATTCAAGAACCGGACCGTTGCCCCACCCTCGCCCTCCACAGCATCCTGGGATGCTGCAAATGTCACTTCCAAGCCCGATTGATCGCGGACCTGCCAATCGAAAGGTTTGCCGCCCGAGCCCGGCTCGAACGTGCCGTTGAAAATATATCCGCCCAGCTTCCGCTCTTCATTGGACAGGCTGAAAAGAAACAGCCGATAGGCCGGTCCATATTCCTTCTGACGCAAATAGCCGCTGATCACGGCAGTCAGTTCGCCCGAATTCGGTGGTGCGCTTGATCCGGTCAAATCGAGCAGCAGACGATTTGCGAAATCGATCCCCTCGGGAGTTTTGCTAAGAGCGTAGATCAGACTGACTCTCCAGGGCGCCTGCGCCCTGATGGCCGTCAGCGCGGCTTGGTACCCATCAGGATTCGAGAGAATTGTCGGCAGGCCGTCGGCGACTGCCGGAAATTGGTCTGGCCATCGCCGCAGCAATACGTCGATCTCGCCAACCGCCTTCGGCAAATCACCTGTTTCGATCTTGCGGCCTATGGATCTCTGCAGCGCATGGATCTCTGTTTTGGACAATTTTCGGGCTTGATCGAAGAGCTGGTAGGCTTCGTCCTTTTCGCCCTGCCGGTATTTGATCTCGCCGATCAGGCTATAGAGACGCGCATCCGCCAGATCGAAGGCGAGCGCGCCCCTGGCCCTGGCAAGCAATGCATCAAGATCAGGAGCATTGTTCGTGTCGTTCAGGTCGCCGGTGATTTCAGCTATCAATGCGTCGACATTGAACGGGTCCAAGGCAAGAGAAGCAGCCGGTGTTTCTGTTTCAAGAAATCGACTTAGCCCGATCGAGGAAGCCACCAACACTAGAACGGACGCGACGAACCAGACGACTGAATGCCGGAGACTTTGCATAAGCGGGCTGGCTTGCTCCATCATCGACTTTGCCCTCAATCTTCGGATTACTCGTGTCCGTGCCGTAGTTGTAATACTGATAATTCATATATTTGTAGCCGTAGTTGTAATCGAACTTGTTCACCGCAAACTTTGACATCGCGGCTCCGACTACGTTCGCGCCAGCCGCTCGCAGGCGCTTCAACGCGGTCTTGGCCGACTTACGCGTCACCTGATTTGTAGAGATGACCATCAATGTGCCCTCAGCGAGTCGGCTGAGAATAGGAGCATCCGAAAGACCGACGATCGGCGGAGCGTCGATGATGACAACATCGAAGCGCTTGCCGAGATTGGTGACAATCAGAGCCATCTTCGGCGACGAGAGCAGATCCGCGGGATTCGGTGGGATCGTCCCAGAGGTTAGAACGGTCACGTTGGGGTATTTCGTCGCCCTGAAAATGCTAGCGAGATCCTCCTTGCGAACGGTGTTTGTCAGCAGATTGCTGAGCCCGATCGTGTTGTCGAGACCAAACAGCCGATGAAGGTTCGGCTTCCGAAGATCGCCGTCGACAATGAGAACTCTCGCACCGAGTGCCGCAAAGTCCTGCCCGAGCTTGAACGATGTCGTCGACTTGCCTTCCGAGGGCTCCGAACTGGTGACAACCAGCGATCGTGGCGCGCCTTCCGCACCGGAGAATTGCAATGACGTTCGAAGCGAGCGGTAGGCCTCCGACAGGCTGGACTTCTGATCGGCGATACTGGCCATGAGTTCCCGGTCCTCGACGAGCGGCAAGATGCCGAGCATCGCCAGTCCCAATTCTTTTTCGACCTGTTCAGGGTTGGTGAAGGTGTTGTTCAACAGTTCGATAACATAAATGACCGAGGCGCTCAGAGCCAGGAAAAGAGCCAGAGCGATCGCGAGATTGATGCTAAGGCGCGGCGAATATGGGCTTCTCGGCTGCGTGGCAAAATCTACGATTGCGGCGCTTTGCGTCTTGAGTTCGGAGCTGACCCCAACCTCGTTCAGCTTGGCGATAAGGCTGTCGTATTGCGACCGGTTCGAATCCACTTCCCGCTTGAGGATAGTATATTTGATGTTCTTGTCGTTGAAGACGACCTGCTGCTTTTCCATCTCAGCAAGTTTGGCCTTGAGATCGGCCTCCTTGTTCTGCGCCTCCTGATATTTCAGCCGCAGTGAATCCGTTATAGCAAGCACGCCGTTGTTATAGAGACGTTGCAGCTCCTTGATCTGGGACTGAAGCTGCTGCATTTCGGGAAAACCAGGCTTCAGAATCCCCAATTTCTGCTGGTATTGACTGGTTAGATCCGCCAGTTTATCGCTGAGCGCTTGCAGACCTTTGCTTTCCAGGACGGGGCTGAGGCTTGATCCGCGGCCTTTGTCTATCTGGTCCACCACTCGTCCGGCATCGAGTCGATCCTGAATCGCTGTTGCAAGGGCAGTGTTCAGGGCTTCGATATTTGACCCTATCAGCGATTTGTCGTCGCCGGTTATCGTGATGCCTGCATCCTTGGCATAAGCGACCAGTTCCTCTTCGGATTTCTGGAGCTTTTGCTTCACCTGCAGAACCTGTTCCTGGATGAACTGTCGTGCCAGGTCGGATGTTTCGCTGGTCTGGTCGAGACGTTGGTCAATAAAGCTTTGGGCGACCTGATTGGCCACGTCGCTCGCATATTTCGGCTTCTGATCGACAAACGTGATCGATAGCAGGCTCGTGTTGGGAACGAGGTTGACGGTGAGATCACTTAGAATACGCCCGATCGCGATTGCTTCGCGTTGCTCTGGAGTTTTCTCTTCAATGGAAGGCGATTTTGAAATTCCAAACGCACGATAAAAGATGTTGCCGAGGGAAAAGGCCGGCGTGGGAAACAGGAAATCCGGTTTTTCACTAAGACCCAATTGGAACACAACGCGCTGAGCCAATGCGCGGCTTTTGAGCTTTTCACGGGCGGTGAGGAAGGCCCGGACGTCGGCATTTTCAGAAACCACCTCGATGTCCTGGAAGACCTTGGCCGAAGGAACGAGCACTTCCAACTGTGTTGTTGCCTGATATTTTGGTGTCTGCATCATCGTAACGATAATGCCGGCGACAAGCCCGGCTGCCGCCACCATGACGATCAGCCACCGGTACTGAACAACGTAAAAGAGCAGCTTTAGCGGATTGAAGCCCTCGTCCTGCTCGGAATGGTCGCGGCCATACGGGCTATAATTTTGCGCACCGTCATAATACAGGTCGGCGGACAAAGCCTGGCCGTGTCCTGGGCCTGCAATTTGATGCTGTCTGTTACGATCGAGCATGGTGCGAGGTAATCCTAGGTTTCTCTGTATTCCGACAATTCTGACCGGCCGCTATCTATAGTCCCGGGATCACGGCAATTCGAGCTGCACTTGAGGCGACACCGAGGGCGTCCTTGAGGTTGGCCATCGCAATTTTCGATTTCGATGCGAAGACCACAATTTTGTCGCCACCATAGATGCGTGGATTCCGGCTCTTGCCACCACGAATCTGCTCCACATTGTAATTAGCTACCAATGTGTTTGGACCGATATTGCGATAGACAAAGACTTTTTTTGCATCCCCAATGTTATTGAACCCTCCTGCAAGGGCGATCGCATCAATGAGAGAAGAATTGCTGGACACCGGATAAATGCCAGCCTTGTTGACTTCGCCATCGACGGTTATGCGCTGTCCAATCGATTCCTTGACGAAAATCGTCACGTCAGGCGACTGCAGGTATTTGGCGCCGTAGGCGGTTTCGACTTCCTGCTCCAACTGACGCACGGTTTTTCCCGCTGCGGTAATCGTTCCGATAAGCGGAAGCGAAATCTGCCCGCTAGCATCGACTTGAACTGTTCTGTTCAAATTGTCGACCTGGAACACATTCACCTCGAGCACATCGTTCGGAGACAATGGCTGCTCGCTACCGTTCTGGGTGTTTGCCGGCGCGGGCAGGTCTTTTACCACTTGCAGAGCGCCGCCGCCCGAAAGCGGCGTCGACGATGACGTCAATTGCAGCGCATCGACCGAACTCGATGAAGAAGGTGTCGTCGACGAGGTGCTCGTGCATGCCGATATTGCAAGTGAAGCAAGCACGACGAGTCTCGTGTTTATGTGGCCTTCTGCAAAACGAAAAATTCCCATTACGCTGTCCCGCCCTTAAACAAGCGGCCCAAACCTCCAAAGCGGCCAGCATTGCCAGCGTTTGTTTTGTTCGGACGTGCTTTTCCGACCGCTTCGATGGGCCGGTTCGCCAATATTTCGCCTGGACGTTTCAACACCATGTTGCGGGCCTCGTCTTCCCCGCATCGCTTGGCGGCAGCAGCAACCGCCTGCGAAAGCCCAGGACGGCGGCGGGTAGCGCTATGCGTATCCGATGCGATGATATCCACCCTGCCCTCGTCAATCAGCTTTTCCGAATAATAAAGCGCCGTGCGTCCAAAAGCACCAACAATCGAGTCTGCGGTAAGCTGGATAAGGCAGCCCACTGCATTCAACCTCTCGATAACGTCGTAGTTCGTTTTGATCCAGGTCAAACGCTCGGGGTGAGTAAGAATCGGGATGAACCCGGCGTTTATGAGGCGTATGGCAAGATCCTCCATTCGTGGAGGCAGGACATGATGAGGCGGTTCGAACAGAAAATAGCGGGACCTGTTTAAGGTCGGGACGCTGCCAGATGCCAATTGATCCGGAAGATCCGGTGCTATGTGAACATCGGCGCCGACGTAGAGAGCAAGTGGTATGGCGGCGCGGCGCAGCGCCTGGTGCAACTCTTGAACCGCCCGGACAATGTTCGATGTTCCGTTTTCGTAAACACCGGGAGTCACGTGCGGTGTGCACGCCATGTGGGTCGTTCCGTCGGCCACCGCCAATCGAGCCATTTCCAGCGATTCAGCAAGACTGGGTGAGCCGTCGTCGAGGCCCGGCAAGATATGGGAATGCAGATCGATCATAGGCGTTTGTGACTGCAACAAAGCAATGTAGCGACGTCATCCCAAAAACACATAAATGCGTCACCCGCCGTACAGCGAGTGGCGCATGTGTCAAGCTCATGCGATGCGATGAAGCCTAGGCTCCAGCTACTGGCTGAGAGAGTTGTCATCACACAGGCCGACAACAGCGCCACCCAACAGAGTTGGCGCAAGGCGAAGTCCCGATGTGTCCAGCACTACGCACATGCCGCCTTTCCCGGGATCGACTTTAACCGCCGCCGGAATGTCGAAACTGCAATTCACACCGACGCATAACGGCGAATCGGACGATTGCGATTCGGCCATGTTGGCTGGATAGATCGGAATTTCGCCCTTCATCCCGGCATGTTCGCTAGCCTCAGGCATCCGCATGTCACCTTGGCCTAAGCGATCCGGCTGATACACCGGCTACGACACCAGCATACACGCCAGGGCCGTCCTGTCGCCAACAATAGACACGCAGCAGAAGCGCCACACGCCTCTGCTGCCGTTGCCTTATTTACTACGCGGTCAACTTAGTCGCTAACGGCGTGGCCGTGATCTTTGTCCGCCGTTGCAGCCAGAACACCAGCCCCAAGAGCCATGCCGCCAAAAATAAGGGCCGGCGTGTAGTTGGTGCTGTTGGTATTGCCCGTCTGGGCGGTCTTCTCAGAACCCAAGACATTGAGGCAGATCTTATTCTCGACACGCGAGATATCGAGCGTCGAATTCGCCGGGACGCTCACGTTGCAGCCACCAACCTGAACCGAAGCCGAGCCCTTGGAGCCAACCACGACACGGCTGCCGAAATCAAGCGCGCCGCCCGCTTGCGCCGGGCCATAGCCAGCCACCTGCGAGATCATCACGTCGCCATTGACGCTGCCGAGCGATCCAATCGGATTTACGCCGTTATAGGCGGTTGCACAGGTGCACGACCCATCCTGCGCGAAAGACGACACCGGGGCGAAGCCGGCCAACACAACAACTCCGGCCAACGCACTTTTCAAAACTAGGTTCATCCGCATCAATCCTTCTGTCCCACGTTACCTGAGGCCCACCCAACCGCTAAGGTACTCAAAAGCGCGTAACAGCTTTCTGCGCCAATTCCAACCCGTTTCGCAGATGCGAGATAATTTTTGGTTTCGGTGTGGTTGATTGAACACACCATTAGAGTGTCGAAATGTATGATCTTTACAGCCGGCCGCAATAAAGCGCGTTGCCAGGGGCAGATCTGCTTTCATTGTGGCCCGCTGACATCGCCATCGTTCCAATGCTTTGCGCAGGGTCTTGCAGTCGACCATGGCCTGATATTATCCAGCCGGCCTTTTTGCGTTCGAGCAGGAGCTACGAGCCTGGCACGCAAGACTTGTAGGTCGAGCCCGCCTGCGCGGGCTGCCCGCACAGGATGCCGGCCTCGACGAGCTTTGCAGCCAGATCCGTGCCGCCAGAGGTGAGGCATTGCACCACGACGGCGTCACCGAATTTTGGCGCGACGTTGCCGTCGCACGGGGTCCCCGTGCCGACGGGCTTGCACGTCAAGGCGAGCCCTTGATAGTCCCGGCGCGCGGCTTCGGTGACCATGGCGCGCATGGATTGGGGCCTGGTAAATGCGACGCCGCACAGCACGATCTTGCGGCCGGCGACGCGCAGATCGTCAATCGATTGGACAGTAAGCTTGCCATCGAAGGGTGTGAGAACTGCCACCGGCTTCGGCGCCGGCGCGTACCTACTCGTTCCCTTGTTGACGATGATGAAAAGAAAGCCGCCCACAAACGCCAGCGCTATGAACGCAAGTACTGTTACCTTCCCGATCGACAAAAGCCCTACTCCCCATTCAATAATCAATGCGCGGCAGTGTTGGTCTTCTCAAACAAGGCAAGGAGTGCTGCCGCATAGTCCCGTCGGCGGACCTGTTGCCGGCCTTGCAACACGGCGATGCTGTCGCGGACAAAGCGTGGGCGCTGCCCGATTTCGAGCAGACGCAGCGCCAGGGCTTCCGCGTCGTCAGGCGGGAAGAAGAGCGCGTCCGGAGCCTGCTCGCGATGCAGCCGGATGTCGGACAGCAACATGGGCGCGCCCAGCGATTTCGCCTCTTCAACGGTGGTCGACCACCCCTCGAAATGGGACGGGTTTATCAGACAGTCCGTTGCACCTATCAGGGCAACGACATCGTCATAGGGAATCAATCCGAGGTGTCGAAAATGGCTCTCAACCCGATACGTTTGCGCAAGGCCTATCAGACGCTTGAACAATGTCGGGTCGCGCGGGTCGGTCGTGCGCCCCGTGAGGATTATCGGCGGCAATGAGCCCAACGCCCCAAGCCGGTCTATATGCCTCAACGCCTCGACGACCAGTCCGTGATTCTTGTGAATCCAAAACTGGTTGGGCAGGAAAAAGAAGCGCTCGGGCAGATCGTGCGCCAGGCGTGCTGCTTCGGTGCGCGCCATGACGGCGCCTGGATCGAGATCGATGGCGAAGCGCACGACGGCGGTCTTGCAGCGCGAGGCCGGATAGAATGTTTCACAGTCGGCGAGCGCATCCTTGCTCGAGAGCATTATGGTTCGATTGCCGGACGTCTGCAGGCGGAAACCAAGATCTCTGCGCCACCAGGCGCTGCGCGGAAAGAGGTGCGGCAGGCGACGGTGCTGGAAGTCCGGAATCCAGGAAATCACCGGCAGCGGAAATCGGTTGCCGAACCACTGAGCGACTTCAAACACAAGATCGACAGCGTGCTTGGCGACCAGATCGGCAAAAGCGCGGTCACTTCCACCAGCGAGCGCGGTCAGCCCTCGCTTGCCGAGCCCGGCGCCCGTGACCCGGTTGTCGACAATAGCCGGCGCGGCCAACAGGTGATCAAAGGATGCGCCAACGCCCGCATGCTGCTCGGGCGTCAGAAACAGCTTCGCCTGAACCTTGCCGCCCAACTCGGAGGCGATGACGCCTAACATGTTGCGCAGATAGGACTCGCCACCGGACCAGGTTCCGCGGCCAATGAGCGTGAAGCCGATGGTGATCAAAGCGCGAAGCGTCGCAAATCGCCGACCCGCTCGCCGAGAATGTCGGCGCGGTACCAATCGACATATCCCGCAATGCCCTTGCTGGGCAGCACCTGCAACCGAAACCCTTCCGGGACGCCGGATGGATCGGAGATCAGGTTGACAGGATCGCCTCGCCGGGACTCTCCTGAAAACGAGAGGCGATGCTTGCCTCCCCAGGCTTCCAAAACCATACCGGCAATTGTCCTGACGGACGCAGCGGCGCCGGCGCCGACATTATAGACCGCGAAGCGCGCTGCATCGGCAGGCAAGACGCGATGGATCAATCGCACGACATCCGAGACATGGTGCCAGTCCCGCATTTCCGCGCCAGTACCACCAAGCACAATGTCGGTTTCGCCTGCCGCGAGCCTGCCGCAGAGGTCCCAGAGCAGCTGCTTGCGCAGTCCCTCGCCATAGACGGAGAAAAGCCGGGCCACCGAGATCGGCTGACCGTATGCGGTACTAAATGATCGGCCCAGTTCCTCCACCATGCGCTTGTGATGGCCATAGGGTGAGTATGGATCGAGTGCGGCATCGACCCTGATCGGGCCGAAATGGCCGCCGCCATAGACGGCAGCGGAGGATGCCAGAACGACGCGGGCATCGGGTGCGTGACGACGCAGGAAATCGAGGACGCAAGCCGCGGACACGACGCTTTGTTCAAAATCCTTCAGCGGATCAGCGATCGACTGGCCGACCGTAGAGCCGCCTGCCAGATGATATACAGCCGCCGGACGGCCGTATCCGGCCGAGGCCGCATTCATCGTTTCTGCAGTCACGCCGCCCGAAAAGAATACGCCGGCAGTGGCCGCCGCGAACCCAGGCGCTTCGCTTCGGCCGAAGCCGAGGACATGATGGCCTTCCTGGGCAAGAAATCGTGACAGGTGCAGGCCAATGAAGCCGCCGGCTCCAGTCACCCAAACAGGCTTTGCCTCTTTCAGCTGCACCACCAAATCAGCCCTTCCCTTGCTTATGGCAAAGGAA
Source organism: Mesorhizobium sp. M0145 (assembly GCF_040322355.1). Taxonomy (NCBI): domain Bacteria; kingdom Pseudomonadati; phylum Pseudomonadota; class Alphaproteobacteria; order Hyphomicrobiales; family Phyllobacteriaceae; genus Mesorhizobium; species Mesorhizobium sp. M0145. The sequence goes on from NZ_JAMYTK010000018.1 coordinate 35,616, forward strand.
CGACACCAGGCGCCCGGGCCGGCGGTCAAGCAGGGCTGCTACTCCGGCAACGGCACCGAAGGGCAGAGGGGACAAGGCCAGGCGGACGAGCCCCGACAGCGGGCCGAAGACTCCGGCGAGCCTCTCGCGAATTTCGGATGTTGTCATCGGATCATAATTCACAACCGATTGGAAAGAATTCATTTCGCTATTGATCGTCAGTCCTGCCTCCTGCAACGCAGCGCGGTAATCCACCAGCGTGAAGGCATTCTCTCCGCCGTAGAGATGATGCAGCGGATGAGCACGCAGAAACGGCTCCAGTTGTTTCGGTCCGGAAATCACATGGTCGCGCAAGGACAGGAACGTCGCGCCGTCGCGTGAGAGCCGCGCAACTTCGCGGCAGAATGCCGGTAGGTTATGCGCATGATGAAGCACTTGCCGGGCAACGACCAGATCGTAGCCCGCCGCGGACAACGGAATAGCTTCACCAAAGGCTTCGAGCACATCGATGTGCATGCCTGTCTTTTCGGCAAGCGTCCGTATTGCTGCAGCACCGACAAGCGCGCTGGGATCGGGCTCGACAGCGGTTACCGACCAGCCCTCGCGCGCCAGGGCATAGGAGAGGATGCCATTGCCGGCGCCGAGATCGAGAGCACGGCCCGCCTTGTGCGGGATCATGCTGCGAACCGCTTGAAACTCCGCACTTTCGTGATAACGGCGCGCCGCGATGACCGGATCATCGAAATAGGCGGCGCGGGCAAGCTCTTTCATCGACGGCTCGCTCATACACCAGCGAACGGCGTCTTCCCAGGTCATGGCCGTTTCAGGCATGGGGAAAAACCATCTATCGGATCACGTGGGGCGGATCCCAGCAACAAATGCGTAAGCTGGATTCATGGTCAAGAGGATCTCAATCTCCCCGTCAGATGCGCCCACAACAAGCATCGCCAATTTGGATTGAGGAGCCTGATGGCGCCTTGGTCATAGGATCTCATGCTTCGCCGGTCCCTTGTTTCAGAGGGATGACCAAGCTCCAAAAGAAGCACGGCCCCTCCTCTATCGCCTTGCAACTGCGCGCCGATCACGCTTCCGTTAGGATGTTGTCCCAAGCTCCCAGCTACGCTACCGTTTCTTGACTCGTCAAGTTCAGCTTGTAAGGAATTCAAACTGTGCAAATTTCGGCCGTGCAAAAATTCGCCAGCTGGCGACGCCGGATACCGAACATCATGTCTTTCAACACAGCATTCTGTGTGATGTGCCTTTTGGCCGGCGTATTGCCCGCGACGTCGCAGACGCGCGTACCGTTCAAGCTTTTCGAGGCTATGCGGTTCATTGGCGGGCCTGATTTCCAGGCGTTTGGTTTCGAACACCTTACGATAGCCGACCCTCATGTTCTCGGACCGGACGTTCCTGATGCCGGCCAGGTGCGGCAAGCGCTGGCTTTGCCCAGGAGCAATGAATATCTCAATATCGACATCGAAAGCTGGCCCTTGGAAGGTCCGGACCAGGCATCGTCGCTCGCGAAATTTCAGAAGACGCTCGGCGCGTTCAAAAAAGCTGACCCGAACGTCAAGATCGGGCTCTATAGCGTTTTGCCGATCAGGGATCATTGGAGAGCGATCGGCCACGAGGGGGCCGCGGCGCTGGACGAATGGAAACAGCAAAACACCGTTGTTGCGTCCTCTCTCGTCCCTTACGTCGATGCGCTCTTTCCCTCTCTTTACACCTTTTACGGCGACAAGGATGCCTGGCTTGCCTACGCGCAAGCGAATATCGGCGAAGCGCGAAGAATTGCACAAGGGAAGCCGATCTATTGCTTCCTATGGCCTCAGTTTCACAAGACCGTTGCCTTCCTGCCAGGCGACCTCTGGTATGCTCAACTGGACACCTGCAGAAGGCTGGCCGACGGAATCGTGATCTGGGGCACGATGCGTGGCGGTCCACGGGATGGGCCCGCGAAATGGGAAGAAAAAGCGGAGTGGTGGCAGGCTACCTTGAGATTCCTTCGAGAGCAGGGCAAGATTCGCTAGGCTGACCCGTTTGACTTAGGCCGAGGGAGTGGTCGGGCTGGCGCCAAACTACGACGAAGGTTCAAATCGTCCGCTATACCAATTCGAGAAACCGCTCAAACTGGCGTTTCTTGCTGTACTCCTCACGAATGGCGCGATTGCCGGCCCAACCGATCGTGTCCCAGCTTCCGTCGTCCAGCCGACGTTCGATTGCCTTCGATGCCTCCTGCGGCTGGTCATACACCACCAAGGTTTCTCCATTGCGCATCGGTGCGGGATAGTTGCCCGCATCAGAAATCAGCAACGCGCCGGCACCCATCGTTTCGAAACAGCGCATGTTGCCGCGGTCCGGGCCCGCCATATCGATCGAGGCGTTCACCACGACCTTCGCCCTTCCGAGTTCGGCATACATGGCGCGACCGAATACCGGGGGCGCACTGACGCTACGAATCACACTCGGCCGGCGGACCGCTCGCAAAGGGCCGAACCAACCAAGCGGTGTCTCGGCGAGCGGTGTATAGCGCGACAGATCCAGATGGAAAACGACCTTACGGCGGTCGGACAGTCGTGCGACGGTTTCCAGAATCTGTCGCCGACGCTGGTGATGGCGGCTGTAGCCGCCGAAGAAGAGCACATCGACATCCCTGCTCCGGTTTGCGGATATGGCATCGAGCTCCGGATCGTGGGCGGGAAAGAAGTGAGCCGTCTTGGCGCCCTGCTCTTCCCAGAGTCTTCGCATTGAGGGGAAATTGCAAACGACGAGATCATATCCCGAAAAATCGATCCTGCCAGGCGCAGCGCGCCAGGCAATCTTTCGCTTCACATGCCCCGGCAGCCGACGCACGAAAGAGCCGTCGTAACGAAATGGATCAAGATTGTAGAAGATGTCGGACTTGTGATGCTCGATCTGCGCAAGAAGGATATCGGCTAGCGATGCGTCTTCGCCCAGCCCGTTTTCGATCGCCCATGCGCGCTGCAGCGATTCGTCATCTCCGTTCGTGAAAAAGGCTTCCGGGCTGCCGGCGAGCGCCGGCAACAGAATATGCGACGCCCCGTAGCGATCGTTCAAAAACACGTCTCTTTGAGGTTCGAACCCGCGAACTCCCTCCACAAGCCCAGTTAGTCTGGCCCGATAGCTTGTCGAGATCCCAGAATTTTGAAAAATACGCATGGCTGGTCCCTGTTGGAGTTTGGTCTGGAGGTGTGGAGCGCTGACAACTATCCGCCATCTGCCGATTCGGTGACGTCCTGTGGACGAGCGGCACGACTCGCCTACACCCAATCGGGGCGGAGTTCGAAGGCGACCAACGCTAAAGCCCATCGAATTAGGAGGACAACCCCGTGCCACGATTCCTATCACGGCGGGACAACCGACTCCTACTAAGCTCGATTCTCCGCATTGCGAGCTTTGGCAAGGAATCCCTGATATCCATACCAAAACGATATCGTCAGAGCGGAGGTGACCCAGAAAACTGAATTTCCCCATAGGCTGCCGCTTGCCATACCCGCGATCGCTTCCCTGATGAATAGCACCGCTGTCAGAACGGCAGCGAGCGGGAATTTGCCGGATCGAATGATACCGACCGTCGATCTGAGCGCCAAGAGGATGTGAGCCGCAAACGGCAATGATCCCAGCGCGCCCATCGCCATCAGGGATTCAAGATAGATGTTGTGGGGATAGAAATTGAACTGCATCTCGACCGCATAACGCCCGAACACAGGATTTTCTAGAAACTGCCCCCAAGCTCCAGCGAACAATTGGCTGCGTACCATTGTGGACTGATCGGCATCCACGTTGATCGTCTGAAGTCTCGCAATGACAACGTCGATGAGCTCCACGCCGCTGGTCGCCAAAATTGCCAAGGCGACAACTAATGCTCCCAAAACGGCGAACACTCTTTTTGAGCCTTTAAGCAAAAGTATGTAGACCAATAGAGACCCCGCGCCAGCAATATAGGCACCGCGAGACTTAGAAAACACAACAACCATCAATAGCATTGGACCAAGTATTATTGCTTGCATCGTCAGTTTTCTGGTTTTTCCCAAGACAAGAAAAAGATATATTAAAAACGCGAAAGCTGTATGTCCCATCGCAATGGGGTTTATTTTGTCTATAGACATCCTCTCGCCTTGGGCTGCGAAGAGCACATCTCTATTGAGGTAAAGCCCAATCAGAAAGATAACGCAAAGCGCGTTCATGACGAGGATCATATCTGTGTTTCTTATGGCCCTATCCATCGATGCGATAATAAGCGTAGCGCCGACACCAGATACCAAGTAAACACTGAATACCATCACAGGACCAGGCGATATGTTTATCGAAGATAAGTAAACATTTTCAACAAGTCTGCACAGATAAAGAATAAAAAAGAGCTTCATTGGAAGAAGCGCGGCCGTTGACGACCTCAATTTTGACGGAAGAAGCACATATGAGCCAAACGTTATCAGAACGATGGCTAACCTTACCAGGATCGACCCGGTACTTCCCTCTGGATCAAACCTGTTTACCCACCCAGCAAAAGCGTACACGCCACAGATTGCAAGCGCGAACGCCATTGCAGGAGAAAACAAAATGCGCCGGTCAACGTAACCTTTCAAATGTGCAAATCGGCGGCGAAACCCTCCTCGATCGAACCCGGCCGATGTGTCGAAATGAGTGTTGGCTCTCTGAGTCATGGGACTAGTCTTCCCGCGGCGAACCTAACGCGATTGGCCCACACCGATTTCTGAATGTCCGCCATGCAAGTAACGGAACGTTTGCGTCTCGCTTCTGCGGTTGATGAATCGAGCCCGACAGCTGTCGACGACACTGGTCGGAGGCGCAGTATTCGGCGGTTGTGCATTTTAGCTTCCCCCCGAAGCCGACGGGGCTGACGGTTTTTCAGCTACCAGTAGATAACCCATCGGCATGCTCTCGCGCGTCGCCAGCCCTAATTTCTCGACGGGAGGCAACGCTCGCATCAGCCTGGTAAGCCAGTAGACAGAATCGGCAATCCAGGGCCGAGTTGACACCGCCTTCGTGGCAAGATCGGAAAGAACATCTGTGACGCCGCCGTAGGATGACAACTCGATTGTGCTTAAGCCAGCCTTCGCCGCCATCCGGTCCAATGCAAAACGGGTGTAGCGATGGTAATCGTGAGGGACTTCGTGCAGCCAGTAAAGGAACGGCGCGCCGAGTATCAGCTTACCGCCAGGCCTCAAGGCCCGGGCTGCACTGTCGAACAATGCCTGCGGCGTATGCAAATGTTCGATAACATCGCTGGCGATGATCGTATCGAAACTCCCTTTCTCCAGGACCAACTGCTCATTGAGGTCCGCGAACAGGTCGACATAGGCAGTGCCATGTGTGCTGCCCGGCCAATCGACGCAGAACACATCACTGACATAGTCGCGGTAGATCCCGTAAAGCGGAACCGCCCCACAGCCCAGATCGGCGAGACGGCCCTTAGCATGAGTAGCGATCGCAGTGGCATAGACGGACGCCAATCGATCGGCGATCAAGCGCGACCGCGCCGGTACCTCCTTGCGATTCGAGCGCCAAACGCCCTTATCCGTTCGTTCGAACTTCGTGGGCTTCCACTGGTCGACATTCTTCATTGAACCTGGCCTTCAGCGAAGTCGAGAGGTTTCGCCATGGCCGGCAGCATCATGGCATGTCGAAGGCGATCGCGCGTGTGCCGTTGCGTGAAATGATCCAGCACACGCCGCCGCCCGGCATGCCCCATCTCGGCAGCACGGCGAGGCTCTTCCAAGAGGCTAGCAAACGCCTTTGCCGTGCTTTCGACATCGTGTTCGTCTACAAGTATGCCGGTCTCACCATCGACAACAGCCTCTGGAATGCCGCTGTGACGTGTCGCCACAACGGGGAGCGCGCTTGCCATGGCCTCCAGGATCGATACCGGCAGGCCTTCCATATCCCCGTTGCGGGCCGTCACGGAATGTTGCACGAAGATTGCAGCGTCCTGCATCATCCCTTGAACAAACTCTGTGCTTTGATAGCCATGGAAGACGATAGCGTCCGACAGGTTTTCCTGCCTAACCAATGCCTCGCATCGCGCCATGAGCGGCCCATCGCCAACCAAGTCAAGCCGTACCCCGGGAAACCTTGAAGCGATACGGGCGAACGCCTCGATCACCAGGTGCGGTGATTTCTTTTCAACGAACCGCCCTACGAAAAGGAGCCGACCGCTTTCGCGCTTCGATGATGTGAAGCGCTCGGGCAAAACTCCGCATGGACTGACATGCAGTTTCTCATTCGGACAGCCTATTTGAAGCAGGCGATTGGCGATGAAACGTGATGGCGTGATGATGCCGTCAGCGCTGGCGAAGAGACGTTGGTAACGACGTCGCCACAAGTGCTTCCTAGGCATCACGGTAGAATCCGCTCCATGGGCATGGGCGTATAGTCGCACGCCGGCGCGGCGACAAGCGGGGGCAAACAGCGCACCTATCGTCAGATACTCGACAAGGGCGGCCTCCACATTGTGGGCCTTGAAAAATTCGACAACTCTGTCTTCATCCCTCCTCGACATCCCATCACGGACATACGCAAGCCAGCATAGGCGCGTCACATTGGCGACGCGGGCAGGTAGCCGGCTAAGCGGCGACGGCCCCGGAACCCCGGAAAGAACTGGATAGCCGAACTGATCGGAGCCATCGGGGCCCTGGCAGACGAGCACAGTCTCACGGGGCGCAAGGTGGCGAACATGATCTCGGATAAAGGTCTCGGAAGGCGTGTTGAAGAATTGCGAAACAACCGCAATCATGACACCGTCTCCGGCTGCAATTCCACCGGTGCAAATCTGTTTTTGAGAATACCGACAGTGGATTGAGCACTGTCACGCAACTCAAGCGTCCCCCGCCATGATTTTTCTGTTATCGATTCCTGGTCCTGCCACCAGCGCTCGACAAGAGCGCGAAAACTATCCGGCTCAATCTTATCGATGAAAGTTATGTATTCCTGCAAATCAAGCGACTGGAAAAGATCCGCGGTCTTCCTCTCATAGCAAATCGGCAAGACTGGAACGCCGCGGCACAGACACAGAATGCACATATGCATGCGTGTGCAGATAGCGCCATCGAATTCATCGATCTTGCGAAGCAATGTTTCAGTGTTCCTGAACTGCGAATCGACGACTACGCTGTCTCGAACGTGATCTGGGAGGTATTTCAAGACATCTCGCGCCGTATCCGAGTCGTTGAAACGATACTCGGGTATCCCCTGACAAGTCGAAACAAACGTCACTTCGGCCCCAGCCTCCTCCACCAGCCACGCTGCGGCCCGAGCCACCGACTGGTGGTACTTCGCTCGGCCAACCTCCAAGCCTCGTTCCCCGAAATCCGCCCATGGCCGCACCGAAACAGCGATCCTTGGCCGCCGTCCCGGCGTCGCAGCCCGCGATGCTGCGCGACGTTTCTCGATCTGGTTCTGGTCCGTCAGAACGAAAACGCTGTCTGCCACTGTCTCAATGTTACCTGTGTATCCGGTGAGCTCTTTCGCAAAAGCCATGGATTTTTGGTCTCTGACCAGTATGAGTGGGCTTTTTCTCAGAACGATCGCAAGTCGGCCGAAAATGCGATCGTCGCCAAACGGACCCATAGATTGCGTGAAAAAAATGGGCGGCTTTCCGAGATAAATGTCTCTCGCATATTCTGGCAGACGGAGTGCAACCGACCCCAGATGTTTCTTTGAAAGGTACGTGCCACCCGTCGAAACAATAAGATCTGCGGCGATGTATTCCCGCAAAGCCCGAGCCACCGCTCCTCCATATCCAAGATATTTCAACCATCGAAAATACCGCTCAACAAAAGTCATTGCGATTACAATCGAATAAATCACCTTGAACTCTAGCCGTCCTTTGGTCAATCTATTCACCAATCGAACAGCTATGCTCTTACGAATCTGCGCGGAAGGAAAGCAAATAAATTTGCTTTCCGGATAATACTTTGCAGCGACTTTCTCGTCCATGTCCGCAAAAACGACCTCAACATCGTCTCCGAACGCGGTCCTGAGAATGCGTTTTGTTGCGACTTGGATCGCGGCGTCTCCGCCGTTCAAAAAAACCGTTGTTTCAACAATTATTTTCAACGATTTAGGTCCTCTGACGTTCGTCTTTATCCAGAAAAAGCCGCATGTCCCCTAACATGGAGCCGGCGAAACGATACGGAGCAACGACAAAAATTGCATAGATTGCGATCGTGATGGTCGAGTTCAACACGATGTTGCCCCCGGCTGGCAGAGATAAGGTGTCAGATGAGAGGCCGAACGAAATCCCAGAAAAGTGAAACAAGGCGACGACCACAACATAAGCAAAGAAGAAGGGCCCCGCCGCCTTCATAAGGTCCGCAAATCTAAGCTTTGTATCTCTTGTTGCATAAATCCAAAGTACTGGGGTAAATACCCATGAGGTGATAGACCACGCAAGCGCAACTCCAGAGGCACCCCATTGAACAGCAAATAAGAAGGCCGCAAAGCGAATAGCCGACGAAAATATAGAAAATATAAATAGCTCGCGAGCTCGACCCACAGAGATGAGCGCCCAGCCACCAAACTGACCGGAAATACTCGTAATGAGGGACAACGAAAGTACCATCAAAATAGTACCGGACTTCGACCAGTTCTCTCCATAAACGAGCGCTACAATTTGTTCCGCATTGATGGTAATGAGGATACACAATATCGTGTTCATCATGAGTGTAAGTCGCATAGCGCTGAGGTAGGTTCTAGCCCACTTGTCGGGCTGGGTTTGGAGTCGGCTCAGCATTGGAATGATAACCGAGCCAATTGGTCCACTGACGAGCGTTATCGGCAACATGAACAAAGAATAGGCGCGGGTGTAGAATCCGAGTTCGCCGGGACCGGATTTCCAGCCGATCAGCACATTGTCAGATTGGCGGTTGATGTAATTTGTGAATTGGGATCCACTGTAATGGATTCCAAAATTAATGGCCGATCTTGCATTTTTCCAATTCGCGACCTTGGTCGGACGCCAAGGTGACAGCATCCACTGGGCGACCGTGCCAACCAAAGCCGTGGTGAGCGTCGCCGCAGCGAGGGACCAGTATTTGAAATCCCAGCCCCATGCCATTGCAATACCGACAGCAAATCCACACAGGAGACTGCCAAGATTCACACTTTGCAATGACATCCAACGCATGTTGCGAACCAACAGCGCTTTGTGCTGCGCACCGGTCGCAGTGATCGGAATGGCTACCGCCAGAACCAGGATAAGGTGAAAAACGCGAGAGTCATTAAAGAGCCAGGTTGCGACCGGCGCCATCAGCCATGTCAGCGGCATGAGAGCGAAACCGACGCCAAGATTGACGAAAAATAGAGCGCTGATGGTGTCATGATCAACCTCCTTGCGCTGGATGGTCACCATCGACAGACCCAAGTCGGCGAAGACTCCGACAAACGCCGTGGCGGACGCTGCCATGGCCACCAGACCGAAGTCATCGGGCTGGAGCAAACGTGCCATCAGCGCCATGTAGCCGACTTGTGTGAGAAGAATTAAAGCCTGGGTGCAGAGGGCTATAATCCCTCCAGATGCCGTGCGTCTCCCGAGATCGCGCGTTAAATGCTCATTAGACAGTGCTGAATCTATCGATGTATCAGAACGATCGGATGGGCCCTTCGTCACAATAACAGCCCACTGCGCAATTGTCGGCTGGTCACGGGGCCATTCGCGTAGCTAGGTGGCATATGCCGCAATCTGCTTCGCCCGCCCCCTTTAACGAAACAACATACTATGGTCATGCAGGACGTTATCACCAAACCGTTGCCGGCCATCGGGGCGATGTTGAGGAAACAGTTCATCATTCACTCGACCCCGCATGCGCGGGTATCCAGGGACCGTATGACCTTGCAGGGCACGCCGCCAGCCAGGCAATCCGGCGGGATGTCGGAGGTGACGACGCTCCCGGCCGCAATGACCGAGCGTGCACCAATCCTCACCCCTTTCAGAACGGTCACGTTGGCGCAGAGCCAGACATCGTCCTCAATCACGATTGGCCCGGAAAGAGTACCCCGCCCTTGCCGCCGATCCAGATAGTCGACGGCGTGAAAGTCGGTGTCGAAAATATTGCAATTCACTCCGACCAGAACATTATTTCCAATAGCAATGTTCTCGACACAAAAAATAGACGCTCCAGAAATCCCAACATTGTCTCCTATAGAGAGTCTTCCTGACGACCCAACAACCAGCTGAGTGGGATGATTTATGCCGGCTCGATTGAACCTGGATTTGCTGACGACAGTTACGTGATCTCCGATCTCGAGGACGCCCGCCCCTCCTAGCCCAATTGGCCCGAGCACGGACAAGCCACGAGGCCTCTTCCTGCGCCTCACCGCAAACTGAAGCGTTGCAATTGCATTCCAGAACAGGCGCTCACTTCGATCAAGTAACTTAAAGGGAGACATCAACGGCCTGATTCTGACAGATCGCGATAAACCATTTGAATTGCCGCGACGTTTTGATCGATGTGGAACCTGGCCATTGCGAACTGGCGTGCGCTCCGTCCCATAGCGAGCCGGGTATCGCGCCGGCAGAGTTTTTCAATCGCCTCAAGAAGACCGGCGGAAGAGGCCATTTCGAAACTCAAGCCGGTTCTACCTTCTTCGATCAGCTCAAGCAAATTCGGCAAGCGGGTCACCAAGCCCGGGCGTCCCGCCGATGCTCCTTCGAAAATGCACCGAGCACTGTGACTTGTCAGAAAGGGTGCAATTACGACGTCACTGGCCGTGAGAACGGGAACGATGTCATCTATGAATGGCATGGCGCTGCACCGGCGGCTTGCGTTTATCGCCTCCAATGCTGCTTTTCCATAGCCTTCTTGGTTTTTTCCAAAACCTGCAAATACAAACCGAGCGCATTCGGGAAGGTTTGTCTCAAGCGAGTTGACCGCCTGTACGAACGGCAGAATGCCATTCGACTCCGCAATTCGTGACAGTGAGAGGAATATGACATCGCCATCTCCCCATCCAAATTTCCGCCTCAACTCAGCAACGCCTTCGTCCGGCGTACGGAAGAGACTGCTATCGACACTATTGTAGACAACCGATGCCGGGGTAGCGGAAGCGCCGACGCTATCCAGACCTGCTTTGTCGATAGCAACGAAATAGTCGACGTGCTTTTTATTCAAACTGCGAAGAATATTGCCCCACCAGTTGTGCAGGATCGGTTCACGAACGTGAGCAATGACGGGGATCGAGGGATCGGCCTCATGCGTCCCCTTGGCGGCCGCTACCATGCAGGTAGAGTTCAGGTGAACAAGATCGGGCCGTATATCACGAACAAGCTTTCTAGCGCATCCGACGAGAAGCGGAAAGGAAAGTATCGCGTGTATCTTCGACTTCACGTCCTTGCACGGTGCGACTGTCGATCCATGGAACGGTCGAATGTCCCTTTCCTCGATTACCTCAGCCCCGGCACCTTCGAATAACTCGCGAACGCCGGAATTCCCCGGGCGAAGCGGCATTGCCACTATTGGAGAGAATTCCTTGCGATCCAACGATTTTATCAACAATGCCAAACTCTTCGGCGCACCTCCCAGGGCGGTCGCATGATGGAAATACAATACTTTCTTCACCATTTATGAGCAGCCACAATGCCATGGTCCGGGTTATAAGATGGGGTATCAGGCTTGGTCATGCCGCTCCCTCGAAGAATCCGGTGCTGGCATGCATGATCCTTCCAAGGCGCGCATCGTGAAGGAGATGAAATCACTGCGCCACGACCCTATCCTTTGCTCACGTTCTTTTGTTGCCGCCGTGCCCCGGTCTGCCTTGGCAATCTTGTTTAGCTCAGTTGCAGCCGCGTGACAGTCGCCAAAATCGATCGCATGGACCGGAGCGGCGAACTTCCGAGCTGCCGTCTCGATCAACGAGCCACGCCGCACAATCGCGGGAACGCCAAATTGCAGTGCCCGGCCAAAAACTCCCGACGCCTGATCGTATCTCGGATCGTAGCAGGCCCACACTGCGTCGGCGACACCATACAGGCTTTCCCACTCGGCATCGGTGAGCCGCCGGTCAATATGCATTCCTCCCATCGATTTGAACCGGGAAGCCAATGCCTGCTCCGATTTCGCCGTACCAGCGCTTATAAAATACACCCGTTTGGCGATATCCGGATTGGCCTCGAGAATTTCCACCATGAAGGCAAAGCCTTTGTGCACCGAGGCTGAACCAAGCCAGCAGACGATCGGCCGACCGGCAGCCAGGCGGTGGACTTCAGTCGCCACTGGCGTATGGCCGGGCTGCCTCAAGACGTGACCGTCGTGCATGTCCCACCACTGCGGATCGTGAAGGCCGACATCGACAACGCTGCCATATTCCGGAGCCAGACTGAGAGGTATGATACTCGCGACCGTGACCTTTGGCACAAGCCTCAGAACAACAAAAATGCTTTTCTTAAGAAATCGCTTGAAGTTGAAGGGTCCGAAGCAGGACTGCGGCCCTAAAAACAATGCAACAGTCGCCCTGCCAAGAGCCGCCCGCCGAAGAGCTATCGAGGCAAAAGAAACCAGGTCGTCATCGAGCGTCGCAAAAAAGAGACGATCGGCCGCCAGCAGTCTTTTTTTAAGAGCCCGTGACATTGGCCCCATTACAGGAGACAAGCCCAAAACCGGTCCCAACAGGTCAGCATAAGACTGCCTGTGTCCCGAACCCGATTTCACATATATGATTCCCATGCTTTGGTGACGAGGCTCTGCTGCACTTCCGATATCTGCATTGGACGGCTTGCTGTCGTTCACGGCGTACCGTCCCGCATCACTGCGTCCGATGAAACGCCGCCCCTATCGAGCACCGCCAGGTCTCTATCCCTTGGACTTGAGAGGTTGTTTGGACAAGAATTGTCCCAACTTCCGTGCCGGCTTTGCGATAAGCGCGTAGTCGACCGGACCTGATCCGAGCCACCGGCGTCGGGAACGCAGCGCTTCCAGATTATGCCCAAGGTGCGAACGGAAGCTCCTTGTGCTGGCTCCCCCGATCATCATGTCGACGAGGACCTGATCGATTGTCCCTATCCTGAATCCGTGGAGCTCGACGGCTCTCAGCATCCAGTCGTAGTCGGAGGAGACTTTGAGTGACAGGTCGAACGGCCCGTTTTTTTCGGCAACGGCGCGGCGGACATAGAAGGTCGGGTGGGCAGGCATCCAGCCGGAGCGGAACCCATCGTGGGGTCTTGATTCTGCTCGCCAGCGCCGGACCACTCGCTTGCTTTCATGGTTTTCAACGAAGTCGAGGTGGCCGTGGACAATATCGCTTTCAGCGAGCGCCTCGCTGATCTTGCCGAGCACGGAAGCGTCGTGAAATGCGTCGTCCGCGTTAAGGGCTCCGATCGCCTCACCCGTGCAAAGTGCCAGCCCCTTGTTCAACGCGTCATACATGCCGCGGTCGGGCTCGCTGATGATCTGCAATCCTTGCCCGGCATAGGAACGAACTATTGTGAGCGTCTCGTCGGTCGAGGCACCGTCGACGACGATCAGTTCCTTGTCCTGGTGATCCTGGGCAAAGAAACTGTCGAGCGTATGACGAATTGTTGCCGCCGAGTTCCAGCAGACCGTTAGAACGGAAATCCTCATGTTCGCGGGGGACTCGTCGCGACTATCGGGCCGCTTTGCGATTGTGCTCTTCGTCAAGCCGGCGATGCTCGAATTCGCGCGCCACCACCTTGAGGTCGGATTGAACCATCTCGCGCACCATCTCATCAAGCGATGTCGTCGCCTTCCAGCCTAGGATCCGTTCGGCCTTCGAAGGGTCACCTAGCAGCAGGTCGACCTCGGTCGGCCGGAAATAGCGCGGATCGACCTCGACCAATATCCTGCCGGTTTTCGTATCGACACCCTTTTCGTCGACCCCGGAGCCGTTCCATTGAATGCGAATCCCCACTTCGGCAAAGGCGAGTTCGACAAATTTCCGAACGGAGTTCTTGATCCCTGTGGCCAGCACATAGTCGTCCGGGGTTTCCTGCTGGAGGATCCTCCACATGCCTTCGACATAGTCGCGCGCATGTCCCCAATCGCGCTCGGCAGACAGGTTGCCAAGATAAAGCTTGTCCTGAAGGCCGAGGCTCATAGCCGCGGCGGCTCGGGTGATCTTGCGGGTCACGAATGTTTCGCCCCGCATTGGGCTTTCATGGTTGAACAGAATTCCGTTGGAAGCGTGAATGCCATAGGCTTCGCGGTAGTTCACCGTGATCCAGTAGCCATAGATCTTTGCGGCCGCATAGGGCGAGCGAGGGTAAAAAGGCGTCGTTTCCTTCTGCGGAACTTCCTGCACCTTGCCATAGAGCTCGGAGGTCGACGCCTGATAGAACCGCGTCTTTTTTGTCAGGCCAAGCAGCCGGATGGCTTCCAGAAGGCGCAACGTACCGATCGCGTCGGCATTCGCGGTATATTCCGCGGTCTCGAAGCTCACCTGGACATGCGATTGCGCCGCTAGATTGTAGATCTCGTCGGGCTGCACTTCTTGGATTATGCGGATCAGGTTCGTCGCATCGGTCATGTCGCCATAATGCAACGAAAAATTGACGCCGGTTTCATGCGGGTCTTGATAGAGATGATCGATACGGCCAGTATTGAAAGACGACGAACGCCGCTTGATGCCGTGGACTGCATATCCCTTGGCGAGCAGGAGGTCTGCGAGATAAGCACCATCCTGGCCGGTGATGCCTGTAATTAGCGCGGTTTTTCGGCTCATTTCATACCCTTCGGCAGCTTCAGAAAACATTACCCGCCAAGCATTATCCCGGCGCAGTGTTCGACAGATAAATTTCGATGGTAGCCAAAATTCAGAACGGTCTCTATCGAGATCCGAATCCACTTAGCAGAGTTTTTAGCGTTCTCAGCACGATAACGAAATCAAGCCACGGCGAGAAATTCTTGATGTAATAGAAGTCATAGTGCAGCTTCTCGGTCTCGTCGTCATCTTCCGACACATATCCCTGATTCACCTGAGCCCATCCAGAGATACCAGGGCGCACGATGTTTCGGTAGCGATAGAATGGCAACGCCACCGAATAGTGGGATGACAACACTGTCGCCTCAGGGCGAGGTCCAATCCAGCTCATTTCCGAACGAACGATATTAATCAGCTGCGGCAACTCGTCAATTCTGCTTCTGCGAAGGAAGCGGCCGAGCCGGGTAACCCTGCTGTCACCCGGCTTGGTGACGGCCAGACTGCGAACGTTTGCCGCCTCTGGTTCACTGACGGTCATCGTCCGGAACTTGTAGACCGTGAAGGACTTTCCGCCGAAACCGAGGCGCTCCTGTCGAAATATGGCGGGTCCGGGAGATTCCAGCCTGATCATCATCGCTATCAACAACAGGAAGGGCGCCAGCACGATCAGCGCCAACAGCGCACAGACCCAGTCAATCGCCTGTTTGATCTTGATATAGGCCTGATTGGGATTAAGCGAGCCCAGCGTGTTTTCGGATAAATGCTCGATTTCGACGCGACCAGTCAGCGATTCGGTGATTTGCTTGACATGGTAGACCGGAACGCCCGCAAGCGCCCGGTCGGCGATGTAGCGCTCCCAATCGTCGGACAGATCAGCGCGCAGATCGGCAACGACGCCGTTGACGCGCTCAATGATCATTTCAGGGGATACAAGCCAATGCCAGTTTACCCCGCCTATCTCCTCCAGGCGATCAACGGCGCCGCCTGGAACCACAGCAAGACTGTAAGGGTCAAGGCGCCGGCTTATGATGGTCAAGACAAAGTACCAGAGAATTGACAACGTCAAGCTGCTGGCCGCCTGGAAACCGCTATATTCAATCCTAAACAGGAAAATCGCCAAATATACAATCCCGTAAGAAAAAGCAAATGTCGGAAATATGTAGCCCGAGGCCGCGATGCCCGGGAAATTCCCTATACGTCGAAAAGCAAAATAACCTATTGTATGCGCGATAACGCCTGCGAAGATGGTAATCTGCAGGTTTGAATAATATAGAATTGATGGATCAAATAAAATCCTGACAAGAACAGGGAGCATGATTGCGAAAGCCAAACCGCCCAGGAGTTGAAACCTGACCCTGTGCACGAGGTGGCGCTGTCTTGGCCGATTCATCATCACTATATTCAAGTTCAAAATCTCTGTTGCGAGTTACTGAATTCCAAGTCTCTTCAAATGCTTTTTGCCTGCTTACCTTGTTCTCTGCAGGAACGTTTAACCCCGAAGATTCAAAATTGCCGTCGGCTCTTGTTGGACGCTCACTGGACAGGATGCCGCTCTCGGCCGACGCTCGAATAGGCTATGCCTTCCTTCACGACGTCCTCGCCGCGGTAGACGTTTCGCAGGTCGACCATCACCGGCGTCGCCATGACTGCACGAAGCCGCTTCAGATCCAGTGACCGAAACGCGTTCCACTCGGTGACGATGACGATCGCGTGCGCGCCGTCAGCTACCGCGTAGGCGCTTTCCCCGAATGCAATGCCCTCGATCATCTTGCGTGCCTGCTCCATGCCGACCGGATCATAGGCCTTGATCGAAGCGCCCGCGTCCTTGAGCGCCTGAATGATGGCCAATGAGGGAGCATCGCGCATATCGTCGGTGTTCGGCTTGAACGTAAGGCCGAGGATACCGATGGTCTTGCCGCGAACCGAGCCGCCGCAGGCCTCGACCACCTTGCGCGCCATCGCCCGTTTGCGCTGGTCATTTATCGAGACCGTCGTTTCAATAAGCCGCACGGGGCTTGCCGCGTCCTGCGCGGTCTTGACCAGTGCCAACGTATCTTTCGGGAAACAGGAGCCACCGTAGCCTGGCCCGGCATGAAGAAACTTCGCACCGATGCGGTTGTCCATGCCGATGCCGCGCGCGACGTCCTGCACATCGGCCCCCAACCGCTCGCAGAGATCGGCAATTTCGTTGATGAAGGTGATCTTCATGGCCAGAAACGCGTTGCCGGCATATTTGGTAAGCTCCGCCGTACGCCGGCTTGTGTAGAATATCGGCGCGACATTCAACGAGAGGGGACGGTAGATCTCGCCCATGACGGCTTTGGCCCGTTCGGCATCGGTCCCGACAATGATGCGGTCGGGCCGTTTGAAGTCCTCGATTGCCGATCCTTCGCGAAGAAATTCCGGATTGGAGACCACCGCAAAATCGGCGGCGGGATTTTGCTCGCGGATGATCCGTTCCACCTCATCGCCGGTACCGACAGGGACGGTCGATTTCGTCACCACGACCGTAAACCCCTTGAGCGCGCGGCCAACTTCGGCGGCCGCATCGTAGACGAAGGACAGATCGGCGTGCCCATCGCCACGCCGCGACGGCGTGCCCACGGCGATGAAGACGACATCCGATTGAGAAACCGCATCGGCCAGATTGTCGTCGAAACGCAAGCGACCTTGCGCGGTGTTGGTCGTGACGAGGTCGTCGAGCCCTGGCTCGTAGATCGGTATCTTGCCGAGTTTGAGCATGGCAAGCTTTTCCGCGTCACGATCGACGCAGCAGACCTGATGGCCAAAATCGGCGAAGCAGGCGCCCGAGACGAGCCCCACATAGCCGGCACCAATCATTGTTATCCGCATATCGCGTACTCTCTCAATCAGCGCCGATAAGACGATCTCGCCAGACAGCGCCCACTCCCTACCGAAAGACGGCTACCGCACTCCCGGGTGAAAACCCGAGAGCCGATCCTACAACAATTTGCATCGCCTCGCCGCACTTCGATGCTTACGACTATGCGATGGCGACGAGCTCCCTGGCATCAAGGTCGACAGGTATCTCGCCATTCATGATGGCAACCAGAACCCGAGCCCTTCCGGCTGGATCGAGCCGGTCAAGGCGACCGATCATTTCCGCGAAAGGGCCGGAAAGGATCCGAACCGAAGCACCGGCTGCGAGGCCGCCGCTGAAATCGAGCAGGCCGTGCCTGCCGGTCAACGCAATGAAGCGCTCTACCAGACCGGAGGGGACAGGCAAAGGCCGGTCCCCTTGCGTGACGAGGGAACGCACACCGAACGTTCCGTTGATCGAGCGCCAACGTTGCGACGCGATGTCGATGGCGACGAACATATAACCGGGGAAATAAGCCGCAACTCGTGTTTCGAGCCGCCGGGCATGACGCACGGTTTTCTCGCAGCGAGGCACAAAGGGCTGGAATCCCTGGATCCGGAGATGCCGCTCCGCGACATGCTCCTTCCCGGGAAAGACGCTGGCCGCATACCAGCGAGTTGCCGGCGCGGCCGTCGGCTCAGGCGACAGGGTGGTCGCCTTGCTCGTTCTTTTTTCCGCGCTACTCACGTGTCTTCCTTCGGCGGTCGGCGGCATGATCTCAGGTCAACGGTTACGACAGTGTGTGGATACCAGCAAGCAACCAAGCCACTAGAGTCAAGGCCGTTGGGTTAAGAATTTCCTACACATTGTCCAGAAATTTAGCTGTGCCTAAATAATCATCGAGCCGCTTTCTTTTTCAGCTGGCTGAGATGCTATGTCGAGCAATTTATTTCCATACGTAGGTGCTTGGTTACGCTGGTCGTGACGAATCGCCCGTTGGTTCTGGTACTTAGTCCGTCGACTTGAAGCTAATGTGACGGATGGCGTCGCGCACAAGCCTGCCGCCAGCGAGAAAGATCCTACACGGCCACACCAACTACGGCGAAAAACCATTGTCGCGCAGAACAGGTTACCATCGAGTCATGGGGTTCAGGCAACAACATGGTGACAGCGATGCAACGTGCAGTTCCGTTCTGACTTCAGTTCCGCTCGACCGGCTTCACGACCGCTTCAGCAGCGACCAGACAGCCGGCACCAGGCTCGCGGCCAGCGCAACCTTGATCAGATCACCGACGACAAAGGGCAACACCCCGAACTGCCAGGATTTTTCCGGGCCGATCAACAGCGCCAGCCAGGCAAAGCCCATTGCCATCATGACGATCTCGGCCACCAGCATGGCATTGAAGAGCTTGATAGGATGACGATCCCAGCCACGGTCGGCAGCCCAGCCGACGATCGCCGCCATGACGACGAAGCCGGCTAGATAACCGCCGGTCGAGCCGAGCATGTAAGCGATACCGATGCCCTTTTCGGGCGTGCTCTGGAAGACCGGAAGGCCCAATGCGCCCTCGGCCATGTAGAGAAGCAGCGTGGCGACGCCGAGACGCATGCCGAAGGAGGCAGCGATCAGGAAGACGGCGAGCGTCTGCATCGAGATATCGACCGGTCCGAGCATGACTTTGGTCTTGGCAGACAAGATCAGCAGCAGCGTTCCGGCGATCGCCAGCAAAAGCTGTCCTGCCAGCCGGGCCGCGCCCCTTTCAGGCAAAGCGAGAGAAATGAGCGGACGCATCGTCGTTGCAATTGCCATGGTCTTCCCCGTTCCGGATTGCCGCCGAACGCGGCCTTGCGTTTTCCTATATTGGCTTCCGTGCTATGCGGCAATCGGTTTTGCCCTCGCCCCAAAAAAGGTCGCGACGTTCGCATGGCGCTGAAATTCGATACACGCTTCGATCCGGCCTACGGCCAGGGCGTAGCCGTTGCGCCTGGTATTCAACGCGTCACCGCCAGGAACCCAAGCCCGTTCACCTTTCACGGAACCAACAGCTATATCGTCGGGCGCGAGACGCTGGCGGTGATCGATCCCGGACCGGATGACGAGGCACATCTTCGAACACTGCTCGAAGCGATCGGGACCAGGCCGGTCAGCCATATCTTCGTCAGCCACACGCATCGCGACCATTCGCCGCTGGCGGCGCGGCTGAAGCAGCATACGGGTGCGGTGGTTCTGGCGGAGGGCCGGCATCGCCCGGCGCGGCCGTTGCGCACCGGCGAGGTCAATCCGCTCGATGCCAGCGCCGACGCCGACTTTGTTCCTGATATCGCGCTGCCGGACGATATGGTGATCGACGGCGACGGCTGGGCGATCCGGACGGTGCTGACGCCCGGCCATACCGCCAATCACGCGGCCTTCGCGCTGGAGGGAACCGGCATCCTTTTCTCGGCCGATCACGTCATGGCGTGGGCAACCACGATCGTCGCGCCGCCGGATGGCGCGATGGCCGACTACATGACATCGCTCGATCGGCTGATCGAACGTGACGACCGGCTGCTGCTGCCCGGTCATGGCGGGCCGGTGACCGAGCCGCGCAGCTTCATGCGCGGATTGAAAACGCATCGCAAAATGCGCGAACGGGCAATTCTGGAGCGGATCAACAGCGGCGACCGGACAATCAAGGACATGGTGGAGGTAATCTATCGGGACACCGACCCGCGCCTGCATGGCGCGGCCGGCCTGTCGGTGCTTGCCCACCTGGAAGACCTGGTGGCGCGCGGCCTGGTTCACACCGATGGCGCGCCGGCTATCGACGGCATCTATTCGCCGGCAAAGTAGTACCCTTCCGATATCATTCCGCCGGCGCCACGCCCACCTGGCCGGCGACTTCCTGGTCGAGTTCGGCAAGGAAGTCGGTGATGCGCGCTGCATTGTCGCCAAGGTCGTAGCGGCCGTAACGCGAGGCCGAGCGCATATCGACGATGACCGCATCGCCGTCATCGGTCACGCGGATGGCGACATCGGCGGGAAGGCCAAGCAGCAAGCTCTTAGCCAGCGCATCGACCGTCACGTCGCTTTGCCCTGCTGCGTCGGGAAATGGCGCCGTGAGCTGCCAGCCGCGCCGATCGAGCACGGTTTTGACCGCCTCCAGAACGCGATCGAAAGGCAAGGTGTAGCTGCGTCCGGTAACAAGCGGATAAGCTTCGATTTGCAGGCGCTGCTCGCCGGGCGACGGCGGCAAAAGCTCGTTCATGTCCTTTGTCCGGGTAGAAATATCGAGCGCCGGCGGGTCGTCAAAATCAGTCGAGATGTCGCGCACGGGCGGATAGGTCGCCGCCCAATAGGCCGCGACAGCGTAAGGCATGAGCACCAGAATCGCCAGCAAGGCGCCGGCGGTCAGGTCATGGCCGCCGCGATCGCCGAAATTCCACAGTCGCGCAAAGGCAAACCCGGCAAACAAAAGCGCAACCGCGGCCAGCAACGCGACAATACCAAGCACCCACAGGAATGCCGGCGTCTCGACGAGGTCATATCGGTGGCCGATAAGAACCGTCAGCAGCAGGACCGCCGAAAACGCGCCGGCGCGCCGCGACCAACCGGCAGCCCTCGACGTTTGTCGCTCGGGAATTCCCGTCATTGTTTTCCGCGCTGCCCCAACCCGAACAAAGGCATAGTGCCTTTCAGCGGCGGCTTGAAGACGCAAAGACGCCGCATCTGCGGTCAATCCGTCGGCAGGTGATAATCCCGGAACTGCTGGCGCAAGGTAATCTTCTGGATCTTGCCGGCAGCGGTGTGTGGGATTTCGCCGACAAAAGCGACGTCGTCCGGCATCCACCACTTCGCCACCTTGCCGTCCATGAAAGCGAGAATATCCGTCTTGGTCGGCTCCCTGCCCGGCTTGCGCACCACCACGAGCAAAGGCCGCTCGCCCCATTTCGAATGCGGAATGCCGATGGCGGCGGCCTCCGCCACATCGGGATGGCCGACCGCGAGGTTCTCGAGCTCGATGGTCGAGATCCATTCGCCGCCCGACTTGATCACGTCCTTGGCGCGGTCGGTGATCTGCATATAGCCTCCGGGGTCGATATGCGCGACGTCACCGGTATCGAACCAGCCGTCTTGATCGAACTGTTCGGATCCGATGCCGCCATAATAGGCGCGCGCGATGGCCGGCCCGCGGACCTTGAGCCGGCCGAAGGTCTTGCCGTCCCATGGCAGTTCGTTGCCGGCGTCGTCCGTCACCTTCATTTCGATGCCGAACGGTGTAAAGCCTTGTTTCTGCTGGACGCCGAGGCGGGCCTCGCCCTTCAGCCCGGCGTAATCCGGCTTCAGGGTGCACAGCGTGCCGAGCGGCGACATCTCGGTCATGCCCCAGGCGTGGACGACTTGGACATCGTAACTGTCCTGGAACTTCGTCGTGAGCGCGCGTGGACAGGACGAGCCGCCGATGACGACTTTCTGCAGATAGGGCAGTTTCTTGCCGGTCTCTTCCAGATACTGGAGGAGCATCATCCACACCGTCGGCACGGCGGCGCTGAAGGTCACCTGCTCGGTGTCGAGCAGCTCGTAGAGCGAAGCGCCATCCATTTTGCAGCCGGGCATGACCAGCTTGGCGCCGACCATCGGGGCGCTCTGGGCAAGGCCCCAGGCATTGGCGTGGAACATCGGCACGACCGGCAATATGGTATCGCGCGATGACAGGCCCATGGCGTCGGGCATGGCGGCGATCATTGCGTGCAGCACGTTCGAACGATGGCTGTAGAGGACGCCTTTCGGGTCGCCCGTCGTGCCCGAGGTGTAGCACATACCGGCGGCGGTGTTTTCGTCGTATGTCTTCCAGGCGAACTTGCCGTCGGCTTCTGCAAGCCATTCTTCGTACGCAACCACATTGGGCAGCGCAGTCTCCGGCATATGCGCGTTGTCGGTCAGCACGATAACCTGCTTCAGCGACTTGACCGCGCCGGCGATCTTTTCGAGCAGCGGCAGGAAGGTCAGGTCGACGAAGATCGCCTTGTCCCCGGCATTGTTCATGATCCAGGTGATCTGCTCGGGAAAGAGCCGCGGGTTGAGCGTGTGATAGATGGCGCCGACACCCATGATGCCGTACCAGGCCTCGATGTGGCGCGCGGTGTTCCAGGCCAGGGTCGCGATGCGGTCGCCAAGCCCGAAACCGTCACGCTCGAGCCGCTCGGCGACCTTCAGGGCACGATCATGGATTTCGGCATATGTGCTGCGCACGATCGGCCCCTCGATCGAACGCGACACGATTTCGCGGCTGCCGTGCTGCCTCTCGGCATTGTCGATCAGCTTATGGCAAAGCAGCGGCCATTCCTGCATCAGCCCGAGCATCTTGTTCCTCCCGTTGTTTTTTCGCCATTGTGGGACGAACCGGCGGATTGTCCAGCCAGGATCGGGCTGGAGCGGGGCATGGAGCCAATTGAGGCCGAATTCGCCACAATCCGGCCATGCTCGGCGTTAACGTTGATCAACGGCGGGGCGCGATTGGCGAATGAAAGAGGTTCGCATGGACGCGCAGCTCGACGACAAAGCCCTCGAAAATACCCTTGCCGAAAGTCTGGCCGATCTGGTGGCGGCCGACGTCGCGCAGGCCGATCTGGTGCCTGACGCCAAAGCCGTTTCCGAAGATGAATTCGTCGAGGTCGTCGGTGGCGCCCTCGAGGCGGTCGGCGGCACGCTCTTGTTCAAGATGTGCGTCGAGAACGAGGGCGAAAGTCAGCACGTCGCTGCCGCCTGCGTCGGCGACGGCGGCAATCGCCAGTTCCTGCTGCTCACCTTGCCGACCAGCGGTGGTGCGCTGAAGGTCGAGACCACCTCGAAAAGCACCAATCCGGTGGCCGGCATTGCCGCCGCCTATGCCGGGCTGATGGACGCATTCCAGGCCGCCGCCTGAGTTTTCGGCGAAGCGGAAGAAAGAGGCGAGACTTCTCCCCGCGGGCGACGCCCGCCTGGTGGCAGGCAGGTCTTGCGCAAGGCTCTTGCCAGACACATCTTGGGGTTGAGGCAAGGAGATTCGACATGGACCAGATCGCAAACCCGGCACCCGGCTTTCAGCGCAATCCCGGCAAGATCATCACCATCGAGCCTTACAAGGGCACCATGACGGTGCGCGCCGGCGATGTCGTCATCGCTTCGTCCAACAAGGTCAAAGTGCTGACCGAATCGCCCTACCCCCCGGTTTTCTACATTCCGTTCGGCGACATCGACTTCAAACAGCTTGGCAAGACCGAACACTCGACCCATTGCCCCTATAAGGGCGATGCCAGCTATTGGAGCGTGCTGCCCGCCGGCGATGCAGGCAAGGATGCGATGTGGGCCTATGAGCGGCCGTTCGACGAGATGGCCGATATCCGCGATCACGGCGCGTTCTATCCGAACAAGGTGACCATCGAGGCGACGCCCGACTGATCAGTCGGTGGTGCCTTGATCGCCGACGCCGTCGGCATCGTCGAGACGCACGAAGGTGAGGCCCTTGGCCTTCAGCGCCAGAAGTCCCTGCACCACGCCTTCGCCGGCCGCATGGGTCGGCTGATTGATGTGAGCGATGATGACGTCGCCGTCCTTCGCCGCGGCAATGCGCCGGGCGGTCTCTTTTGCGCCGAGCAATGAGCCGCCGTCGCCGTTGATTGAGAATCCGGCGATCTTGAAGCCAAGCTTGCGTATCATCGCGATTGCCGACGGGCTGTATTCGGCGGTCGCGCCCCGAAACCATTTCGGCGCCGGTTCGCCGGTCACGGCAAGAGCGGCAGCACCCGATTCGACCTCGGCCAGCACGGCCTCCGGGCTGCCGGCACTGCGAATGCCGTAGATCTTTTGCGGCGTGTCGACAGCCGGGACATGGCGGCCGCCATGGTTTTCCAATTCAAACAGTTCGGGATGCGCCCGCATGAGCTCGACGGCGGCGGCGTTGTGCTTCAGCCAGATGCCGGTGACGAAAATGGTGGCAGGAATCTTGTTTTCCACCAGCGCCGAGACAATCCGTGGGTCGGTCCTTCCGCCGCACGCATCGAGCGTCAGCGCGACGCGGCCGCCGCCCGCCTCGGCCTTGATGTGCAGCGTCGGTGCGACGAGCAACTGGGCGTTGCCAGGAGAAACAGCCCACAGCGATATCGCGATGGCGCAAAAATACTTTTGGAACGGGCGCATCGATTATTTCCAGGTCGGCCGGATCAAAGTTGAAGCGGCGACCCCAAGACCGCCATCAAGGCGGAAATCGGGACGATGCGCCTGCAAAAGCGTCGGCAGGGGCAATTTGATCGCCGGCCTGACCTTTGGCAAGCGCGAGGTCACAATGCGTGCTCCACGTCCTTAACCTTACGTGAAAGAATCGCGAGCACCGCGTCGACCATCGCTTTGACTTCAAGTCGCCAGACGCAGCAAGCCTTGCTCGGATCGGATCGGCGGCACAGGTCCCTGGCTATGCACTCGCAAGGCATGGAGGGCCGCGGCGTAACACTGGCCACGCCGACAGGCCTCCAGACGGCCGGGTCGGTCAGGCCGAACAGGCCGACAACCGGCGTTCCCGCGGGCGGCGGCCATGTGCATCGGGCCACTCTCGTTCCCCAGGAACAGGCGTGCCTGGCCGAGGACCGCCAGCAGGGTTGCCAGCGACAGCGCCCCGACCACGTTGACGACCGGCGAAGCGGCCTTGGCGATGATGCGCTCGGCAGATGCCCGTTCATCGGGGCCGCCGACAAGCAGGAAGTCCAACCCAGTCTGCCGCGAGATCTCGTCGATCGCCAGCGCAAAACGTTCCGGCTGCCATTGCCGCCCCCGGAAGCTCGCTCCTGCATGAACGGCTATGAAGGCGTTACGCCGGAGATGATGCCGGTCGAGAAGCGCGATGCCCTGGCGGTCTGCAGCGGCAGCGGCTCAATCGTTGGGACCGGCGCACGCAACTCCACGCCAAGCGCCTCAAGGGCGAAAGATAGCGGTAGAGATAATGCTGGCCACCAAAGCCAAACGGCTTGGCTAGGACGTTGGCGGGCTGGCGTTCCAGCCAGCGCAACGGTTTTTCGGGAGGATCATATCCGACGCGGGTCTTGGCGTTGACGAGCCTGACGATGATGCGTGAGGTTTTGGAATCGGCCAGGTCGATGGTCAGGTCAAACCGGAACCGGCGCAGAGCGCGCACCATCGCGTAAAGCTCGCGACCACGCTGCACAGGGGTGCCACGCATCCGTACGCGCCGGAACGCCACCACGTCCGAGGCGATGCCATGAGCCAACAGGAAACTGGCAAAGTTCGCCTCGCAAAGGAACACTATCCTGGCCTTTGGATATTGGAGGCGCAGGTTTCTGGCGAGCGCGGAAGCGAGGACAAGATCGCCGATGAATTTCGTCTGGAGGATGAGAATCGAACGGACGTGCGCGGGCGGGTTCTGCAACATCTGTTTCTTGCACCGGGGCGGGTTCGGGAGCCGGAAACTGGGCAGAAACGATGTCGGGATTTGGAGCCGTGACGCGCACGTTCGCGTGAATTCGGTTACAAATCGGTAAGGTCAGGTGCCGGTGGACTCCAACTCCTATCCGCGGCCGTTCTTTGCAGCCTGCACCGCCGCTTGCGCGGCGGCCAGCCTGGCGATCGGCACCCGGTATGGCGAGCACGAGACATAGTCGAGGCCGACCTTCTCGCAAAAATGGATTGAGGCCGGGTCGCCGCCATGCTCGCCGCAAATGCCGAGCTTGATGTCGGGCCGCGTCGCCCTGCCCTTTTCGGCCGCCATCCGCACCAGCTCGCCGACACCCTCTATGTCGAGCGACACGAACGGATCCTGCTCGATGATGCCTTTTTTCCGGTAGGTCTCGAGGAACGAGGCGGCATCGTCGCGTGAGATGCCAAAGGTGGTCTGGGTCAGATCGTTGGTGCCGAAAGAGAAGAATTCGGCCGCCTCGGCGATGATTTGGGCACGGATCGCGGCACGCGGCAGTTCGATCATCGTGCCAGTCAGATAGTCGATCCTGACACCGGTCTCCTCCATCACGCTTTTGGCGACCGCATCGATGCGTGCCTTGACGAAGTCGAGCTCCTTCACCAGCCCGACCAGCGG
Organism: Mesorhizobium sp. M0145; assembly: GCF_040322355.1. NCBI lineage: Bacteria > Pseudomonadati > Pseudomonadota > Alphaproteobacteria > Hyphomicrobiales > Phyllobacteriaceae > Mesorhizobium > Mesorhizobium sp. M0145. The sequence goes on from NZ_JAMYTK010000018.1 coordinate 62,169, forward strand.
CACCATGATTTCGGGGACCACCAGCGCGCCGGCCTTCCTGCCGGCCTCCACGGCCGCCTCGAAAATGGCTCGTGCCTGCATCTCGGCGATTTCGGGATAGGAGACGGCAAGCCGGCAGCCGCGATGGCCGAGCATCGGATTGAACTCGTGCAGCGCTTCGGTGCGCCGCCGGAGCTTGTCCGGCGACACATTCATGGCGGCGGCGACCTCGGCCACCTCCTCCTCCGTTTTGGGCAGGAATTCGTGCAGCGGCGGATCGAGCAGGCGGATCGTTACTGGTAGGCCGGCCATGATCTCGAACAGCTCGAGGAAATCGGAGCGCTGCATCGGCAACAGCTTGGCCAGCGCCGTTCGGCGGTCCTTTTCGGTATCGGCCAGGATCATCTCGCGCATGGCAACGATGCGGTCGCCGTCGAAGAACATGTGCTCGGTGCGGCAAAGCCCGATGCCCTCGGCGCCGAAGGAGCGCGCCATGCGCGCATCGAGCGGCGTTTCGGCGTTGGTGCGCACCTTCATGCGGCGCGCGCCGTCGGCCCACTCCATGATGGCGGCGAAATCGCCCGAGAGTTCCGGCTGCAGCATCGGTACAGCGCCTTTCAGCACCTGGCCGTTGCCGCCGTCGATGGTGATGATATCGCCCTTGCGGAACGTCGATCCCATCGCCATCAGCGTGCCGGCCTTGTAGTCGACGCGCAGCGAGCCTGCGCCCGAAACGCAAGGCTTACCCATGCCGCGCGCCACAACAGCGGCGTGGCTGGTCATGCCGCCGCGCGTCGTCAGGATGCCTTCGGCCGCATGCATGCCATGGATGTCTTCGGGGCTGGTCTCGATGCGCACCAGGATCGCCTTTCGGCCTTGTGTCTTGGCCTCCTCGGCGTCGTTCGAGGAAAACACGATTTCGCCGGTGGCAGCACCTGGCGATGCCGGCAGGCCGACGCCGATGATATCGCGCGCCGCCTTCGGATCGATCGTGGGATGCAGCAACTGGTCGAGCGAGGCCGGATCGATGCGGGCGACGGCCTCCTGCTTCGAGATCAGCCCGTCCCTGGCCATGTCGACGGCAATCTTCAGCGCTGCCTTGGCGGTGCGCTTGCCTGACCTGGTCTGCAGCATCCACAATTTGCCGCGTTCAATGGTGAATTCGAGATCCTGCATGTCGCGGTAATGTTTTTCCAGGCGGTCGGAGATGCTGACGAAAGCCTGGAAGGCGTCCGGCATCAGCTTCTGCAGCGACGGCTTGTCGGAGCCGGCGGCAATGCGCGCCGCCTCGGTGATGTTCTGCGGCGTGCGGATGCCGGCAACGACATCCTCGCCCTGGGCGTTGACCAGGAACTCGCCATAGAGCTGCTTTTCGCCGGTCGACGGATTGCGGGTGAAGGCGACGCCGGTGGCCGAGGTGTCGCCCATGTTGCCGAAGACCATGGCCTGTACATTGACCGCCGTGCCCCAGCTTTCGGGAATGTCGTGCAGGCGCCGATAGGTGATCGCGCGGTTGTTCATCCAGCTGGAAAACACCGCACCGATGGCGCCCCACAGCTGCTCGTTCGGATCCTGCGGAAAGGGCTTGCCGAGCTCCTCCTCGACCTTGGCCTTGTAGAGCGCGATTACGCCTTGCCATTCGATGGCTGTAAGCTCGGTGTCGAGCTCATGGCCGAGGCCGCCCTTCTGGTCTTCGAGAATTTCCTCGAACACCTCATGGTCGAGGCCCATGACGACATCGGAATACATCTGGATGAAACGGCGATAGCTGTCATAGGCAAAACGCGCGTCGCCTGAATCGGCGGCCAGGGCTTCGACCGTCTCGTCGTTGAGGCCGAGATTGAGCACGGTGTCCATCATGCCGGGCATGGAAGCGCGGGCACCGGAGCGCACCGACACCAAAAGCAGTTTCGACGGATCCCCGAAACGGCGCCCGGTCAGCCGGCCGATATGGTCGAGGGCGACCGCAACATCCGCTTCCAGCGAGGCCGGATACGCGTGGCCGTTGGCGTAATAGGCGTTGCAGACCTCGGTGGTGATAGTGAATCCTGGTGGCACCGGCAGGCCCAGGCTGCACATTTCGGCAAGATTGGCGCCCTTGCCGCCGAGCAGATTGCGGTCGCCGGCACGGCCTTCCGCCGCTCCATCGCCAAAGGTGTAGACCCATTTGGTCATGCTTGCTCCCCGGTTGCAGGAGATTGGAAATACTGACAAATCGAGCGATATGATGCTGCAGTGCGAAAGGCAAGGCATCGACCAAGCCGCCCAGCCTCTACAATCGATTAAGAAAAGAGCCGTGCCGAAAGACTCGCTTTTCAAGCGCTTTCGCCGCAGAACATGACAAGAACAAGAGGCCGAGCCAGAAGACAGACCGGAAAACTCGATTATCTGGAAATGCCAGCGACGGGCGGAACGCTGGACAGCGTGAAGGCTGTGTACAGCGCGGCCTTCTCGTGGTCGTTCACCGATTACGGGCCGACTATTCAGCCTTTGAGCGCCGTCGGAGAATGCCGGCGGCACATCGTCAAGCCGATCTTTTCATTCCCCGGCGGCAGGCGGTTCCATTTCGTCGATCCGGCCGGCAATGAAATGGCGGTGTGGGGTGAATAGGTCCGTTCAAAATGACGATTGCAAAACTGGTGAACCGGTCGCGCATAGTCGATATGTCGGCATTGAGCTTTCTTCCGGCTCGTCCTATAAGGCCGCGCGCACAGCGGGCACGCTCCGGCTGTTGGGGCGTCGCCAAGTGGTAAGGCATCGGTTTTTGGTACCGACATTCCCAGGTTCGAATCCTGGCGCCCCAGCCAGTTCTCCGATTGTCCAACCCGGAGACATAGGTAACAGATTGTACTTAAGACATGGGTGACAACCTCGTGCCGAACGGGTTGTCGATGGTCTGCAAGGTCCTCTGTTCCAAGTCGGTATAACCGAGATCGTAATGCATGAAGCTGACGAGCCAAATGCCGTCGTCGACCTCCTTGATTCCCAGCCTCTGACCGGCGAGCACGGTCGAGACGTTGATCTTCTTCCTGTGCATGCAGATGCGGCCGCAAGCGGTAACCAGGATGTCGCGGTCGTGGAAGGGGTATTCCAGTTCCGGCAGGCCGTCATAGGTTCTTGAGGACGGCGTGTAGAGCTCGGCCGGGGTGCGCATGGCGAGCGCCTCGTGTGGCCTTTCCTCGTTGAATTCGCTGATGAAAGCGTCGAACCTCGCCTGCTGCTGGAGAATGTTCATGCCGGGCGGCCTGGTCGTCTCTTTCTTTAAGGTCAGATGCATGCGCTCGTGGCGGCCGTTCTGCTGCGGCCTGCCCGCTGGATGCGCTCGATGACGATGCCGAGCCTGAGCCAGAACACCGACAGGCGCGAGAGATTGTAGAGGCCGTTAGGCGAAGCGAAGGGGAGCCCGTTGTCGGAGCGGATGGCGGCGGGCAGGCCGCGCTCCCTGAACAGCCGCACGAAGGCCTCGATGACCGGCGTCTCCTTTGTCGATTCGAGCGCTTCGCAGGCGAGCACATAGCGCGAGGTCTGGTCGGTGACCGTCAGGGGGTAACAGTAGCTACCGTTGCCGAGCCTGAACTCCCCCTTGAAGTCGGTGCACCACAGATCGTTAGGGGCGGCGGCTTGCGACAGCGGCGTGCCCACGGCCTTGTTCGCCGGGTTCCTCTTGCGGGCCTGGCTCACAAGGCCGTGACGGTCGAGCACGGCATGCACGGTGCTTTTGGCCGGGATACGCACATCACCGGCGAGCTTCCTGACCAGCAACTCCCTGATCTTGCGAGCGCCCCAATGCGGCTTCTCGCGCTTGGTCTCGACGATCAGCCGCTCGATCTGCTCGGGCAACTGGTTGGCGTACCTCACCGGCCGCCGCGAGCGGTCGCAAAGCGCCTCCAGCCCTTCCTCCCTATAGCGGTTGAAGATCTTGTAGCCAGTCTTGCGCGAAATCCCGAAATCCCGGCACACATCGCTCATGCCTTCTCCCTCGAGAAGGCGGGCAACGAAACGTAGACGTTCCTCCATCACCGAACACTCTCTCCACGGCATCAACACCTCCGGCCAAAAGCCAAAAGTGTTACCCATGTGTCCGGTACAAAACGTCACCTATGTCTCAGGCCGCGCAGATTCTGACGATCTCCCGAGTCGTAATCTCAGTTGCAGACACCTTGGTCGCAGACTGGTATCTGCGGTATCTGTCCACAACAAATTGGTGTCGCCGGCAGAGAGCGCGATCCGGCTGGCATCTTAGTTTAATGTCGGCTCAATTGGCCGGCAGTCAAATGCATCTTGTGGAGAAAAGCAGTTTTTCTGCCACGGCTTGGCGTTTGATCTTATAGTTTTAGACTTTGTAATCCAAAAATTGGATTTTTTTTTCGCTTTTCTTCAGATAAGTGATCGCCTCCAACGCCTCTCTAGTAGCAACCGGCGCAATCATCAAACTAATTTTAATAAAATTCAACTTATGTTTTAAACAGCAGCGATCATCTTGTTCTGTCAGCAACAAGTAGAATATAAGTAGAAATATCAACAATCATCTCTTGGAAAACAACGTGGGCATCTCTGAAGAGAAATTTGCTTTTATCGCACAATGGCGACTATCCGTAAGTATATTTTTCGCCGCAACGTGAGAATCCTGCCGCCGATCAATCATTCTATCAGGGCGTGCAGGTATGTGATTTGGCGCTAATATACACTTTCTAGTAGGCAGGCATCCGCGGGGCGCTATCGAATCAAAATGAGGGATTATGGATGGCGACTCTCCATTACACGTCGGGCGGATCCGGCACGGACATTGCACAAGCCGGATTCAATCTGGCTAGCGTGCAATACGTTGACCAGGTCAACGAGCTGCCAGAGGGCATGAAAGGCTTGGTGTACCTTGACGAGGCCAACGGCGTAACCCAATCCTTTATCGACAAGGTTACTCCTTTCCTCGGCAACCCGAATGTATTTGGGTTCTTCCTGGTTGACGAGCCGGATCCCACCGGCCAATGGGGCACCTACGCTTCCGCCGCGAATCTGAAGGCTGAATCCGACTGGATCCATGAGCATTTTCCAGGCGCCAAGACCTACATCACAATGATGAGCTTGGGGACGTCGGCGAATCCGGATTTTAGGGGCACGTACAATCCCGCCAATACGGGTATCGATTACTACGGCATAGATGTCTATCCCGTCCGCACGGATGGCCCGGTCGACTACAACATGATCGATAAATTCGTCGCCGCCGCTCAGGCATCGGGCATCCCGACGAGCCAGATCGTTCCGGGCTACCAGGCGTTTGGAGGTGGCGAGTATAACACCGACATGGGTGGCAAATATGTGGTGCCCACCGCCGCCCAGATGGAAACCATGATGGAGCACTGGGCCAAGCTGGTTCCGTCACCCGCCTTCGACTACGCATACGCCTGGGGTTCGCAGCGAGGCGACACAGCGTTGGAGAGCTCTTCGGAACTGCAGGCCGTTTTCCGGGAACACAACCTTGCAACGACGGGGACCACTCCGCCTCCCGTCGACACAAGCGACACCTTGTATGGCACCAGCGGCGACGATGTGTTTCACGGGGCCGGCGGCCACACGATGATCGGCTATGGCGGCAATGACACCTATTATGTCGATGACATCCGCGATAAGGAGATTGAGGCGGCGGGTGGCGGTACAGACAAAGCACTTGCCTCCGTAAGTCATGCCCTTGCGGCCGGCTCCGAGATCGAGCTTCTCGCCACCAACAATGCATCAGGCACGGCGGCAATCAACCTCACCGGCAATGAGTTCGCCCAGACCCTCCAGGGCAATGCCGGCGCGAACGTTATCAATGGCGGCGGTGGCGCCGACACCATGACCGGCTATGGCGGCAACGACACCTATTATGTCGACAATGCTGCCGACAAAGTGGTCGAGGTCGCTGGCGGCGGCTCCGACAAGGTGCTCGCCTCGGTGAGCTATGTCCTTTCGGCCGGCTCGCAGATTGAGCTCCTCGCCACCACGAACCCGTCCGGCACGACGGCGATCAATCTGACGGGCAACGAGTTCGCCCAGACCGTCCAGGGCAATGCCGGCGCCAATGTCATCAACGGCGGACGCGGCGCGGACACCATGATCGGCTATGGCGGCAACGACACCTATCATGTCGACAATGCTGGCGACAAAGCGATCGAGGCGGTAGGCGGCGGCACCGACAAGGTGATCACTTCGATGAGCCATGCGCTTACCACCGGCTCGCAGATCGAGCTTCTCGCCACCAGCAATCCGTCCGGCACGGCGCCGGTCCACCTCAACGGCAACGAGTTCGCCCAGACCATCCAAGGCAATGCCGGTAGCAATGTCTTCAATGGCCTCGGTGGTGCCGACACGATGGTCGGCTATGGCGGCAACGACGGCTACTATGTCGACAATGTCGGCGACAGAGTGATCGAGGCGGTAGGCGGCGGTCGCGACAACATAGCCATTACGGTGAGCTATGCGCTTGCGGCCGGCTCGGAGGTCGAGCTTCTCGCCACGAGGTATCCCTCCGCCACCACGGCAATCAACCTGACCGGCAACGCCTTTGCCCAGACCATCCAAGGCAATGCCGGCGCGAACATCATCAACGGTAGCGGCGGTGCCGATATCTTGACCGGTAACGGAGGCAACGATGCCTTCGTGTTCAATAGCGCCCTTGGAGCCGGCAATATCGACAAGGTCACCGACTTCAACAAGCTCCAGGACAAGATCCACCTCGATGACGCCGTTTTTGCCGGGCTTAAGCTGGGTGGCCTTTCATCCGATGCTTTCTTTGCTGGCACGGCTGCGCATGACAGCTCCGACCATATCATCTACAACAGCTCAACCGGGGCGCTCTCTTTCGACAGCGACGGGATCGGTGGCGCAGCTCAAATCCAGTTCGCCACTCTCTCTCCAGGTCTCTCACTTGCAGCAGGTTCGTTCCTTGTGATCTGAACGACCCGGAACGGCGGACCTTCGAGCCGGTCCGCCGCTCTATCTTTGTTCAAGCAAAGGATTCAAAGCTGGGCGCCCATTCCGGGCCGAGGTTTACGCCCGGAAACTACATCGGAGCACCCGCTCAGCCGATCCAGTCGCGCCGGCGATCCCGAGGACCACGCTTGGTTGAAAGTTGAGGGTTTCTGCTGAACAGCAAGTGGTGGATGCGTCTTCGTACCTCGCTTCTATCTTCGTCTTTCAGACGAGACAGCAGCCAGCCCGCCGCCTGCGGAGCTTGGGCCGCAACTCGCCGTGACGGAGCAGCTCTGGCATTGTTTGCTAGTGGATCGATCGTACGGAGGAGTTCGGTTTTGGATTCCCCTTTGCGCTGGTCGTGCGCAGCTTGTGAATGCGCACGGGTATCAAGATCGACGTCACAACCTTTGACAAGAAGCGGCTTGAGGCCATCACCGCCGCGCGGAGTTCGCCTCAGAAGCATGTTTGGCGCGAAGATCATCCTCCTGAGCGGGGATGGCTTGGGAACCATGCTCGACGGCTCGGTCATCGGCCGCAATATGCAGCGCCACCGCCATCAGGAGTTCATCCGCTCCTCAACGCCATCGAGACCGAGCTCCCGCCCGACAAGGCCGTCCACGGTCCGCGCCTGTTGACCGGGGCATCGGCGATGGACCTTTCACTCCGTTCCGACATCCTGCTCCTGGCTCAACGCCGTCGAAGGCTTCTTCGCCAAGCTGACGCGCCGTCGCCTGAAACACGGCGTCTTCCACTCCGTCGTCGACCTCCAGGCCGCCATCAACCGCTTCATCAAGGAACATAATCAGGCGCCTCGACCCTTTCTCTGGAAGGCCGATCCCAACCACATCATCGCCGCCGTCAAAGGTGGGCACCAAACGTTGGAATCAATCAACTAGATGCCTACCAAGTCACTGAGCGCCGAACGGATCTGCGGCCAATGAAACTCGGGGCATTCCTCCCGGCTTGGCCTTGCGCAACACGGCATCGAGTTTGCCCGCTACACCGGCGAGAGTAATGGCGCGTGTTGTTGAGATCGCTTGCAGCAGATTCTCCGCCGATCGCCAGCCTTGCACTCGGCCCTGAGCGAGACGGTGTAGCCGGTCTTCCGGCAGCCGCATCCCAGCGTGCCTGATCGCGACCACAGGAGCCAATCCCGGCCCTTACTCCTCTGCTCCGCGCTCAGCGAGGCTGTTCAAGGCGATGAGGTTCTTCGCCTGGGCCAGGCTGTCGGGCGGCTCGTTGCGGTAGCGGGGTCCGATTTCCATAAAAAGGACGGTCCCAGCCAAGAAGACCAATTGCAGTCCAGCCCGGCACATCCGTGGATGCTCACCAGCGAAGCAAATTGTTGCGGCCGGCTCGGCCCGAGCCGACATCGTGTCGGATGGCTGCCGTCTCCGATCGAACCTCTGCGGCTCACTTTGCGTCTCCGGGGTGCTTGCGAATCCCGAGGCTGCTGTCTAGCATCGTACGATGTTATCAGGACTCACCCGACACCTCGTTAAGAATGCGAACAGGCTTAGAGTGCCGGCCATCGCCCGTTCGGTGCAGCGCGCCCGTCTGACGTATCTTTCGGACGCAAAGTTTATTAGCCTTCGCGATGCAATCAGGCGGTTGAGGCGTGAAAAGGTCCCCGGCGATTTCATCGAATACGGTATCGCACTCGGTGGCTCCGCAATCTTCATCGCGTCCGAACTCGACGGAGGCCGTCATTTCCACGGCTACGATGTGTTCGACATGATTCCGAGCCCGACTGAACAGGACGACGAAAAATCCAAGGCCCGTTACGAGACCATCCGGTCGGGACGATCCAAAGGCATTGGCGGTGATACCTATTACGGGTATCAAGGCGACCTATTCGATAAGGTGAGTGCCAGCTTCAAGGGCTTTGGCGTCCCGGTCGATGGCGAAAAGATCGTCCTTCACAAGGGCCTGTTCGAAGAGACGGTGCACTTTCATCCGGAAACCAGAATAGCCTTGGCCCATCTCGATTGCGATTGGCACGATCCGGTCAAATTCTGTCTTGAGCAGACCCTAGAGGTGTTGAGCCCAGGCGGGCTCATGATCTTGGACGATTACAATGACTACGGCGGATGCCGGAAGGCGACCGATGAATTCCTTGCTGGCCGCGCAGACTGCCGTCTGATACGAGTCCTCCCTCATGCCGTGATCCAGCGATTATAGGTCGCATCCTGGTTTGCGCAGTTCACCTCGCCGAGGCCGATCTGGGCGCCGAGCCTTGGCATGTCATCAGGCCGCCTGGCGACGCCCATGAACCTCATGTCCATAGCCGACGCTAGGGGCAGGTTGATGTTTTCAACCCGCCGTGTGAAATGGGCGCGGGATGGTGAACATGTCTGATGATGAACAAACGGCTGCGGTGCGCTGGACGTGAAGTCCGAACTCCGCGCGGTCGGCCGCGACAAGCCGCTGCTGCTGGTGGCGGCGATCCTCTGCCTGTATTGTGCGTTTATCGCCGGACCGATAGTCTATGCGGTGCTGGCCGTCAACGGCATTGCAGATTTCTTTAAATGAAGCCGGTTTCGGCGATCTCGCTCCGTTCCGCCGCGCCGCGTCTATCGGCCCCGAAATTGCTTGAAGATGAAGACCTATTCGTGAGTTGCGAACCCGGGAACGCGTCCGGCGCGTGCCTGTCATGAAGATGGGCTCGCTGTATTTTGTCTGGTGGTCGAAATCGCAGGACCCGCACCAGAAGCCGCAGGACAGCGGACGGTAGCGCCGGGAATTGGGCCGACGCCTCGGCCTCGACGATCAACCCGAGCCGAAACACTCTCCGCCCAGGATTTCTGGTCGAATTGCCGTGCCATGTTGGTGCGACCTCGAGGGGCTGCCGACAGCAATTCTTCTGACGTCTTTCGGCGATTTTCACGGCGTCTAGACTGGCGGACTCGATCGTCTCGCAAGCTTGCAAACCGCCGCCGCTTGTCGCAAATAATTGGCCGCGGGCGGGCGATCGAGGAGTCATCCATTGATGAATGTCCAATCGCGCATGCATGCTTTGCTTCGCTCGAGCCCGCTCCGATATTATTTTCACCTCGCAAAGGCTCGCCTTGCCGGGTCTCCGCAATCAGACGAAAGTGTGATCCTGTCGCAGATTGTTGGCCGAAGCCCGAAAACGTTCTTGGAATTTGGTTTCCATCCGACGGAATACAACTGCATTGGGCTTAGTGAATTCAGGGGTCTGCTCGTCGACGGCGACGCAACGACCGTGCGGTTGGCGCGCTCGCTGCTTCCAAAGCGGATTGAAGTGCGCCAGAGCTTCATTGATCTCGACAACATCGAAAGTCTCGCCACGCATTTTCCGCAGCTTGGAGTGCTTTCCGTCGATGTCGATGGAAATGACTACTGGTTTCTGCAAGCCTTGCTGCCAGTGCGTCCGGCCGTCATTGTCGCGGAGTACAACGCCAGTTTTGGTCTCAATCCCATCACAGTGCCGTATGATCACGCTTTCGATCGCACCGCCAAGCACGACAGCGGCTGGTATCACGGTGCATCGATCACCGCCCTGACCAATCTGTGCAAGAAGTACGGCTACAAGCTCGTTGCCGTCTCGTCCGCCGGCGGGAACGCGTTCTTCTTACCTAACGGTTCGGACATGCCGGGATTGGAACCGGCTCAGTCCTATCGTGAGAGCGCTCTTCGCAACCGATGGTCCGGCACTACGGCGAAAGATCAGTGGGACCGGATCAAGTACATGACGTTTGTCGACGTGCCCTGAGACCCCCGGGAAGAAAAATGTACACTGGGCCACCCCTGCAATTCACGATCAAAGCGATTGATGCCCAGCGGCAGCTTTCGATGCCAATTGCCACCAGCGATGACGAGGCGGAGATGCGAGCGCATTTCAAAGAGATTTGCAGCAAAATGCCGCACATGCATGTAGCGCTATACGATGGCACGACGCTCATTGATGAGCGGCAGCCAAAGGCATCACTTCACTAGGTCTGCTGGCCGCACCAGCGAATCGGCCGGGACGTCAGTTCGCACTATGGAACCGGCGGAGATAATCGCCCGATCGCCGATCGTGACACCCTTCATGATCATGGCACTGTTCCCAATCCAGACATCGTCTCCAATCACGATCGGAGCGGAGCGGATGCCAGGGTCGACTCTAGGATGGCCCCGCTTGAAGATGGCTTGCATCTGCGCGAAGCGCTTCTTCGGGTCCATAGGATGCGAGTTGGTGTCGTGGATCGCCACACCCCATGAGACGTGTACCCGCTTTCCGATCTTGATCCCCACCGGGTCTGACGACCAAATCGTCGAGCTTGGGCCAAGATAGAACCAGTCATCAATCTTGATCCGACCCTCGTGGGCAAAGACCTGCAAATGCCCATCCAAATGGCTGTCCGCGCCGATTGAGACGCGAGACCGGTCGCCGTGGATATTGAAGATCTCTGCCCCGGCGCCGAACTTCGTGCGCGGCCCGATGACGGCATTCTCCCTAGCGGCGCCCGTGGCGATCCACGACCAAAAACGGCGGCGAAGAGTGAGAACGGGGGAGAAGACGCGCATTCGCGAACATCTGCCACACAGGACCATTCCAGTCTAGGCTCCGAAGAAGCCCCGGCGCGACAGACCACGGAGTTCCTCAGCGTCGAAAGTTCCGTGACGCAGACTGCCCGCAGCATTCGGATGGAGCTCATCGCCCATGTAAAGCAACGAGGTCAGGTAGCCGATGCCACTCTCACCACCTACGTCGATTAACGGTATGGACAGCAGCTTCGCCACTTCGCGCTCGGCGTTGAAGAACTGGTCCATGGTGTTGCCTTGACCGTTTATCCTTCCTGTTCGGTGCGTGACACGGATTGGCGACGGCCTGCCCGATCTCGCGCCTGCGCGATTCAGTATAGACAAGATCGCGCCAGACGGCGGGGTAGTTCAACCGTGATCTTGACCGGCCGGTCATCGGGAATGGCGGAGAGTTTCAGCTTGGTCATAATGGATCCCTTCGGCGCCGCACCCGGTCAGCACCAAAGCTTTCCGCGATGCGCACCTGATCGCAGAGCGCTGAGCGGAGTTGCGGCCATGGAAACTCGGAGCATTCCTCCTAGGCTTCGCCCTCCTGCAACAGGGCATCGAGCTTGCCCGCCACACCGGCAAAAGTCGTAGCGTGGGTGGTTGAGAAGTTGAGAAGGCTCCCAGAAGATACTCGCCCGGTCGCAAGCCTCGCCTTCGGCCCTGAGCGCACTGGTGTAACTGTCTCCTCGGCCGCTGCATCCCAGCGTGCTTGATGCACTGCGAACTCAGGTTCGGCCTTCTCTCGGAGAGCGGCGGTATCCGGGCCGTTTCCGAGCACTTCATTGAGCCCTCGATCGAGTGGACCGTCAGTTCCTCACCTTCGGGCACGCGGAGGGTCATACAAGGAAAGCCGACGCTTTCGACTAGCCTTGTCTCCAGGCGCTGCTGCCTGCGGCAAAGCCGCTCGCTCTGCTTGTGGACTCTCCCTCGGCTTAGCTGGGAGACCTTTCATCCGACGCTTTCTTTGCTGGTACGGCCGCGCATCTAGCTCCGACCATATCATCTACGACAGCTCAACCGGAGCGCTCTCTTTCGACAGCGACGGGATCGGCGGCGCAGCTCAAACGCAGTTCGCCACGCTTTCTCCAGGTCTCTCGATTACGGCAGGCTCATTCTGCGTGACCTGAAAGAGCTGGAGCGGCGGACCTTAAGCTCAAGCCGGTCCGGCGCTCTATCTTTGTTCAAGCACCGGATTTCCAAGCGAAGTGACCAGTCCGGGTGGCGCTCTCCTCCTGGGGCTAGCGCGACGTACCCTCCATAAGATTTGCCCGAAAAATGGAATGGTATCGTGCTTGTCCTCGCTGATGCTGCTTAAAAGAGGCCTGCATGGTTTCACTCCATGTCAATACTGAGATCTGGGGATAGCCCGACGGCGTCAAAAGCACTCAAATATCTGCAATTTGTCGCTGCCTTGACCTTGAGCAGAGATGCGGAGCTCCATTCAACTCGCGACACTCAATTATGCGCTTGTAGTAGCCGAGGAGGGCAGCTTTCTGCGCGCGGCGCGGCGCGCCGGGATCGATCACACTGCGCTCAGCCGGCGCATACGCGATCTCGAATACGCGATGGGAACAAGGATATTTCATCGCCATGCCCGCGGCGTTGGCCCAACCCCGGCCGGCGAGCGTTTCCTCGATCGTTTGCGCTCCGTGCTGCTCGAACTGGACAATACTCTCACGCTGGCCAGGACCGGCATTAAAGATGAACTACAAAGGCTTTCCATCGGCTGCAACGGACTCATCCTCGCCGGGCGAGCGCTGGATGCGGTCATTGAGTTCGGGCAATGTCATCCCAATGTGACCGTCAGCTTGATCGAAGGGTCTCACCCTGAACCTGGGGCTACCTCGCGCGGGGCGGAGGTCGACGTTGCCGTTACTTCCTCCTCGCAATCCACTGGCAGCGCATTCGAACTGAGATTGTGGAAGGATACCCTAGCGGTCGTTCTCGCTTCCAGTCATCCCCTCGCAAGCCGTCCCGTGATCGAGTGGTCGGAGCTAGGCCAGGAGACGCTGCTCGTGCGCAGGGGCGAAGCATTTCTGCTCGCCGACGCTGTTGGAAACGGCGTGCAGGTTCCCGCAATTGTCGAACATCACGTCAGTGCGGGAATCCTTCTGCGCCTTGTCGGAAACGGCCTCGGAGTCGCTCTGATCCACGATGGAGACGCCAACAGTGTTCCTGAAGGTGCGGTCTGCCGTAAGCTGCGGATCGGGGGCAAGCCGATCCAAATCTCCAGCTTTGCCCGTTGGCGCCCGGATAACGCCAATCCTGCCCTGCCGATCTTCATCGCGTTCCTGCGCGATCGGTATTCGTCCTGACGGCCGCAATGACCCGAATAGTCATCCCGCCTTCAGGGTTCGTCGGGCTCTAGCAAAGGCTCTGTCCGTTGTCATGAACCGGGTCAGCATCGGCACTATCAGCTTTGCCGGATCGGCGACTATCTGTCCGGTTTCGCGGCCGAGCAATTCAGCATAGGCGACGAGATCGCGATGAACGGCGCCGGGCAGTTCGACCGTGATCTTGACCGGACGGTTATCGGGAATGGCGGAGAGTTTCAGCTTGGTCATGACCGATCCTTTGGCGCCGCACCCGGTCAGCACCAAAGCTTTCGGCGATGCGCACCAGGTCGCTGAGCGCTGAACGGATTTGCGGCCAAGGAAATTCGGAGCATTCCTCCCATGCCTCGCCCTCGCGCAATACGGCATCGAGCTTGCCTGCCACACCGGCGACAGTGGTGGCGGGAGTCGCTGAAAACGCTTGCAGCAGATCTTGCATTTTCTCGCCAGCCTCGCGCTCGGCCCTGAAGGCGGCGGTGTAGCCAGTTTTCTCCGCAGCCGCATCCCAGCGTGCCTGATGCGCCGCGAAATCAGCTTCGGCCTTATTGCGGAGAGTCGCCTTATCTGGCGCTTTGCCGAGCACTTTATCGAGCATCTCGATCGAATGGACCGTCACCTGCTCACCCTCAGCCAGGCGAACGGTCACACAGGGAAAGCCGATGCTCTCGACAAGCATTGTCTCCAGGCGCTGCTGCCTGCGGCAAAGCCGCTCGGTCTGTTTGTGGACTGTCTCCCATTCCCGCCAAAGCACCAGTGCAGGATCAGAACGCACATTCGTGCTTCCGGCGCCGTTTGCGGACGCGTTGCCTTCGAGCGTCCACGCGGTGGTGGCCACGACTGTTCCCGCAAGCACTCGCCTGCGGGTGACGTAAGGCAGAGTCGTGGTATTGTCGGAATCAGCCATGATCCGAGCTCCAATCAGCTTGGGTTGCGGTCAGGCCGGGCGGGATGGTGCAAACATCCTGTTCGGCCGCGAATTTGCCGCATGTATAACCGGGACAATTTGACAAGTTACCGGTGAAAAGTCAACCCAAGAGATAAACGTTTGACCTATAGTAAAATTTCTGCCGCGCAGTGTCGGGGCGCTCGCGCGATGCTGGGGATAAGTCAGCGCGAGCTGGCGGACGCGGCCAAGGTATCACGGCCTACGGTGGTCGATTTCGAGCGAGGCGCCCGGGTTCCGCATCCGAACAATATGGCAGCGATTCGCCAAGCGTTGGAGGTTGCCGGTATCGAATTCATCCCAGAAAACAGCGGCGGACCCGGCGTACGACTGGTACGCCATCTCGAAAGTAAATGACCTCACGGCAGCGAGCAAACCGAAATGCGGGAGCATCCCGCGACTGTATCGTGCCGCCAGCCGCACTCTTCTTACAACCTCATCGAAAACAGGACCGACAAGACTCGTTACGGTCGATCTTACCAATGCGGAACGGCTCGCTGCCAACGAGTTCGGCGGCTCTGGCCAACATTGGCACCACCACAGTTGCGGATTCTCGACCTTACTCCGCCGCTCCGCGCTCAGCGCATTGTTCAAGGCGATGAGATTTTTTGCCCGGCCAGGCATCCGGGCTAGGGCTTGCAGAACTCGGCGAGCTCGAACACCGCTTCGCGTTCGCGTTCCTCGAAACCAGGACCATCGAAAACCTGGTCGGCGAAAAGCCCGCTATGCTGGACAAGGGAGCGCATCGATCCGATCGCAAATTCGACCAGGGCCTTGGCAGCATCAATCTGGTAACGTAGACCGCCGGGTCTGAGGTTCGATGAGACGACGCCGTGAACCGTATGGCGGAAATCGAACTGCCTCGTCAGCGCAATAAGCCTCTCGGCCCTCTCGGGAACGACGCGGCCACCGACCATGAGGTCAAGGGTCGTCAGTTCCAGTTCGACGGCTTCGACGCCCATATCGGCAAAGCTGCGAAAGTCCGCTTCAAGGCTCTCCATCTGCCATTGGAAGAGACTGAGTTGAAACCTGCGGCGATAATGTTGCTCATAAGCATCCCCCAATGACGGGCGGCCAGGAATGCCAGGCCGGTCCGGATTGTCAGGTGAGATGGCAATTACAGAACCGATGCCATTCTCGAAACGAGTCTTCGTTCGCCCCAAGTGCGATCGAGCGGTCTACGCTATTGCCAGTGGGCCTACATTAACTCGGATCGGACCGCGACGACCTCGAGTCTCACAAAGCAGACTGCCTGCCCCCGAACCTGGAAGCTCTCAAGAGCACCTCTCGTTCACACAGACTTGATACTGAGAATCCCTTTCTCAAGCTAAACTATTACAGGTTCACGCAAATCACCTTGTCATCGTGGCGAATTCATCAGCCTCCAGAGCTGGAGGAACTGGCAAGATGCGCGGCATGAGGCAAATCAATTCGACCGCCGGAGGCCCTGCGGTTGCAGAGTTTCCGGGTTTGAGTTTCATTGCTGCGGCGTGCTCGCAGATCCCAGGAAAAGACCGGTGAAGTTCGCAACACCTTGAATTCTGGGCGACACGCAGAGGTTACAGCCCGCCTTTATGTACGCCGCAACGGCTCAGATCTGTCTGGGTTCGGTCCACTCGGCGCCCGAGAGGCGAAGATTTCGGGATCGAGGCGCTTGAGCCACTGCGCGCCAGACAGAGCGATCCGATCCGTGTCATACTGTCAGGCAAGACACTAGCAATTTGGGGGCGAGCGGCAGATGAAAGAAGAGAACGACGTTCAGAAGTTGGTGCGCACGCTGCGTGCTCGAGCACCTGATGACGCGGCTGAATTGCTTGCCCGAGAGTCTCCCGAGTTCATCCGGGACACACTAAAATTGTTGCCGGATGGGCACGCCCGCAAAGTGGCGGAGCATTTGCCCGCGCATATGAGGCCTATCAAGCCTGATACGGATGGCAAGGATTTCGTGATCCCCGATTCGCTCGTCGAACTGATGGACCCGATTCCCGCCAGCGTTCCTGTCGGGACGACGGTTGCCGCCGCAGTGGAGGCGGTCAGACGCGCCCAGGTGCCGACCGAGCTCACTTATCTCTACGTCACGGACGGGGGCGATAAATTGGTTGGCCTGGTGGTCCTGCGCGATCTGATGCTGAGCGAACCGGACGCGATGGTCGATCAGATCATGCTGCCAAAGCCGTTCGCCCTTAACGTCGGTCTGTCTTTGAGCGACGCCTGCAAGGCGGCGGTACGCCGTCACTACCCTGTCTATCCGGTGGTGGACGCGGAGAACCGGCTGCTCGGGCAGGTTCGCGGCTGGCGCTTGTTCGAGCAGCAAATCATCGAGATTTCTGCCCAGTCTGGCCAGATGGTGGGTGTCCAGAAGGAGGAGCGTTCTTTTACGCCGCTATTTTCAGCCTTTTTGAAGCGTCATCCGTGGCTGCAGCTGAACCTGCTAACGGCCTTCATGGCCGCTTTCGTGGTCAGTTCGTTCACAGGCACGATCGAGAAGATCGTCGCCCTGGCGGCATTTCTACCGGTCTTGGCCGGGCAGAGCGGAAACACCGGCTGCCAGGCACTGGCTATGACGCTGCGTGGCCTTGCCCTGGGCGATGTGGACAAACGACCGAAGCTGCACCTGGTGATGAGGGAGGGCGCGCTCGGGATCGCCAACGGCGTGCTCGTCGGTCTTGTGGCGGCTGCGGCGATGTGGTTCTACGCCTCGCGGCAACCGGAGTCGGCGGCCCAGGCGCCCATGCTGGCACTTGTGATCCTGCTTGCCATGTCCGGATCGTGCCTCATGTCCGGAATCTCCGGCGTGCTGATCCCGTTGGGCCTGCGCCGGGTCGGCGCCGATCCGGCGGTCGCTTCGGCGATCTTTCTCACCACCGTGACCGATATCGTAGGCATGGGCCTGATGCTGGGGCTGGCCACCATGCTCGTGCTGTAGCAAGACGCGTCCGGTGACGCGTCCCTGGGAGTCGGGGGCGATAAGCTGACCTCCTCGCGTTCAACGAAATAGCAAGAGCCAGGCCGCATCGCGCACGCGTCGTGAGAAGCACCCTCCGGCAGCTCTCCGACCCCTTGCGCAACGCGACGGAAGACCTTTGGATGAGCCGTGGGTGACCTTGAAGCCTCATTCGGTGACCAGATACGCGCAGAATCGCGCAAACAATATTAATCTTGTCGGGCGTGCGATCCACGACTGGTGATGATTTGAGTTAGCTGCCGCTGGTGCCGAATACTTCAATTGTTACAGCAACGCTGAGAAGATGTTTTTACAACCAGCGCAGCCGAAATACGAATAACCCCGGTGGTTTGTTGCGCAACTGCAACAGCTGCTGAGACTCGCATGGTCTGGCGACCGTTCAGTCGCCTTTTTCTTGTGGTCGTGCTAAATCCTTCGCACTAGTCGGGTTTGGGGTGGGTTCTCGGCATGCAATCTTCGTTTCCAACTATCTTCGGCTTCGCCGCGGCGCTGCTTTGTACCGGCGTATTGCCGGCCGGCGCGCAGGGGCTTTTTACGGCCTATGACGATGCGTTTTCGGCCCGCATCGCCAGTCCGGCCGACAATGGAACGCTCGCCCAATTCGTCACGGTTGCCGTCAATGCGGGACAATACGATCAGGCGATCTCCTCAATCGAGCAGTATCTGATCAAATATCCCCGCGATGCGCGCGCCCGGCTTGCGGCCAGCCGGTTGTATTATCATGTCGGCTCCTATGAATTGGCCCGGCGGCAGGTGCAGTACGGCATCGAAGTCGGCGGTCTGACCGCAAGTGAGCAGCAGGAAGCCGTTCGCCTGCTCGCCCGCATCGAGCGCGCGTTGCGTGGCGTCACCTGGGAACTCGCCCTGACCGGCGGCGTGTTCAGCGCATTTACCGATTTTGAGCGGGGCGGGGCGCAGGACGACGACAGCTTCGTCTCGCCCTATGGGCGGGCGGAAGGCTTTGTCCGGTGGGACCTCGGCACGCCAAGCGCCGACGCTCTCGTCCTTTCGGGGTCGTTGACTGCGACACAGCGCTTTTTCACGGAAGACCTGTCGGTTCCGGGTAGCGAGAAGACTTTTATCCACGGCAACGCAGCGGTTACCTGGGACAAGGGGCTGCCCAACAGTGGGATCGATTCGCTGCGCCTGCTGCTTTCCGCGTTTACCGTTACAGATCGTTTCGACAGCGACATCCACGAAACCGGCATCGGCCTCAGTGGACGCTTCCTCGTTCGCCCGACGGTCGAAACGACGCTCTTCGCCGGTGGCGGCTACATCGATCTAAGCGCCTCGCAAGGCATTTTCGCCGATAGCAGGGTCTTCTATGAGGCAGGCGGCAGCTACCGCTTCCGCAATGGCCAGGCGCTCGGACTGCGCTTTGTCGGCTCGAATGACTTCGCTTCCGGATCTGGCGAAATCGGCCACAGTTACACGGGCGAGGTCCGCTATGGCGGCCTGTTGATGAACGTCCCGGATCTTTTCGCGTGGTCGCACCAGGTCGCCTTCTCCGCCGGCCACAGCGACACTCCCGATCTGTCCGTCGGCATCGGCACAAACATAAAGAGCGACTTCTGGCGCATTGCCTCCGAAAGCGATTTCCAGCTCACCGAGGCGCAGAAGATCAGCGTCGATCTCGCCTATCGCGAAACCAACTTCGATATCGCAAACCGCGACCGAAAATCGTTCGAAATGCTCATGAGCTATACGTTGACGCTCAATTGAAAGAGGCCGCGATGAGGACCCCGTACCGTCAGATCGCCATTTTTGTCGCCTGCCTTGCCTTCGCGGCACCATCCGCCGCTGAGACGGTCGGGTCGATGACGGCCTATCAGACCAACATCGTCCGCAACAACGGCGGGACAATGAACGTTGGTGCCGGCGTCGAACTGGGCGACCAGCTGCGCAGCAATCCCACCGGTCTTGGAATGCTGGTGTTCCGGGATGAATCGAGCGCCAAGATTGGTCCGAACACCAGCCTGACGATCGATGAATTCGTCTACAATCCGGGCTCCGGATCGGGAAAGATCGACATCGGGATGAACAGCGGCCTGGCCCGTTTTTATGGCGGCCAGGTTTCGAAAGGGGGCGTCATGCAGGTTGCGACGCCGCACATGGTGCTGGGGGCGAGAGGCGGCATCATAGAAGTGCTGGTGGCAGCCGGCCAGACCGTCGGCATACTGCGCGCCGGCCGCATGACCTGCACGATCAATGGCAAACGGCTGGTCATCACAAACCCGGGCTACGCCTGCACATCGGAAGATGGCAAGCTGCTGACCGGCTACGGCGGAATCGACACCTTCCCGATATTGGACAGCATCGACCGGATAGCCGGCACCGGCCTGCCAGGCGCACCGGGTCCTGGATTGGACGTAAGCGCGATTTGTGCGTCGGCACTCGGCGGCTCGCTCAAAGTCTGCGAGTCCACGGACGGCGCATTGCCAGGAGTGGTCATGGAGTTCCCCGACAGCCTAACGCCACCTGTGGGCGGGGGCGTGGATAAGGGCGAGTGTGAGGGTGAGGGTTGCTGCTATTACTGCAATTAGGCCTGGCCGCACGACATGAGCCTCTTGGTCGGTTGGCGCTGGGCTGATTGGCGGCAAGCTGGCAGGCGCAAAATATCCGGTCTTGCGGTCGTGCTCCTGCTGCTCGCTTGCCATTTGGCTTTCGACGGGCCGCTGTCGCGCCTGCGCGAACGCACCTACGACTTCTACCAGTTTCTCGCCCCACGCCAGGCGACGAGCAATCCTGTCGTGATCGTCTCGATAGACGACGCCAGCCTCAAGGCACATGGGCGATGGCCCTGGAACCGTGGCCTCTTGGCCGATCTGGTCGATGGCATCACCAAATCCGGCGCGGCGGTGGTCGGGCTTGCGCTGGTACTCCCCGAGGCCGACACCTCGCCTGAGGGCATCGCCGGAGACAAGCGCCTGGCAATGGCATTGGCCAAAAATCGAACGGCGCTTGCCGTCAGCCTAGGCGATGAGGCGACGGTTTCAGAAGCAGAACCCAAAGCCGGCTGGTCGATCGTCGGGCAGGTACCCGACACACTTCCCGGCTTCACCGGCCTGACCGGCTCGCTTGCCGAATTCTCGAACGCTGCCGCGGGCCTCGGCGTGATTCGCACCTTGCCCGATCCCGACGGCGTACTGCGCCATGTGCCGCTGCTCTGGCTTCGCAACACCGCTCAAGGCGTGCAGCTGTGGCCGTCCTTCGCACTCGAGCTCCTGCGCCTTTACGCCGGACAGGACGGTTACATAGCCCGGATGAATTCCGCCGGGTTCGACGCACTCAGGATGGCCGGCACCATCGTGCCGCTCGAGCCGGAGGGGAGCATCCGCCTCTGGGAAACCGCCACGGATACGCCGCGCATATCTGCCAGCACTATCCTTTCGGGCGCCGGTGATCCGCGGCTGCGGGAGGCCATCGCCATTGTCGATCTGTCGGCCGTGGGACTGACGCAGTATCTGCCCACCCCGACGCGTCCAGCGCGACCAGGCGCGGACATCCACGCCGATGCAATCGCCCAGTTGCTTGCCGGGCGCTACCTTGCAGAGCCAACGCATGCGCGCACGTTGGAGCGGCTCTGGTTTGTCCTTAGTGCCGTCGTTTTCATCGGGCTTTCCGGAGTGCTCGCCGGGCGTGTCGTGCTTGGTGCCCTCGTTCTGGCGCTGCTGGCCGTCACGCCCTTCGTGTTCGGCGCTCTCGAATACAGCATGCAGGGTAAACTCTATGACCCGCTGCAGCCGGCGCTGGCGACGATCCTGGTAGCCGGCTTCGAAGGCTATGTCCTCTACAGGCGCAGCGAGCAGCGCCGGTCCACCCTGGCACGGCAATTCTCCCAGTATCTATCGCCTTCCGTGGTGCAGCGCCTCGCAAGCTCGGACACCGAAGCGATCCTGTCCGGCGAGAAGCGCGAGATCACGATCCTGCTCAGCGACATACGCGGCTTCACGACGATGAGCGAACAGCTCGATACCCAAGAGATCGCAACGGTGGTCAACCATTTCCTCGGCATTGCGACCGATGAGATCCTCAAGCGCGACGGCACCATCGACAAGTTCATGGGCGATGCGGTGCTCGCCTTCTGGAACGCGCCGCTTGATCAGCCGGATCATCGCGAGCGCGCGCTCGACGCGGGCCTTGCCCTGATCGAGCGGGTGAAGCGCGAAGACGCCGCCTTCAGCGCGGACGGTCATCCCTCCATCGAAATCGGCGTCGCCATCGAGACGGGCATCTGCTCGGTAGGCAATTTCGGCTCCGAACGGCGCTTCGATTACACCGCGATCGGCTCCCCGGTGAACCGCACGGCACGGCTCGAGTCGACGACCAAGAAGCTGGGCATCCCCCTGGTGCTTGGTCCCGGCTTTGCGGCAGGAGCGCCGATGCCGGTCGTCCAGGCGGGCGCCTTTGAGCTCCAGGGTTTCAAGGGCGAGGTGCCGGTTTTCACCGTTCCGGAGATGCAAGCCACTCGCCAGCGTATGGGCCGCGAAGATCGGGACCAACACGGCGAGCAATCTGGCGCCCCAGCCATGCTGGACGGTTCGCCGCTGTCGCCGGAAATGGCTGCTCCTGATCTTGCACCCCGAATCCGAAGAAAACGGTGATCGGATCCAGTGGATCGCTGGGTGCCGACCTGCATTACGAACTGATTTACTCCTTAGGGAGGCCTGGCGGTTTGCGTGCCCTCCCCGTTTGTCATTCGCCGCGCATGGTCGCCTGGAAGCTCGGCAGATGCTTCCTTTGTGCCTCGAGCATTTTCTCGCGATAGACGCCATAGATGACGTCGGTGTCGTGCAGTGTGACGCCGGCAATTGTCGGCGAGGCAAAAACCGGCAGTTCGATGCCGCGTTTCGAAAGCGCCTCGGCGGTGCGGGCGATCAGCTCATGCGCCAGGATCATGGCAAGCACGGTCGACGAACCGGAGACCGGCCGGCTCCAGCCCTCGACCGGCACGATGGCATCCTCGATCGGCGAGCAGGTGTCGATGACAAGGTCGGCGGCATCGGCAAGCCGTTTGCCGGACGAGTGTGTCGCCGGCTTGTCGAGATTGTTCTTGCTGGTCACCGCGACGACGAAGATGCCGCGTTTTTTCGCATAGAGCGCGGTGTCGATGCCCGACGAATTGCGGCCGCTGTGGCCGAAGATGATGATCGAATCGCCTTTGTTCAGTGGCTGGTGGTCTAGGAATTTCTCGGCATATTTCTCGGTTCGCTCCAGCCACAGAAGTTCGCGCACGCCACCGGCGCCGAGCACGTTGTGCCACATGACGCGCGGGTCGGTCAGCGGATTAAAACCGACATAGCTGCCGTAGCGCGGAAATACTTCCTGGACCGGCAACACCGAGTGGCCCGAGCCGTAAAGATGAACCAACCCGCCGCTCTCGAGCGTGTCGGCAAAGCGGCTGGCCGCCACGCCAAAGGCTTCGGCATTGGCTTTGGACGCCTGTTCGATGAGGGCGGCAAGGCGAGGTATGTAAAGATCGGACACGTGGATACTCCTGTTATGTGTCGGCTTCGGTAATGGCTCAGCTTCTTGCGCTCGGCGGAGCGCGACCGGCACGCAGCGTCGAGCGGATTTCGTAGCGGTCGCCCCGCATCACGGAGACGGTGAATTCGAACGGGCCGCGCTCGTCGGTGGTGATGCGCTCGACCACGAAAGCGGGACTCCCCGCAGCCAGATCGAGCAACTCGGCATCCGCCGCCCCGACAGCGCCAACACGGTAGTTTTCGCGCGCCGCGACCGGCACGATGCCGTAATGGCGTTCCAACGCTTCGTAGAGCGAGCCCTGCAACAGGCCGGCATCGAGAAAGCCGGGCACGCGCGCGGCCGAGAGTTGCGCAGTCTGAATACCGATCGGTTCGTTGTTGCCGAGCCTGAGCCGCCGGATGCGCACCACCGGGTCGCCCTCCTCGATCTCCAGCGCTCCGGCCGCGGCGGCATTGGCGGTGGTCAGGCTGCAGTCGAGCAAGCGCGAGCCGGCGACCACGCCCATATTGCCCATTTCCTGCGTGAAGCTGGTCAATTCGCGAGTGCCGGCGACCAGCGTGGTGGAGCGCACGAAGGTGCCACGGCCATGTTCGCGCCTGAGCAGCCCGTGCTCCTCCAGATTGCGCAGCGCGTGGCGCAGCGTGATGCGGCTCACCCCGAACAGGGCGCACAGTCTGTCTTCGGCCGGAATCTGGTCGCCGGTCGCCCACTCGCCACTCTTGACGATGGCGCGAATGGCCTCCTCCACCTGATACCAGAGCGGCTCGGGCCTTCTGCGGTCGGGCAGATGGAAGCTCGCTTGGCTCATCTAATCTGCCTCCACTGTGCTCCGGCGAGACCGGCCAGCGAGGCGCCGACGAGACCGGCGCGGGAGCCGAATTCGCCGGACCGCAGAACGACATCGCGCAGATGCGGCGGCAGATGACGCTGCAAAGCCGCAAGCAGCGGCGGTCCGACCACGTCCAGCGCATCGGCAAGCCCGCCGGAAATCAGGACCGCCTGCGGATCGAGCAGCGCGACCGCACCCGCAAGGGCAGTGCCCAGCCGGCGCGCCGGCAGCTCCAAGGCGTCAAGTGCGGCCGTGTTGCCAGCCCGGGCCGCCTCGACCAGCCCGCCGCCATTGGCCAGCCCGATCTGGCGCGCCGCGGCGTCGAACGCCCGCCCGGAAGCGAAGCGCTCCAGCCAGCCGCTGCGGTCCTCGCCTTCATCCTCGATGTCGGCGCAGGCCCAGCCGAATGAGCAGGCGCCGCCACGTGCGCCTGCAACGATGCGGTTGTTGGCCAGAACGGCGGAGCCGATGCCGGTGCCGATCGCCAGCAGGATGGCATCGGACAAGCCTTTTGCAGCACCTTCGACCGCCTCGGCCAGCATGGCGACCTGCGCATCGTTGCCAATGGCAACAGGCAGACGAGGAAACAAGGTCGCGACGTCGACACCATCGAAATAGGGCAGGTTCGGAACCCAGCGGCAGATCGAGCCCTCGACAAGCCCCGGCACCGCCAGGCCAAGTGCGTCGACCGGACCGGCCTCGGCGCCCAACGCACCGACGCGGGCGACGAAGGCATCAAGACTTGCTGGTGCGGGCTCGCGGCTGAGCATCTCGAGCCAGCGAACATCGCCGGTATGGATTGCGGCGCGCAAATTGGTGCCGCCAAGATCGATGGCCAGAACGCGTGTCATCGAGAGCGACTCCGACTGGCTGCCGCCCGGTCCCCGGCGCGCCAGTTCCACACGGTGTCGTCGGCTCTGGTCGGCAGTGCGATACAGACGCCGGTGCACGCGGCGGCGAAGCCGCCGATCAGGCTGAGCGCTGCGCGTCGATGAACCATGATCAGTCTCTCATTCGACATCGGCTTCCTTTGGGGCGGCTAAGTGTCATTATAACGACATGACTTTGTTCGCAAGAGCCTTTGCGGCACGTTTGGGCATATCCGGCAGTGAGAAACAGCTCGAACGATCGCAGCTAATTATCTGTTTTCAAGGAGCTATCATTCCCATCATAGGCCGGTAAGAAATCGCCCACCACGCCGGCAGGACCTCTTCACGAAGATAGCGCTTGCATCGTCGCTTCAAGTTGTCATAACGTCATGGACATCGCTGTGGCTATGCGGAGGGTCGGATGTCTTTGGCTTGGATTTCGAAACTGGCACTGGCTGCAGGGTTGTTGGCCTCGCCCACCATTGGTTGGGCCCAATCGGTCAACATCTCCTATCTGACCCACTGGTCGCCCGAAACGGTCGCTTTGCTGGACGCCGCGGCCAAGGACTACACTAACAGCAATCCGGATGTGACCGTCACCGTGCGCGCCGTCCCCTTCGGCGATCTCCTGACGACACTGCGTTCCCAGGGCGGCAGCTCGGACGGGCCGACGATCGGCGGCATCTATGATTTGTGGCTGCCCGAACTGGCACGAGACAAGCTGGTCGCGCCGGCCCCCGATGCGGTTGCCGGCGAGGTCAAGAGCGCGTGGCCGGCCGGTGTCGTCAGTGCGGCCTCTGTTGGCGCCACGCTTTACGGCATTCCAAACGAGATCGACGTCTATGCGCTGAACTACAACAAGGAGCTGTTCAAGCAGGCAGGCATCACAGCCGCGCCGAAGACCTGGTCCGAATTGAAGGATGCGGCCCAGAAGCTGACCAGGAAAAATGCCGGCCAGCAAGGCTTCGGCATGATCAATTCCTGGGCGGCGGGCGTCGTCCATCCCTTCGCCTCGCTGCTGGTCTCCAATGGCGGCGAGTTGGTCAAGGACGGCAAACCGATGCTCGACAGTCCTCAAGCCGGTGAGACTTTCCAGCTTTACGAGGACCTGATCAAGTCCGGCGCCAGCGATCCGGCGATGGCCACGGCCGACGCCAACACAACCGGCCCCTTCCTAGACAATTTCGTCTCCGGCAAGACCGGCATGATCATCATGGCCAACTGGTGGGAAAGCGCATTGAAGAGCGGCATGGGCGACAAGTTCTCCAATATCGCCACCGCACCCATCCCGGTCGGTCCGAGCGGCGACAAGCCGCACTCGATCTCCTATTCATGGATGACCGTCGTCAACGCCAATGCCGGTGAGGCCGAACAAAAAGCGGCATGGGATTTCCTGGTATGGCTGAACAGTCCGAAGTCCGGCAAGAACGGCGCATCGGCAATGTCGGATATTCTGATGTCGATGGGCATCCTGCCGACGCGGACCTCCGACATCGAAGCCCATAAGGACAAGCTCGGTTCCGAGTTCCTGTCCGGCTATGTCAGCGTGCTTGCCGACGCCAAGCCCTTCCCTGTCGTCCCGGGCGGCCAGGAGTTCAGCGAATCGCTGCAGCAGACGCTCGAGGCGTTGCAGTATGGGCAGCTCTCGGCCAAGGATGCGCAGGCGAACGCGCAGGCCGATGCCGTCTCGATCCTGGAGCGTGCCGCCAAATAGCGAAGGCGCTGTTTCGAGAGCCCGACGCTTTGGAAGCAGAGCGATGATCAAGACCTATCGTGCCTCGGCGGGCATCATGCTGGCACCCGCCGTGACACTGATCGGCGTTTTCATCCTGCTGCCGATGCTGCTTACCATCTGGCTGTCATTCCAGGACTGGTCGACGCAGACGCCTTTTTCCAATGCGAGCTTCATCGGCTTCGACAATTTTCGCGAAATATTCGGGCCGACCTCGGTCGGGCGGGATTTCAAGCGAGCGCTGCTCAACACCACCATCTACACGGCATTGTCGGTGATGCTCATCCTGCCCCTTTCGGTAGTGTTCGGCTTGATGGTCCACCAGCGCGATGTCGCAGGCGGCACGGCGCTGCGGACCGTGTTGTTTTCCACCTACATGGTGCCGATGATCGCCGTGACGCTGGTCTGGTCGAAGCTCTATTCGCCGAGCGAGGGGCCGCTCAACCAGGTGCTCGGTCTCGCCGGCATCGGCCCGCAACTCTGGTTGTCCTCGCCAAGATCGGCGTTGATCTCGATCGTCGTCCTCAATGTCTGGCAGCAGATCGGCTATTTTACGGTGCTGGCCGTTGCCGGGCTGACCCAGATCCCGGGCAGTCTTTACGAGGCGGCGACGCTTGACGGCGCCAACCGGCGCGAACAGTTCCGCTTCATCACCTTGCCGCTATTGAGCCGCACGCTCTTGTTCAGCGCCGTCATTGCCATCATCAACGCCGTGCAGGTGTTCGAGCCGGTGGCGCTGATCACCCAAGGCGGGCCGGTCGGCTCGACCAACGTGCTGACCTACCATATCCGCCGAGTCGGCATCGAGCGGGCACAAGGCGGGCTGGGCTCGGCCATGGCAGTGATGCTGATGCTGGCGCTGATCGTCATTGTGTGTGCGCTGTTTGCATTCGCCAACCGGAAGGATGACGAATGAGCGCGCCGGACCGCTCAGCATCGAGCCGGTTGGCGCGCAAACGCCTGGCGGGCCGCAGAGCGCTGCTCGCCACGCTGATGCTGCTGGTTGCCGTGGCCTCCGCCTTCCCGCTGTTGTGGATGGTGCTCTCCAGCCTGAAAACGCCGGCCGAAACCATGCAGGTGCCGCCGGTGTGGATACCGCGCACGCCGACCCTCGAAGCGTACGAGAAAGTGTCCGGCGTCATCAATGTCGGCCGCTCGATGTGGAATTCGCTCGTGATCGCCACGATCACCACCGCCGGCATTCTGGTCACCAGCATGATGGCTGGCTACGCCTTCGCCAAGCATCACTTTCCCGGCCGCTCACTGCTGTTTTCGGTGCTGATCGCCACCATGTTCCTGCCGCCGATCGTCACGCTGATCCCGCTTTACCGTCTCGTCGGATCAATCGGCCTGACCGCCAGCCTTGCCGGTATTATCGTGCCCAATCTCGCCAATGCGTTCGGCATTTTCCTGATGCGCCAGTTCATAGCCGGCGTGCCCGACGATCTGATCGACGCAGCACGGATGGATGGGGCGTCGGAACTCCTGATTCTGTTCAAGATCGTCGCGCCGAGCGTGGCGCCAGCAATCGCGGCACTGGCGCTGTTTGCCTTCGTCTATCACTGGAATAGCTATCTCTGGCCGCTGACCGTTCTACAGGGCAATGCACACGAATATCCGATCGTCATCAGCCTTAGTCGCCTGCTCAGCTACAATCGAGGCGCTCTCAACACGGGACTGGTGATGGCTGGGGCGACGCTTGCCGTGCTCCCGCCACTGGTGCTCTTCGGCTTGCTGCAGCGGTTCTTCGTGGATTCGATCGTCGGCTCGGCGGTCAAGGGATAGCGTCGGCGGCATTGGCTATCTGTTTATCGCGAATCTGATGCGAATGCCTCACAAAGTGAACGTCGGACGTACGTTGTTGTCACTTACCGAACAAACTCAACCACCTATGTCCTGGTGCATGGTCGGCCAGCTCGCCTTTCCGCGTACATCGCCTGTCAATGCCCAAATGCCACGCACCATTGGCTCAGTTAGCCGGATTCGGCCGGGTTTCGACACCAAAGAGGAAGTGCGAGTGGCCATGCTGCCGCGCTCCGCGGGCCGCCTGCTGATTGCTCTCTGTCTTCTTGCGCGCCGTTCCTGGCGCCGAGCGCCTTTCGTTCTGTGACATATCCCCTGGCTTGAGAGCGCGCGCGATCTCTAGGTAGCCGGTCAATTTGTCAACCTCGACGACATAAGGCTCGAATATGGCTCCTATGTCATGGGAGTGAACGCCTTCCGGCGTCCGCCCCCAAAGCAGCTGCTTGCGGCGGTGACCGAGGCGCCGGTTACCGCATCGTGTCGTCGGTAATAAAGCGACGTTGCGCTCTCTGCTTTCACATCCGGGTATGCCGAAAAGTCCGTCGGTCAAAAGTCGACCAGCGGCGTGTCCACGATCTGCTGCTCGAATAGCAACCAGAACGGCGATCCCCGGGATTCGGAGTACCAATGCTCAAAAATCGCAAGGGCCTCGCCGATATTGGTGGCGGGTTCGTCCTCGGGCAGCTTCGCAGCCTGGAACAACGCAAGCGCAACGGGGCCAAAATGCGTGATCGCTTCCGTGCGCGCCTCGCTGTCCGCATTCCAGCCGAGCCGCAAGCGCAGGACGGCCAAAGCGCTGGCCACGGCGATCTCCTCACTTTCGGCTGAGGCCACGGCGTCCGAGATCGCCTGCATGAGGTTGAGCCGCCTGAAGGCGAAAGCGCGCTCCTGTTCCAGAACCGCGATCTGATTGGCCGCTTGTCGCCTGAAGCTTGCCTCGGTTGTCCTGGCGGTCTCAGCCGTCGTTTTCAGGTCATTCAGAAAGGAAGCCGTCGGGTTCATCTTGGCTCACTAGGATGGCGGAAGAGAGTGGGAGTCGAACCCACCAGAGACCGACTCGCGGCCCCTCCCGGATTTGAAGTCCGGACGCCCCACCGGGGACGATGCTCCTCCAGAAATTTGCGCCATCGGCGGCTCACCCTCCCCTGTCAGGCGGAACAGGTCCAGCCTGCGCCTGTTCAGACGGCGCAAGTCTCCCCGCCGCAGCGTCACGCCGTGCCGATCGAGAAATTCGAGGATATGGATGGCGACCTTGCGTCCGCTGCCCACGCGATCGCGAAATTGAGCAGCGGTGAACTGCTCTGTGGGCATCGACGCAGCGAGGTCGCGCGCGATCTCGACGATCTGCGCCAACGCCTGGCGCTGGAAGAAGTGGTCATGAGCGACCTCGTGGACCTTCCCCATGCGGCCGGCAAGCTTCAGAAGCCGCCGGATTTCCGTCTCCGGCGCCGCCAGCACCTCGGCAATATCCCACACTCTCGGCGGATGGAACCGTTCGGGTCCGCCGATGAGAGGCTGGATTTGCAGCCAGAGAGTTTCATCCTTTGCCGTCAGGTGCGCCTCATGACCGGGCAGCCGCACCCAGGCGCCGTCCAAGGCAACTTCTCCAGCGTGCGAAAGGCTCCGCAGAACTGCCGTGAAAGCGGGCGCCGGCAGACGTGGATCAAGCCCAATACGCAGTCTCTCCATTCCTACGCCCGGCAAATCCGGATTGTCGGCATGGAAGGTCTCCAGGGTCGCGGCCAAGTCGCGCTTGAATCGCAACCAGCGCTCCGGCGACAGCACGAGGAGCATTTCTCCGACGGCAAAACGGACAAGCCCGAGTTGATCGATCAGGCCTTCCGTCTCGCAGTCACTAAGCGCCCTGTCGCGCGCGAAAGCCTTCAGGTCGAAATAGTGGGGCGGCGCATCAAGGAGTGCGGCGGCGGCCAGTTCGGGCGCCAATAGCGCATGGGCATCGAGTTGGACCAGCCGTTCCGGCGCGCGGCGTTTGCGGCTGGGCGCCCGCAGATCGAGAAAATGTCCGCCGCCGATGGTTCGCTGCGCGGAGGTGTCGCGCACCACGTAAACGTCGCCGGCAGCGGCCGCGATCGGACTGTCCAGCACCAATTGAACATTGGCCGTGCCGCCAGGCCCGATCGGTTCGTCTCCGAGGAGTACAATGCGTGCCCCCACCTCCGTCGCGGCATGGTGGAGCCGCACCGGAAACCATTGGCCGATCGGCTTGCGTTCACCCGGCAGAACGCGAAGGCTTGCATCGATCCGGTCCGACGGCGCGTGAAGCTTCGGATCGACAATTACGTCGCCGCGCCGGATCGCCTCCTTGAAAACCCTTTCGCCGGTCAGATTGAGCGCGCAACGGTGTCCCGACCGACCACGTTCAGTCGGCCGGTTCTGGGCGTGGATCGATCGAACCCGCGCAAGCAATCCCGACGGGCTTACGACCACGTTGTCCCCAATACCGAGAGAACCCGAAAGCACGGTGCCCGTCACGACGGTGCCCACGCCGCGCAGCGTGAAAGAGCGGTCCACCGCTAATCGAAAACGGCCCGAAACTGCACGCCGGGCAAGATGCGACGCCTCCTCGAACAAGAGATACCTGAGTTCATCGATACCTTCGCCTGTAACGACCGAGACGGGAATCAGGTGGGCCTCGGCAAGCATCGTCCCGGCAAGCACCGAGCGGATATCGCTCGCCACCGCGGTGCGGCGCTCGGGACCGGCCAGATCGCATTTCGTGAGCAGGACGGCGCCGCGCTTGACACCGAGCAGATCGACGATGGCGAGATGCTCCCGGGTTTGCGGCATGACGCCGTCGTCGGCGGCCACCACGAGCAACACGAAGTCGATGCCGGTGGCGCCGGCGAGCATCGTGTGTACGAAACGCTCGTGCCCGGGAACATCGACGAAACCGATGCTATCCCCACCCGGCACCGGCAAATAGGCGAAGCCGAGATCGATGGTCATGCCGCGTGTCTTTTCCTCCTGCAAACGATCGGTGTTTATACCGGTCAGCGCATGCACCAGCGCAGTTTTGCCATGATCGACATGTCCCGCCGTGCCGACGATCATGATGCGGTCTCCGGCAACGGCGCGGCGGCGCGACGCTCGGCCTCGGCGGCATCGCCCTCGCTCAATTCGGCCCGCACCGCAGCCAGATAGCGGCGGGCAAGGGCGCTGCCGCCTGCCTGGGCACGCAGGAGCCAAACCAGCGCCTCGACCGCGTCAGCCGGCACGCCCGTACCAAGATGGCAGGCGGCGCCGAGCATTGCCTGCCCTTCGGCGTCTCCTCGCATGGCAGCACGGCGCCACCAGCGGACAGCCTCGTCCGGATCGCGCGGTACGCCGAGCGCATTGTGATAAAGCATGCCGATCCGGGTCATAGCGGATGCGATGCCCTGATCGGCCGCGGCAAGCGCCCAGCGTCGCGCCTCGCCGGCATCGGGAGCCATCACTTCGCCCTCCAGCAGCATCCAGCTCAGCATATCCTGCGCCGGTCCGTCGCCAGTTTCCGCTGCGGCCCGATAGAGCTCGGCCGCCCGGCGAAAGTCCTGCTGAACGCCTTCGCCGCGGAAATAGAGCGACGCCAGGTTCCTTTGCCCGACAGGATCTCCTGCCTCGGCGGCGAGCGCCAGCCAGCGAAAAGCCATGTCCGCATCACGCTCGACGCCGAGCCCTTCGGCGAAGCAGGCGCCGATATTGTTCTGAGCGCGGGCAACGCCCTGGTGAGCCAGCGGCTCCCATATGGAGAGAGCCACGGCATGATCGCCTCGCCGCGCGGCTTCGAGGGCCTCGGTCATCCGTGCGGCCACAGGCGTCTCGGCTGGGCGGCGCGCAAGGCGGTCAAGCCAGCGCATCGGTTCCTCCCGGATTTAAGCCGGCTAGATTGGCGATGAAGTTCGCCTCGTCTTCCAGGCAGCGGAAATCGAGCACGAGCGCCTGGTTTTCGATCCGCCCGATCACCGGGACGCCCAGCCCACGCAGCGCAGCCGCAAGCGCTTCGAGCGCCCGGCCGCTCCCTGAGCGCGGCTTGAGAGCAAGCCCGGCGCTTGGCACAGTTTCGAGCGGTAGCGCGCCGGATCCGACTTGGCTCCGGCACTCCACCGTGTCGACCGCAAAGGCTTCGCCCACGGCGTCAGCAACCAGGGGAGCAAGGCGCTTTGCCTGCGCTGCAATCTCCCTCACCGAGCGCGAGAGCAGCCTTAGCGTCGGCAGGCGCTCGGCCAGGCGGTCGGGGTCGCGGTAGAGCTTCAACGTCGCCTCGAGCGCGGCCAGACGAAGCTTGTCGACCCTGAGCGCCCGCTTCATCGGGTTGCGGCTGATCGCTGCGAGCAGGTCCCTGCGGCCGACGATGAAACCCGCCTGCGGACCGCCGAGCAGCTTGTCGCCGGAGAATGTGACGAGATCGGCGCCGTCGGCGACCGCCTCGCGCACGGTCGGCTCGCGCCCAAGGCCGTAGCGGGCTAGATCGACCAGCGTGCCCGAACCGAGATCATGGACCAGCGGTATCCCATGCGCCTTTGCGATTGAAGCGAGCTCGGGTGCCCGGATCTCGGCCGTGAATCCTTCGACCCGGTAGTTCGACGTGTGCACCTTGAGGATGAGCCCGGTCTCCAGGCCGATCGCCGCGACATAGTCTTTGCGATGCGTGCGGTTGGTGGTGCCGACCTCGACAAGCCTGGCGCCGGCGCGCGTCATGATCTCGGGCATCCGGAAAGAGCCGCCGATCTCGATCAACTCGCCTCGCGAAACGATCGCTTCGCGACCGAGCGCCAGCGTGTTGAGCACGAGAAGGACGGCAGCCGCGTTGTTGTTGACGACGGTTGCATCCTCGGCTCCGGTCAGCTCGCAAACGAGCGATCGAAGATGATCGTCCCGTTCGCCGCGCTCGCCTTTCTCGACATCGAATTCGAGAGCCACCGCTTCGCGCATCGCCAGCCGAACAGCCTCGACCGCCTCTTTCGCGAGGAGGGCCCGTCCGAGATTGGTATGCAGCACCGTTCCGGTCAGGTTGAAAACGGGACGCAGGGAAGAGCGTTCGCCGTCCCTGAGCTGCACGAGCGCGTCGCCGGCAAGATCGTTTGCCTCCGGCACGACGGCTGCGGCATTGCGGGAGGCCATTCGTGCATCGGCGACGGCTCGGCGAATGGCCTCCGTCGCGGCCTGCCGTCCGAAGCGCTCGATTGCGGCCGCCGCCAGCGGGGTCCTCAGCACTTGGTCGACCGACGGAAGATTGCGCAAAGGGTTTGCCGATGAAGCGGTCATCGTATCCTCAATAGCCAACAAGGAACGGATTGAACGATCCGCGGCGATGGCCACCCTCGCGGACGAGCAGGTCGAGGCCGAGCGTCGCCACGTCGTCGGCGACCGGATCGAGAGCCGGATCCTTGTGCTGGTACAGGATCTTTACATAGCAGCCGCATGCATCGCAGGTCTCGGCCTTGACCGTGCCAGGGCCTCCCTCGATTTCCTGATAGCCTATCCCCTTGGTCGAGCCGCACAGCGTACATTTGACACGGACGTGGTTCCACAATGTTCCACACAGCGCGCAGACGCAGAACCGCGCCCCGTGTGCGCCGTGCCAGCCGACGATGATCGAGGATACGGGCGGCCCACCGCAGGCCGGACAGGCGCCGTCGGCAACCGGAACCAGCTTCGAGCTGTCGAGACATGCCGCGAGGCGGGCAAAGTGAACCTGCAGCGCGGCCGCGACATAGACATGCTCGCCAAGCGCGTTCATTGGGAT
The DNA here is from genome assembly GCF_040322355.1 of Mesorhizobium sp. M0145. Lineage (NCBI taxonomy): Bacteria > Pseudomonadati > Pseudomonadota > Alphaproteobacteria > Hyphomicrobiales > Phyllobacteriaceae > Mesorhizobium > Mesorhizobium sp. M0145. The sequence goes on from NZ_JAMYTK010000018.1 coordinate 96,345, forward strand.
CGCATCGGTGAGCACATTGCGCACCATGGAGTCGACCCCGGACGTATCGATATTCGCCAGCCTGTCCAAGGCGGCTGCGGCCGCCTCGGGTTTTTCGATCGTGGCTGCCACTTCGAACAGGCGGCCGAGCGTCATTCCAAGGGCGGCATCCGAAGTGGATTGGTTGCGATCGAGCGGCGGCATACCGAAGGTTCGTGCGCGCTCGCGCGCCTCCGCGGTCGGCAATTCGATCTCCGGCAAGCCGTCCTGGATGCGGTGCTGCGCATCCGTCAGTGCAGAGAGGAAGCGGAGATAGGGGCCGAGCTGGTGGTCATCCGCCAACACATCCAATCGCTCGGAGCGGCGAATGAACAAGGTCCGCGGATCAGGCAGGCGCACAAAGGGTGGGGCCGAGACCTCGCCGATTACAGTCGGGTCAGGGCGTGACGGATCTTGTTGCTTTGGCATTTCAACCTCACGAACCTCACGGGCCACGTGGTCGGCTTGATACTGCTCCAGAGCAATTCCACGAAAAGTGTATAACGGTTTTTCCGTCCGGAATTGCGTAAAAACAAATACCCGCTCATTCGGCGGGATTCGATCCCGAACGTCCGTCCGGTTTGCCTGCGATCAGTTCACGCAGCCATTTGCGATGATGCCGCCAAGCCCAGCCGCCGGTCACCCGTCCGCGCGTCATGGCGGGAATGGTGCCGCGTACCCAGATGGCCGAATAGAAATGGATAATCCAGACGCCGATGATCGCCACGGCAGCGATCGAATGAACAAGCAGCGCCACCCGCTGCTGACCGATCGTGGTGTAAGCGGCGAAATATTGTTGCCAGATGACGATGCCGCTCGAAATCAGGATGACGATGAGGATCGACATTGACCAGAAGACGAGCTTCTGGCCGGCATTGTACTTGCCGACGTCGGGGACGTTGTCCTCGTGATTGGACAATACGTCACGGAAACGGGCGAGCCACGTTCCGTCCTCGGGCCTCCACAAATTGGCCTTCCAGAACCGAAGGAAAAGCCCAAGGAAGCTGAAGAAGAGCAAGACGCCGATCCATGGGTGAATGAAGCGCGTGAACTGGCCGCCGCCAAACAGCCCCGACAGGAAGAACAGGCTCGGGTGAAACATGGCAAGACCGGACAAGGCGAGCAGGATCAGGCTGGCCGCCGTGATCCAATGGTTGATCCGCGCGCTCACCGTGTAGCGGTCCACGATGACTGGCTTGCCGGGATGTACCTGCTCGTTCGGCTTCACGTCATACGCGGCCATCGTTGTCGCCTTCCGTCAGCTCTTCGGCATGCTCCTCATCCGTCTCGGAGACCCTGTTCGGTCCCATCACCAGATGGTGAAGCAGGCCGACCCCGGCCGCCACGCCGAGAATGGTGAGGCCGGCATATTTGGTCACGCCCTTCCACGCCTCCACGAGCGGACTGATCTTCGGCTCCTTCGGCAGACCAGAATAGAGTTCCGGCTGGTCGGCATGGTGCAGCACATACATCACATGCGTCCCTCCGACGCCGGGCGGATCGTAGAGGCCGGCATTCGAATAGCCGCGCGATTTCAGGTCCTTGATGCGGCCGTCGGCGTGCTGTTTCATCTCGTCTTTCGTGCCGAACACGATCGCCTGGGTCGGGCAGGCCTTGGCGCAGGCTGGTCCCTGGCCAGCAGCCACGCGGTCGGAGCAGAGCGTGCATTTGTAGGCCGTGTGATCGACTTTGGAGATGCGCGGAATGTTGAACGGGCAACCCTTGATGCAATAGCCGCAGCCAATGCAGTTCTCATGGACGAAATCGACGATGCCGTTCGAATACTGCACTATGGCGCCTGGTGCCGGACAAGCCTTGAGGCAGCCCGGGTCAGCGCAGTGCATACAGCCATCCTTGCGGATCAGCCATTCGAGTTCGTTTGTCTCGGGATTGTCCCATTCGCTGAAGCGCATCAGCGTGAACATGTCCGGCGTCAGATCGGCAGGATTCTCATAGACGCCGGCATTGAAGCCGATCTCCGGATGCGTGTCGTTCCACTCGATGCAGGCCGTCTGGCACGCCTTGCAGCCGATGCATTTCGAAACATCGATGAGCTTGGCGACTTCCGTCAATTGCTGCTCGGGCGCGGGAACCGTGGAGGCAGAGCGGCGGATGAGATCCTTGTCGGAAAAACGCGGTGCGGTATCCGTCGTCGAAGGATTTGGAAGTGGAGGAAACATCGCTTACTCCTCCTACGCTACCGGCCCGGCGATGGGCTCGATGTTGACAAGGAACGCCTTGTATTCCGGCGTCTCGATGTTGGCGTCACCGACAAAGGGGGTGAGCATGTTCGGGCCAAAGCCTTTCTTCGCCGCTCCCGTGAAGCCCCAGTGCAATGGTATTCCGACGATGTGGACGGTCTTGCCATCGCAGGTGAGCGGCCTGATCCGCTTGGTCACCATGGCCTTCGCCACAACGGAACCGCGCTTCGACCAGACGCGCACCCAGCCGCCTTTGGTGATGCCCTTCTCGGCCGCAAGCTGTTCCGAAATTTCCACGAAAAACTCCGGCTGCATCACGGCATTGGTGATGACGTGCTTGGTCCAGAAGTGGAAATGCTCGGTCAGTCGGTAGGAGGTCGCCGCGTAGGGGAACTCCTGCGAAGCCGATTCGGCGAACTGGGCCATATCGCCTTCGAACACCCGCGCTGCGGGGTTGCCGCGGACTTTGGGAGCTATCGGGTTCGCGATGGGCGACTCGAATGGCTCGTAATGCGCCGGGAATGGTCCGTCGCGCATCATGCCCCGGGTAAAGAGGCGCGAGACGCCTTCCGGATTCATGATGAACGGGCCTACTTGATCGGGCTTTGCCGTTGGCAAGATGTCGGGGACATCGTAGCCCGACCATTTCGTGCCGTCCCATTCAATCACCTTGCGGCTTGGATCCCAAGCCTTTCCGGTGAGGTCAGCCGACGCCCTGTTGTAGAGAATGCGGCGGTTGGCAGGCCATGAGAACGCCCATTTGGAATAGGCGCCGGTTTCGTCAGGATCGGTGGTGTCCCGCCTGGCCATGTTGTTGCCGTTTTCGTTGAAGCAGCCGGAATAGATCCAGCAGCCGCAGGAGGTGGAGCCGTCGTCCCGCAGCGCGGCGAAGCCCGGCAAGAGCTTTCCGGCCTCGGCCAGCACCTTTGTCGGGTCGGCCGTGTCGGTTACCCTGGCGAGCGCCCTACCATTGATCTCCTGGGCAAGCTCCTCGGCCGTCGGATCGCCGGGATCGGCATAAGGCCAGTTGAGCTTGACGATCGGCTCGGCGAAGGCGCCGCCTTCCTTGGTGTAGAGCTCCTTCAGGCGCAGATAGAGCTGCGCCATAATCCAGGTATCGCGTTTGGCCTCGCCGGGGGGCGTGCCGCCGGCCCAATGCCACTGCAGCCAGCGCCCCGAATTGACCAGGGAGCCGTCGTCCTCGGCGAAGCAGGTGGAGGGAAGCTGGTAGACTTCCGTCTGAATCTGCGACGGATCGACATCGTTGTACGGCCCGTGGTTCTCCCAGAACCGGCCCGTCTCCGTGTCCAACGGATCCATGATGACGAGGTATTTGAGCTTCGAGAGGGACTCGATCACCTTCTTCTTGTTCGGAGCTGCCTGTAGCGGGTTGAAGCCCTGGCAGAAATAGCCGTTCATCTTGCCCTGGTGCATCAGCTCGAAAGCCCGCAGCAGATCGTAGCCCGGCAGGTCGAGCTTCGGCAGGTAGTCATAGGCGAAGCCGTTCTCCGGCGTTGCCGCGTTGCCCCACATTGACTTTTGGAAGCTTACGAAGAACTTCCTGTAGTTCTGCCAGTAGCTCATCTGGTTCGGCCGGAGCGGCTTGAAGCCTCGGGTCGACATGTAGGCTGCCAGATCGACCTCCTTCTCAGTCGGCAGCGTCAGATAACCGGGCAGCAGGTTCGACATCAGCCCGAGGTCGGTCAGCCCCTGGATGTTGGAGTGACCGCGAAGCGCGTTCATGCCGCCGCCGCGTATACCGATATTGCCCAGAACAAGCTGCAGCATCGCCATGGCGCGGATGTTCTGCGAGCCCTTCGAGTGCTGGGTCCAGCCGAGCGCGTACATCGAGGTCATCGCCTTGGTCGGAGACGATGTCTCGGCGACCATCGCGGCCACCTTCAGGAACCGGTCCTTCGGTGTGCCGCAGATGCGCTCGACCATCTCCGGCGTGTAGACCGCGACATGCTTCTTGAGAAGATTCCAGACGCAGCGGGGATTGGCCAATGTCGCGTCGACAACGGCAAAGCCGTCCGTGCCTATGTCATAGTCCCAACTGGACTTGTCATAGTCTCGCTTCGCCTCGTTATAGCCGGAGAAGAGGCCGTCCTGATAGGTGAAGCCCTCCTTGACGACATACGTCGCGTTGGTGAAGGCCTTCAGATAGTCCCATTGCACCTTGTCGTTCTGGATGCAGTAGTTGATCAGCCCGAGCAGGAAGGCGATGTCCGTTCCCTGGCGGATCGGCGCGTAAAGATCCGACACCGAAGCCGAGCGCGTAAAGCGCGGGTCGACGACGATGAGCTTGGCGCCGCGGTTGGCCTTCGCCTCTGTGACCCATTTGAAGCCGCAAGGATGCGCTTCCGCGGCATTGCCGCCCATGATGACGACGAGATCCGTGTTTTTGATGTCGGTCCAGGAATTGGTCATTGCGCCGCGGCCGAATGTTGGGGCGAGACTCGCCACCGTCGGGCCGTGTCAGACACGTGCCTGGTTGTCGAACACCAGCATGCCCGCGCTGCGGACCACCTTGTAGGTCGCGAACGCGGTTTCATTGGTCGAAGCCGAGGCGGCGAGGAAGCCGGTGGTGATCCACCGGTTGACCGTCACGCCGTCATTGTTCGTCGCGACGAAGTTCTTGTCGCGATCGTCCTTCATCAGGCGGGCGATGCGGCCGAGCGCGTCTTCCCAGCTTATCGGCTCGAACTTGTCCGAGCCCGGTTTGCGGATCATCGGATGTTGCAGACGGGTCGGCGACTTGACAAATCCGAGCAGGGCCGACCCTTTGGGGCACAAGGTGCCGCGATTGGTCGGATGATCAGTATCACCCTCGATATGGGTGATCTCGGCCGGCTCGCCCTTTCTGAGATCGCCCTTCGAATACAAGATTATGCCGCAAGCCACCGAGCAGTATGGACAGGTGTTGCGTGTTTCGGTGGTGTTCGCGAGCTTGAAGGGCCGTATAGCCGCCGCGTGTGCGGCCTCGCTATCGCCGAAGCCGAGGGCTCCAAGCGTAGTACCGGCGAAACCCGCGCCTGCTATTTGCAGGAACGCGCGTCGAGAAAGATCGATGTTCATGGGTTCCTCCCGAAGCCGATGCCCCACAAGGCAACTCGAACCAACGGTTCAATCCGAGTAACTAGTCTCGGGCCAAATAAAATCAATGCCAAGAACGAGGTGCGTACGGTGCAGCAAAAGTGCCCCTCCGAAGCGCCTTCCTGCAACAGGTTATGCCCGCAAATCGGCAATTGTGTATTATTGTTGAATATTATTGTCATCTTTTCGTGACCGCGACTGCGATTGACGAAAACGAACGCATTACCATACTGTAAAGCGTGGCGATGAAACAGCTCCCGCGGGTCGGGGCGCCTTTCGATCGATACCCAATGACGGCGATGCCTCGCACGCCGGATACTGTGCTTGCCTTTCCTAACTTAATGAAATCCGCTGAGAGCAAGCGTGCTCCAAACGCGCCGTGCGTTGGCGCGATCGTATTTTCCATTCCGGTTGACCTTGATCCCTACTAAAGCGTGCCAGCAGAGGAGGCTCGACGACTATGGCAATCGCCCTCTCGCCCGAAATAACCGATGCGCCCGTTGTGCGCCTGACCAGCCTCGCCCATGGCGGCGGTTGCGGCTGTAAGCTGGCACCGTCAGTGCTGCAGCAGCTTCTCGCTAATCCGGCGGCTGCCAGTCCCTATCATCAGCTTCTCGTCGGCACGGAGACCGGCGACGATGCGGCAGTCTGGCAACTCGACGGCGCGACTTGCGTCATCGCGACCACCGACTTCTTCATGCCTATGGTAGATGACCCCTACGATTTCGGCCGGATTGCCGCAACCAACGCCCTGTCCGATATCTATGCGATGGGTGGCCGGCCGATCATGGCGCTGGCGATCCTCGGGATGCCTCTCGACAAAATCCCGATGCTCATGGTCCGCGAAATCCTGAAAGGTGGCGAAGCTGTCTGCGCCGACGCCGGAATCCCGGTTGCAGGTGGCCACTCGATCGACTCGCCGGAGCCGATTTATGGCCTCGCAGTCATCGGCACATGCCGACCCGGAGATATCCGACGCAATTCTGACACCAGGCCGGGTGACGCCTTGATCCTGACGAAAGGGCTCGGCGTCGGCATCTACTCCGCCGCCATCAAGAAGCAGGCGCTTTCCGAGAGCGGCTATCGCGAAATGATCGCCTCCACCACCCTTCTCAACCGGATCGGATCGGAGCTGGCGCAGGACGCGAGCGTCCACGCCGTCACCGACGTGACCGGATTTGGCTTGCTCGGACATGCCCTCGAGATGGCACGCGGTTCCGGGTGCACGCTGATAATTTGCAGCCACGACGTGCCGCTCTTTTCCGAAGCTGCCTCGCTCGCGGTCGACGGCCACGTCACCGGCGCATCGCGGCGCAACTGGGCGAGCTATGGCGACGCGGTAAGCTTACCTCCCGGCATGCCCGAGTGGCGACGCCATCTTCTCACGGATCCACAGACTTCGGGCGGGTTGCTGGTTGCTTGCGAGACCGACCGCGCAGCGGCGCTCGTCGAGAGGATCGTCGCGGAAGGTTATCCTTTGGCTCGCATCATCGGCCATGCCAGACCCGGCGCGCCGACAATAGTAGTAGAGGCCTGAACGGCCGCTCCGCTTCCCCGCCAGATGACGCGGCGCGCCCTCCAGTCCGCGGCACTCCACCTCCTGCCACCACTGGATCGGCAGGCAAAGACGCCGCCTGCCCTGTCCACGCTGGATTGGCGGCGAACGCTGCGACTGCTTTGGTGACCGGATGATCCGAGCGAGCCTGAGTTCGCCAGATCATGACTGGGCGCCAGGCACGAGCTTGAAACATCAGCTCCTCTATCCGGAGAATCTCGTTCCACTTGGCCATGCGTTGGAACGCGTGATCGAACCACTTTTTCCCGCCAAGTATCGCAGCGCTTGCTCCGATTGTGCTGGCTAGACCGGCGTTTGCCGCCATGGCGACCGGCAACTTGATCGTGCGCAACATGATCCAAGCTGAATGCAAAGTTCAGACTGTCAGCGATCTGGATTTCGGCACGAGGGGTGTCGTCAATATCGATCAGTCCAACACCGTTGGCGTGCAATGCACGACGTGCAAACTTGTAACGTCGGCGTGAGTGCCGGCGACAGCGCCGGCGCTACTATCGCGGCTCGCAAATTGACTGGCCCGCGTCCGCAGTGGTACGACAGCCTTGATGCCTTCCGCCGCGGCAGCGACAAGCACGCCGCGCCCGGGCCGCATCTCCTTGTCCCCGCCGCGGCGAACCTACAGCCCGCCGTCGCGGTGTACCTGTGCCCGCCGGGCGAGCCGGGCTACCATCCGTTCGCCCTGTGCGTCCTGCACCTCGAGGACGGACGGGTCGCGGAGGCCGTCGACTTCCAGGTGCCAATGAGATTTCTGCTCCCGCGCGGTTTCAACAAGGACGAGGTCGAACATAGGAAGATCGGATGAAGGTCGCGACTGAGCAGGAGTGGCAGGCCGCCCGCAAGGAGCTGCTGGCGGCCGAGCAGGAGCTGGCGGCGCACGAACAGCGCGTCACCAAGCAGCGGCGTGAGTTGCCCTGGGTTCCGGTCGAGAAGCACTACGCCTTCGCCACCGACGACGGGCCCAAGTCGTTGCCGGAGCTGTTTGATGGCCGCTCGCAGCTCCTCATCTATCACCTGATGTTCGGGCAGGACTGGAAGATGGCGTGCCCGGGCTGCACCTCGGTCGGCGATGGGCTGGGCGGCATGATCACGCACGTGAACGACCGCGACGTGACGCTCATCGCGATGTCGCTGGCGCCGCTGGAGAAGCTGATGGCAACTAAGGCACAGCGCGGGTGGACGATGCCCTACGTGTCGGCCTGCGGCGACGACTTCCTGTTCGACTACGGCTTCGCATTCCGCCGGGAGGAGATGTCCGGAATCGCCCGCGACGAGTTCGACATGGGGCAGCTGCTCCGCGAGGCGCCGCAATGGCTGCAGGATTACCGGGACGACGTCGGTGCGCCGGACCTCCAGTCGGCCGTGTCGGTGAGCGCAGGGTGGAGCGTCTTCGCGATGGAGGACGGAGCGGTCTACAACACCTACCGCCGCTATCCGCCGCTGGTGGGGCCGCCCTACGCGCCGTTGCTCGAGTTCGTGCCAAAGCCGTGACATCCGCAACTTCGGTGCGCACGCCCGCCTGATCGATGCGGTCATGTAATCCCCATAGGACGGAGCTGCTGCCTGATTTGCTTCTAACATCACACTTGCATAATAACACTAACGGGGTTAGCGTGCAGATCAATGTTAGAACGTGACCGGATCAGCACTGAAGGAGCGTTCGCCGAGACGCTTGAGCGCTATCTCGGAGATACGCTTCATGACCACGTTCGGGTTCAGGAATCTACAGCCTCACAAAACCTTCCTTCATTCCTCGATCGGGCCTACCATTTCTACGAAGCGCGGATAGCGGGAAGACGGTGCGTCTTCCTTGCCGCCCTGGACAGTGCCGCTACCCCTTCCGACATTACCAAGCACGTCGGTTTGGTCCGCAACTCGATTGACGCAATCGTCATATTCGCTGCTCCATCACTGAGCGCACACAACCGCGCACGCCTGATCGGTCAACGCGTCCCATTCGTCGTTCCCGGGAACCAGCTCTACATCCCTGACCTCGCCATGGATTTGCGTGAGCATTTTCGGGCCCCCAGACAGCGGCATGACGGCGGTCTATCACCGGCGGCGCAAGCTGTGTTGTTCGACCATCTCTTGCGGCACGCCGACAAGGCGATGATCCCGTCGCTCATTGCCGCGCGACTGCGCTACTCGGCAATGTCGATCGGTCGTGCTTTCGACGATCTGGCTGCATCGGGCCTCGCACGCACCGAAAAGCACGGCAAGGAAAGACACATCCGATTCAAGGCGGAAGGACGCCAGCTGTTCGAGGCAGCGCGCGATCTCCTCCGCAGCCCAGTACGCGCGGTGAAATTCGTCCGAGGCGATCACTCCCAGGCACCGCTCAAGCAGGGGGGCGAATGGGCGCTTGCCGCGCTGACCGATTTGTCCCGGCCGTCGATAATTACCTACGCCGTCGCCGCCGGCAACTGGAAAGCCATCGCGCAAGCCTCCGGCTTCGTTGAAACCTCCCGCGATCAAGCCGATCTCGTCATCGAAACATGGTCGTACGACCCTGCCGCCTTGTCTGATACCGACACCGTGGACCCGCTGTCACTTTATGCGCAGTTCAGGGACCACCGTGACGAGCGTGTCTCCATGGCGGCAGAACATCTGTTGGAGAACATCGCATGGTAACCGGCATCGAGAAGTTCCGGGAGCATTTCGCCCAACATGAGGATCACTACGCGATCATCGGCGGGGCCGCGTGCGACCTGCTCTTCGATGCGGCCGGTCTTCCGTTCAGAGCGACCAAAGACATCGACATGGTGCTCTGTGTCGAGGTGGTCGATCCCGCATTCGGCGCGGCTTTCAAGGCGTTTCTTGATGCAGGCGGCTATCAGGCGCGGGAGCGCAGCGATGGCAAGAAGGAATTCTATCGCTTCCACAAGCCGAAAAACCAAAGCTTCCCGTTCATGATCGAACTCTTTTCGCGCAAGCCGGGGGCTCTCGAGCTTCCGGAGGACGCAGCGCTCACGCCCATCCCCGTCGAAGAGGACATCGTCAGTCTCTCGGCGATCCTCCTCGACGAGGGTTACTACGAGGCGCTGCAGGCCGCGAAACGCAAGGTGGATGGCGTCACGGTCATAGACGAAACACTGCTCATTCCGTTCAAGTCCCGCGCCTTTCTCGATCTGACCAAACGCGCAGAGGCAGGCGAGAAGATCGATGGCAAGAACATCAAGAAACATCGCAACGATGTCTTCCGCCTGGTCCAGTTGTTGCGCAGAGACGCCTCAATCAAGCTAGCCGACCCGATCCGCGAGGATCTGCGAAAATTCCTCGAACTTGCTCAAGCCGACGATACTCTGGACCCCAAGGCGTTCGATGTGCCGCTCTCTCGGGACGAGGCCACCGGTCTTCTTCGTTCGGTCTACGATTTGAACTAGACTAACCTCCGCTCTCGACCGCGATTCCCGAAAGGCGGCGCTCGACCGATTCCTTGGCGAAACTTCTCGTGAGCCGATGACGAGATATGGCAGAGACGTGCTGCGCAGCTTGGTGCTGCCTCTTCGGGCATCGCCTGCCAAGTGAGGTTTGACATGCACGAAGTCGAGGAATTCGTCGATGACCGTCAGAACTCGTGGTGCATCCTTGCGCGCGGCCGCTTGCGGGCCTCGACACAAACGAGGATCATGTCCCGTCGAAAAGCCTGCTCATCAAACCCCGCCCGCACCATCTGCCGATCGTGAAGATCTGCAGGAGTGCAACACGACCTTGTCGGCTGTTGTCGTGAAAGTCAGGAAGTGGCGCGACCGAGCCGGTCGGCGCATGGGCTGGGATTATACCGCGATCGAGCGTTCTAGGTATCAATTGGGTGGGAAGCAGACTTACCGAAGCGCAACGAGTGAAGGCGTCGGTTCAATATTCTGGTTCAGCCGGAAGAGATTTGAAGGATCGAAGCGGGCTTTAAGCGCCGCAAGGCGGTTGTATTTTTCTGCGCGATCGCGCAGAGCCTGGACGCGTTCCATTGGCGCGAGGTCCTGCGCCAAGATGCAGGCCGCGCCGAGGCCGACAGCGAGCAGTGCGCTCTCGGTGCGGGCGCGCCGGCCTTGCTCGTGGCCGGCGCCGTGGATCAGGGGCTCCAACTCGACACCTCGGCGGACATAGAGGGCGCCCACACCCTTCGGTGCGTAAAGCTTATGACCGGCGATCGTGAGCAGATCGACGTCATCGATGGACTTTGCGACGCCGAGAATGGACGCCGCATCCACCGCAACAAATCGGTCGAAAAATATTGCACGCGGCCTTTCCGCATTCGCGTCCGTCGCCTGATCCAATGCTCAAGTCCGGCATGTTGCCGAACCTGATCAGAGGAAATTTGAGAATGAAAACTGCAATCTTTGTCGCGATCGGTGCCGAGCCACTCGATCGCGTTGAACTGGACGAGACCGCTATCCGTGCAGCTTGTGGTCGATGACGAAGCGGTTGATGGCGGAAACCCACATGCCTCAACACGGGACTGGTGATGGCTCGCGCAGCGCCTGCCGTGCTGCCGCCATTGGTGCTCTTAGTTCCTGACACGACCCCACGCCAGAACCGCACGGCGCGAGCTTCCAGCGCCGGTTGCCCTGCGGCGGGAGGTTGGGGTGGCGCCAAGAGGCGGGGAGAATGATCGCCATTAAACACCGATTTATGCGGCAAATCTTGGCTCCGGAACTCCCGTTGCACCCAGGCCGGTGATGGCAAAAAGGCTGCCGCGCAAGACACCGTCGCTTGGAAAGCGCGGCAGCGGCGGCTTGGCCATCGAAGTGACGTACAGGGTGTCGAGCTTCGGCCCGCCGAACATGACGCTGGTGATCTTCTTGACGGGCATGTCGATGATGCGATCAACGCTGCCGTCGGGCGCGTAACGCACCAGCCTGCCGTCATAGACCAGCGCGTTCCACAGGAATCCTTCCGCATCGACGGTCGAGCCGTCAGCCGCCCCTCCCCGGCTGGTATCGACGCGGGTGAAGGTGCGCCGGTTGTTGGCGGCACCCGTTTCGATATTATAGTCGTAGGCCCAGATCTCGCCGGTCCAGGTGTCGGCGAAATAGAAGGTGCGGTCGTCCGGGCTCCAGCACGGACCGTTCGAGCAGATGATGCCGGAATCTATTCTGGTAACGGAGAAATCCGGATCGAGCCGGTAGAGCCCGCCGGAGGGTCCCTCTTCCATCGTGTCCATTGAGCCGGCGAAGAAGCGGCCGCGCCGATCGACCTTGCCGTCATTGAGCCGGTTCATCGGCCTGTCCGGCTCCGGATCGTGAATCGGCGTCACCTCGCCGGTGGCGAAATCAAGCAGATGGAAACCGCGCTGCAGCGATACCACCGCGCCACCGCCGTCCTTGCGCAATGCCATCGAACCGATCTTCATCGGCACGTCCCAGCAGCGGATCTCGCGGCCGTCGGCGGTCGCCCGAAACACGCGTCCGTCGAAACTGTCGATCCAATAGAGGCGCTCCTGCTCGACGTCCCACAGCGGCCCTTCGCCCAGCGTGGTCTTCACGTCCACCACGACTTCGATCTTCATACCGTCCTCCTCTGTTCGAACCTTGCAGAAACCGGTCAGAACGCGACCTGGTCGCCGCCCTTCAATGACAGGATTTCGCGTGCCTCTTCGGGCGTTGCCACTTCCATGCCGAGGCCTTCGATGATCTTGCGGGCAAGCACCACCTGCTCGGCATTTGACTTGGCAAGCTTGCCCTTGCCGGCCCACAGACTGTCTTCGAGCCCAACGCGAATATTGCCGCCAAGCGCTGCCGATTGTGCCGCGATGCGCAACTGGCTGGCGCCCGCACCCAGCACCGACCAGCGGAACTGATTGCCGAACAGGCGATCGGCGGTACGCTTCATATGGGCGACGTCTTCCGGGTGCGTGCCGATGCCGCCGAGCAGGCCGAACACGGACTGCACGAAGAACGGCGGTTTCACCAGCCCGCGATCTGCGAAATGGGAGAGGTTATAGAGATGGGCAATGTCGTAGCACTCGAACTCGAAGCGCGTGCCGTTGTCGTAACAGGTCTCCAGTATGTACTCGATGTCTTTGAACGAGTTGCGGAAGACCAGGTCACGCGTCGCTTCCAGGTGCGGCCTTTCCCAGTCGAACTTGAATGTTTCGTATTTGTCTACGAGGTGATAGAGCCCGAAATTGATCGATCCCATGTTGAGCGAGGCGACTTCCGGCTTGAACTGCGCGGCGGGACGCACACGTTCCTCGACCTTCATGTAGGGACTGCCGCCGGTGGTGATGTTGATGGCGGCATTGGTGCCTTGCTTGACGCGCGGCAGGAAACGCGCGAACGCCTCCGGCGTCTGGTCGGGCTTGCCGGTCTCAGGGTCGCGGGCATGCAGATGCAGGATCGCCGCACCAGCCTCGGCCGCCGCGATCGCCTCCGACGCGATCTGGTCTGGCGTGATCGGCAGATAAGGCGACATGGTCGGCGTATGGATTGCCCCCGTCACCGCGCAGGTGATGATGACCTTGCCCTTGGGCTGCGGGGCGCCGGGCTTGCGGCTTGTTTCCGTCATCGTCCAAACTCCTGATCCGATTTTTTCTTGTGCGCCGCCAGCGCCATCAGCCGGCGGTCGCGCCAGACCTGCCGTTCGCCAAGTTCTTGCCGCGGCAGCCGCTTGCGGCGCTCGGCCTCGACCGTCTCCATGACCTCGCCGGCCCAGTCGACCCGACGCAGCATCTGCGGGAAGATGTTGGAATAGATCGTCTGGTAGCGCTCGACATAGTCGCGCACACCACCCGGTGCATTGAGGTCGATCGTCTCGAACGGACCCATGAATGACCAGCGCAGCGCCAGCCCCTCGCGCAGGCCCGTGTCGACGTCCTCGACGCTGGCATAGCCGTCGGCGACAAGCCGGAACGCCTCCTCCAGCAGTGCGCCTTGCAGGCGGTTCATGATGAAGCCGTCGAGCTCGCGCTTCATCATCAGTGGCGCATGGCCAGCTTCGACAAGAAACGCGCGGGTCCTTTCCACCGTGTCGGCAGAAGTCCACGGCGCCGGCACCACCTCCGCTGCCGGGATGAGATAGGGCGGATTGATCGGGTGCACGACGAGGCAGCGGTGCCGCCCCTCAAGATGATCGGTGAATTTCGACGGCAACAGCGCCGATGTGGAACTGGCGAGCACCGCCTGCGGACCGGCAAGGGCGTCGACCCGGGAGAACACGTCTCGCTTCACCTCGAGGTTTTCGGGTGTGTTCTCCTGGATGTGGACGGCATCGGCCAAGGCCTCGCCAAGCTCCGCCACAACGGTGATGCGGCCGAGCACCGCATCCACGGCCTGTCCTCGCAGCAAATCGTTGGCAGCGAGGTCGCCGAGCACCCCAGCGATATAGTCGCGCGCACCGCTGGTCGCGGCAGGCGCCTGGTCCCACATGCGCACATCATGGCCGGCACGAGCGAAGCTGATCGCCCATGCCCGCCCGATGAAACCGCTTCCAATGATTGCGATATTGGCCATTGTCAGTCCCTCACAGTGTTTCGACATTGCCGTCGACCCCGAGCGACTGGCCGGAAATGTTGATGCCCGCATCGGAAAGCAGGAAGGCCACCATCGCCGCGACATCGTATGGGCTGGTCATGCGGCGCAGCGAGATGTTCTGCAGATAGCGTTGTGTCATCTCCTCGTTTGAAACGCCGAGCTGCTTTGCCCGGTCGGCAATGACCTTGTCGATGCGCGGCCCTTCGATGATGCCGGGCAAGATGGCATTGACCCTGATCCCATGCGGTCCGAGTTCCTTTGCAAGACTCTGGGTCAGGCCGACAACGCCGAACTTGGCAGCCGAGTACGGCGTGCGGAACGCGTAGCCATGGCGGCCGGCGGCCGAAGACATCGAGACGATCGAGCCGCCGCCCGCCGCCTTGATCAGCGGCACGGCACGCCGCGCGCACAGGAACTGGCCGGTCAGGCAGATATCTATGCAACGCCGCCAGTCTGCCGGATCGATCTCATCGACGCCGCCGGTCGGCCCGGCAATGCCGGCATTGTTGATCAGCGCATCGAGCCCGCCGAGCTTCTCCTTGACCGTCTCGAACAGCCGGTCGACATCGTCGTCGCGCGAAACGTCGGCCTTGACCGCGGCGGCAAGCGCAATCCTTTTCGGAGCGGATGCCAATGCTTCGTCCGAAATGTCGCAGATCACGACACGCGCGCCGAGCCTCGACAGCGTCTCTGCAATGGCAAACCCGATGCCGCCGGCACCCGCCGTCACCAGCACGCGCTGGCCTTTGAGCCCGGTCAGGAATTCGTCCGCCGATGCCGGTGCGCTTGAGCTCATCGTTCCATTCCTTTCACTGAATTCGCCTTTCGCGCAGCGCCATGACGGCACCGAGCACCACCAGCCCGAACAGGATCGCCCGCGTCGCGTAAGGCAGCGTCGTGCCGGCAAGCAGCATCTGCAACGCGGTCAGGAGCAGCACGCCGCCCAGCATGCCGAGATAATGCCCGCGCCCGCCAGTGATCAGCGCACCGCCGACCACGACGACGGCGATGGAGGGCAGCAGATAATCGTCGCCCATGCCGAGGCTGGCCTGGCCGGAAAAGCCGGTCAGCATGATGCCGACAAGTGCCGCGCAGACTGCCGACAGGACATAGACGAGGATGAGCGTGCGACCGACCGCTATGCCGGAGAGCTGGGCTGCGCGCAGGCTGTTGCCGATTCCGTAGACGCGGCGGCCGAAAGCGGTGCGGCCGAGCAGCAGCACGGCAAAGACGACGAAGGCGATCATGAACAGCACCACCGGCGTGATGGCGAATACCTTGCCGGTCATGAACCAGCGCAGCATCGGCGAGGAGAAGCCGGCCGGCGTACCTTGCGAGTAGAGCAGCGCGACGCCTTGCAGAATGCCGTTGGTGGCCAGCGTCATAACGATCGGCGAGATGCCGAGAAAGACGATGCCGATCCCGTTGACGAGGCCGATCAGGCAAGCGATGAGCAGCACCGCCGGCAGCGCATAGGCAAGTGCAGCATCCGATCCGTTGACCATGCCGGCAAGCAGGATTCCCGACAGGCCGATCGTCCACGGCACCGACAGGTCAAGCCCGCCGGTAAGAATCACGCTGCCTTGCCCAAGCGCCAGGATGGCAAGGAAGCTCGACAGCACGAACAGCGAATTCCAGTAGCCAAAATTGGCGATGGCGCGTCCAAGCCAGATCTGGGTGACGATCACGACGATGGCAAGACAGACATAGGCCGGCAGCGCATAGCGCAGCGTCTCGGCGTTGCGGACATGGAAGGCAGGCTGCGGCGCCTGCTGGCCGACGGTGCTGCCACGCGCGATTCTCAGCCGCCGGTCGGTGCGATTGACCTGCGAGGGCAGCGTTCCGGCGCGCCATGCGGCCAACCTCGCCCGGAGCGCACGCAGTTGGCGGGCGAGCACGGACCCATGCGACAGCGAGCCGGCAAGCACGGCAAGGATCAAGATCATGCCCTCGGCGATCGTCGAATAATAGGCCGAGACGTTGAGTACGAGCAGGATGTTGACGACCATCATCAAGATGTAGGCGCCAAAGACGGTGCCCACCGGCCCACCTTGACCGCCGCCCAGCCTTGTACCACCGACGACGACCGCCGCGAACATCGACAGCAACAACGGGTTGCCGACCAGCGGATCGCCGCTGCCCGTCTGGGCGCTGATGAAAACGCCGGCAAGCCCGTAGCAGCCGCCGGCAATGACATAGACCAGGAAGCGTACGAGAACGACGCGCACACCGACCGAGGCGGCGGCATCCGGATCGCTGCCGACGGCATAAAGCGCCGTGCCGAAGCGTGTGCCTTTGAGCCAGAACCAGCCGAGCAGGACGACGCCGATGACCACCAGCGGCATCGGTATCCAGCCGGCGATAGCATCACCGAGATAGAAGGCGCCAAGATCGGGCGAGACGAAGCCGCCCGGCTTGTCCATGACCAGCAGCGTTACCCCCTGCAGAATGAACATGGTCGACAGCGTGACGACGATAGGCTGCATGCGCAGGACGGCGATGAAGAAGCCGTTGAAGGCGCCGACCAGCACGCCGACACCAATTCCGGCCAAGGTCCACAGCGCGACACTGGTGCTGGTCGCCATCGGATCCATGCCTTTTGCCAGGACGACATTGACCAGCGAGATCACCGCGCCGGCAGACAGGTCGAAACCGCCGGACAGGATGACCAAAGTCTGGCCGATCGCCGCCAGTGCCGAGGTGGCGCCGCCGCTCGACAGGAACGAAATGTCGAAATAAGTGAGCCGCCCGGCACTTACCAGATCAACGATAAGCAGGAGTATCGCAAAGACGATCGCGGCGATGATCGCGCCGCGATGCCGCGCGAAGAGCCGCGACACTGTTGCGGCCGGTGCCGTGGCGCGCGAACTCGTCACGCTCATTCCGCCGCCTCCCGGACCAACTCGCCATGGCCAAGCGCCGGCCGCATGATTGCGCCTTCCGTGATGTCGTTACCGGCAAGCTCCGCCACCAGGTGACCGTCGTAGAGGACGAGCACCCGGTCGCATTGATGGACCAGCTCGGGAATTTCGGTTGAATGCAAAAGGATCGAGCCGCCGGCCGCCACATAGTCGCGCATCATCACATAGAGCTCGTGCTTGGTGCCGACGTCGATGCCGCGGGTCGGGTCGAAGAGCAGCAGGATGCGGCTTTCGGCGACCAACCATTTTGCGATGGCAATCTTCTGCTGGTTACCGCCCGAAAACGCCCCTGCCCTCGTCCACATCGCGCGGCGGTCGACCTCGACCGCCGAGAAGGCGGACTGGACGGCCCGCGCCTCCTCGTCCCTGCTGATCAGGCCAAATCGGGTGAAGCGTGCGACCACCGGCAGCGATACATTCTGCCGGCCCGAGAGCTTCAGGAACAGGCCTTCGGTCTTGCGGTCCTCGGGCACCAGCCCGATCGCCATGTTGGGCTTGAGCGCATCGGCGGGCGAGCCGAGCCAGACCTTGCGGCCGTCGACCAGGACATGGCCGCGCTCGATCTCGGCCATGCCGAAACAGGCGAGGAACAGGTCGAGCTGCCCCATGCCCTGAAGCCCCGCAATGCCCAGGATCTCGCCCTTACGCAGGTCGAAACGGACGCCGTCGAGCTTTCTTCCGGCTTTGAGATCGCGCACGCCGAGCACCGGCGGACCGAAGACGGCCTCGCTTTCGGGTTTCGGCGGGAAGGTCTGGGCGATGCTGCGGCCGATGATCTTTTCGATTACTTCTCCATCCGGGACATCGCCAACCGGTGCGGTCACGATGTGGCGGCCGTTCCTGAGAATGGTCAGCATATCGCAGAAGGCCCGCACCTCGCGCATGCGATGGGTGATGAACACAACCGTCGTACCGGCGGCCTTAAGTCGCGCGATGATGCCGCCCAGCCATTCGACATCGCCGCCGGACAGCGTCGAGGTCGGTTCGTCGAGCAGGAGGATGCGCGGCTTGCGATAGAGCGCGCGCGCGATCTCGATCTTCTGGCGGACGGCGAGATCGAGCGTTGCCACTTCGGCGTCGAGATCGACCGAAAAGCCGAGATCGGAAATGTGCTGGCGCACCGCCTTGCGCGCGCTCGCCCGCCTGATCAGGCCGATCGGGCCGACAGGTGCGTAGGGCAGCAGCATATTGTCGAGAACGCTGAGATCGCGCACCAGCGTCATTTCCTGGAAGGCTGTCTGCACGCCCTTGGCGTGCGCGGCGCGCGGCGAACCGAGCGGCGCCGGTTCACCAAGAACGGTGATTTGCCCTTCGTCGGGCCGCACCAGTCCCGACAGCAGTTTGACGAGCGTCGACTTGCCCGCACCGTTTTCGCCGAGCAGCGCGTGCACGCTGCCTGAAACGATCTCGAAAGAGACGCCATCGAGGGCAACCGTCGCACCAAACGCCTTGCGGACGCCCTCTATACCGACAGCTGTCGATTGCGCTGACATCATGATCCCAGTACCGGCCTGCGTGGGGTGCGTGGGAGTGCCTCCAAAGCACCCCACGCCCCATTCGGAGAGCCTTACTCCTCGGGCTGGCCGACAAGGGCGGCCGCGAGACCGATTTCAGGTGTCTGGTCGGAGAAGATCGAGGCGAACCAGCCGGGGTTAGAGACCAGCGACGGTTTGAACGCGTTACAGCCAGCCTTCATCTCCGCCCAGGTGCCTTCGTCACAAAGCTTTATCGTGTCGTTGGTGACGACCGGCAGTGGCAGGATCGTCTTGTTGGCAACCTCCTTGCCGTCAAGCGCCTCGACCGCAAGCTTGAGGGCCAGCGCACCGGAATAAGGCGGCGACGCGTAGGAAATGCGCGGCGCGCCGAGCGGCGCATAAGGAGACGTTGCGCCCTCGACCTCCGTGCCCTCCGGCAGCATCTGGATGCGCCCGCCATTGGAGCCCTCGCCGGCGCAAGGCAGGAGTTCGCTGACTTTTTTGCCGGCCTCGAGTTGCATGGAATTGGCGGTGAAGCAGCCTACCTGCATCCACAGCCCATTTATGTCGTCCCAGCTGCGCGTCGCCAATATCTTGGAAAGTTCGGTACGGGCCACCGCCTGGCTCCACATACCGACAGCCTCGCCGACGATCTTGATGTCGGGATGCTTGGCAAACACCTCCTTTGCGGCCTTGGTGCGCAGATCGTCGACCGAGGTGCCGGGAACGCCGGTTACTGCGATGATGTTGCCCTTGCCATTGAGCTTCTTGACCAGCCACTCCGCCGTCACGCGGCCAGCCTCTTCCTGGTCGATATGGACGTTGTAGGCGCAGGGCTCTGTGATCTCGGCATCATAGGCAAACACCTTTACCCCCTTGTCGCAGGCGTTCTTCACCACCTGGTTGAGCGCTGTCGGCGAGATCGGGAAGATCACGATGGCTTCGGCACCTGCCTGCACCATCGCGTTGATCTGCTGAATCTGGCGCTGTGCGTTCGGCCCGGCCACCTGAACCTGGAGGTCGACCTTGTCGGCCATGCTCTTGTGCGACGCCATCGCCTTGACCATGTTGGCGGCCTCGGCCTGCCAATCATTGCCGATGAAGCTCATGCTGAGAAATATCTTGTGCTTTCCGGCCGCTTCGGCCGCCGACATCCCAAAGGCGCAAACAGCCATACCGGCAAGCAGCGCGAGCCGCCGGGCTTTCGATCCGATACCCATTCGAAACTCCTCCCAGTTCAGACGACCAAATGCCTCCCAAGGGCACGAAACGTGCTCCTTGTCATTCGATGCAGCTGACCGTATCATGATTTGATCAAAGATCAATGATGAAATGCTAATGGATAAAAGCCGGATACGCCGGCGCTTGACGCGGCAATCCGAACCTTGCATGCCGGGCACAGGCGCCGGGTAGGACAAGAGCGTCGCCCGTACGGGGAAAGGGAGGCAGAGATGGCTGGGGCGGCATTCAGGAAGCCGGGCGTCGAGATCACGCCGCTGTCCAGGGAAACCCTGCAGGACAGGGTCTACCGGCACGTTACCGAGTTGATCCTCGACGGCAGTATCGTTCCAGGTGAAATGGTGACGGTGCAGAGCCTTGCCGACGCTTTCGGCGTCAGCCCGATGCCGGTTCGGGAGGCGCTGCGGCGTCTGAGCGCCGCCAACGCATTGATGGTGGTTTCGGGCCGTTCGATCGGTATCCCGGCATTAAGCCGCGCGCGACTCATCGATCTCAGGAACGTCAGGTTCGAAATTGAGGCGATCGCCGCCGCATGGGCCGCCGAACGCATAGACGATCAAGGCGTGATGCTGCTGTGCCAGCATCTTGAGGCACTCGAGCAGGCCAATGCTGCCGGCGACGTCAAATCCTATCTCAGGGCCAATTACGCCTTTCACTTCTCCATCTATCGGGCCGCGGGCTCGGAAAACATGCTCAACATCATCGAGAACCTGTGGCTTCAGATCAGTCCCTATTTCAACATGCTGCATGATTCCGGAAACTATTCGACCGCCAACCAACACCATCAGCAGATGTTTGCAGCGCTGCGAGACCGTAACGCGGAAGCGGTCCGGGCCGCGATTTGCGCTGACATCGACGCGGCTTTCACAGTGCTGATCAAACTGCTGAAGTAACATTCAGGTCGCCATAAACGACATGCCGCCTCCATTGCTGATCAGAGTCCAGTTCTGTTTCCGCCCACTCCGCGAACGTTTCCAACTTGTCGAGCAAGCTCTCGGCCTCGGGTATTGATTTTACCCTGGTTCCATATTGAGCTTCGTCCTTTTCATCGAGGATGCTCCGCAACCTGCTGGCCTGCGCTGCAGGAAGTCGATTTCCAAGCGCGTCGCGCATGGTTTTCACCACGGCCGCATGATCCGCGCGGTTGATCTTTCCTGCAAATCGGCAGTGAGCGCATCGGCGTATGCTATTGCCGCATTCACAATCTGCGACATAGCCGGATTTCCGATGTCGCCGTTTCAGACATTGCCATCTCTAAACGGGCAGCCTTCAAATATGAGCGGGCGATGCGCAATCGCCCCCCGCCAAGCCTGTCTCGACGGCTTTCGTCGCACCTCTTCTGGTCACGCCAGCGCCTTCTGGCAAGTTTTTGTTGCGAGTTCGTCCAAGCGTGGACCCAAGATGAGCAGGGCATTAGCTTCGACCCCGCCCCACCACGGGTCTCCCGTGCTCGACAGCCTTGCCACATCCTCCAGAGTGAGTCCTACGACCGAGGAATTGAAGCCAAGCTCTTCACCGTGGGTCACGAGGGCCTCACGGATCTCTTGGAGCGCGCTTTCTGGCTTTTCGGATGGCGTAACCACTGCGGGGTCAACCTTGGCGAATAGCAGCTTTTGACCCGACACACTCGTTGCGACGACACGGCGGGAACATCGCGGGAGGGCGGAATATTGTCTTTCGTCTCGTCGATGCCTGAAACGCAAAGGCGCATCCTGAGATGGGTGCTTGAGCGGGAGACCGACCGCTTTGCGCTCGGGAGCATTGCTCATGCTTCCATCATCAGGGTAGTTTGCCCCGTTGCCGGAAGGCTTTAGCCTCCGAACTGGTGCGATGAGGTGAGGAATGTCGGCAAGTCAGATCGGCCTCATCTTGCTCGTTGCGTGTGTCGTGGCGATGCTCTCGCGGCGGCTTCAACTGCCCTACAGCGTCGGGCTGGTTGCCGCAGGTATTGGCCTGGCGTTTTTAGGCGGCCCGATCAGACTTGCGCTGACGCCGGAACTGGTCTTCACGGTGCTTTTGCCGCCCCTGATTTTCGAGGCAGCGCTGCAGCTGAAATGGCAGCCGTTTCGGAGAAATCTCTTGGTAAGCCTGACACTTGCCTTCCCCGGTGTGCTTCTGACAGGCGCGATCGTCGCAATCGGCATGCACTTTATCGTTGGCTGGAGTTGGTTGGGCGCATCCCTGTTTGGCGCGCTCATTGCCGCCACGGATCCGGTTTCGGTCATTGCCGCCTTCAAAGAGATGAAGGTGGAGCACCGTCTCAGTCTGCTGGTGGAATCCGAAAGCTTGCTCAACGACGGCGCTGCCGCCGTCGCATTTGCCGTTCTTGTGTCAATCGCCCGGGGCTCGAACCTTCAGACAGTGGCTGTGGTGGGCTCACTGCTTTGGATGGTCGTCGGTGGGGTGATTGTGGGAGTTTCCGTCTCGGGCGCCCTGCTTCTCCTGGCTGGGCGAACCGAGGATCACCTCGTCGAAATCACGCTGACGACAATCGCTGCCTATGGGTCGTTTCTGTTCGCTGAACACTTCCAAATGTCCGGAGTCCTCGCGTCCCTGGCCGCGGGCTTGGTCGTCGGCAATGTGGGCTGGATGGGCTCGATCTCCAATGCTGGACGTGCACACGTCTTGTCGTTCTGGGAATACGCCGCCTTCCTGGCGAACTCCGTCGTGTTCATTCTTATCGGCGGGCATGAGGCCAATCAGGCTGCGCAACTGTTTACATTCAGTGCCGTTGTAGCAATCGGACTGGTACTCGTCGGCCGCATTGCCACGATTTATCCGCTCTGCGCGCTTTTTGCCGCGTCCCATCTGAAGATCGATGCCCGCTATCAGCATGTGCTCGTCTGGGGCGGACTCCGGGGGGCTTTGGCTTTGGCGCTTGCACTGGCGATACCCGACACTGTTTCCGAGAAGGGTACTATCATCCCCGCTGCCTTCGCGGTTGTGGCCTTTTCGCTCTTCGCCCAGGGTCTGACCATGCCTTGGTTGATCCGCCGGCTTCGGCTCAAACAGCCTTCGGTTGACGCTCGGCAGGATTGACGATCGCGCTGCCAATTCGGATCCATGCTGGCCAGCGGCGCTGCGTCCCTATTGCGACCAATACGCCGACAATGACGCGGCGTTAGAACCCTAAATCCGGCCTAAGCTGTCTCGGCGTATACTGTTGAGCGGTGGTGGTCGCCGGCAAGTCGACCATATGAGGCGCCCGATCAGGAATCCTCGAACTTGCGGTGGGCACATTCGGGATCGGACACAAGTGAAAGCGGCGGGTATTGGCACCTTCGGGGCCTTCATTGTCTGTGCGGCACACCGCCAGCTCACCTGGGACACCATCCGCGACGCCGGGATTGCCACTTTGAAGGCGACCGCCATGGTGATGTGGATCTTTTTCGGCGCCACCATGTTCGTTGGCTTCTTCATCCTCAAGGGCGGCCAGACATTCGTCTCCGATTCGACCCTCGGCACCGGCCTTGCGGCCTATGGCGTGCTCATCCTGATGATGGTGATCCTGTTCGTGCTCGGCATGTTTCTTGATTGGGTTGGCATCCTGCTACTCACTGTGCCGATCTTCCTGCCGATACTGAAGGGCCTCCAGTTCGACGGACTAATCGGCCTTCCGGGTGTGGCCTCCAGCAACGTGCCGCTCTGGTACGGCATCATCTTCATGGTCAACATGCAGATGGCCTTCCTCAGCCCGCCTTTCGGCTATTCGCTTTTCTATTTGAAGAGCGTCGCCCCTCCGCAGATAACTATGGCGACGATCTTCCGGGCCGCCGTGCCCTTTCTGTTCTTGCAAGCCGTCGGCGTCGGCCTGTGCATTGTATTTCCCGCAATCACGCTGTGGTTCTGCCCAAAATGGTATATGTGGCCTATTAGATCGTCGATTTTTGATACGGCCAGCCCGGATCATCTGGCGTTCGGCTCCACACTGGTGGAGCTGTCTGCCGAATTGAGGCTAACAGCAGCTGCTCTAGCTGGCGGAGACCTGTCTCAGCACCAAGGTGGTGGTGAGTTAAAACAGGTGTATTACCTGGGCGAACCATCATGTGGATGGATTTATTGAGCCCGTGCGAGCATACTGCGCAATGCGTTCCTTTAACGAGGAATAAGCTGATGCGCCTTGGCACGAGAAGCGTTCCGGTCGAGTACTACACACTCAGGATTGCTGGTCCCGCGGTTTCGCAATCAGGTGCTGAAAGCGCGATCATCGGCTACCTCGCAGACCGACCAATCTTTGGCTCAGTCACAGATTCCTCCGGCGCTCGCTATCGCTACGTTGGGCTTGCAGCACGCCTTTCTGACGGACGTTTCGATATCGAATCGCTCTCCCCTGGTGAATGGATCCTCGAGCCAGGATTGATCTATAGATCAGAAGACGCGTTGGTCGGAACCAGGGGAAGCGGCAGCAAATCTGCAACTTTAGCGTCAACTCTTCACAGCTGGTGGTCTAACCAATGAAACTACCAGTGTCGCAAATGGAAAGGGGTAGTGACGAGACTGTTTAGTAGATCGCCTTGCATTTGGAACACCTGTAATTCAACAGAGAGGGACAAAACGATGGCTGGGGAATCCAAGAAACACGAAGGGGGTGTCTTCTATCACACTCCCGGTTCTGAATATTTTGAAAAACGCGGGCTGAAGCGTCACGCCGGCGTCTTCTCGCTTTGGGCATTGGGCGTCGGAGCCGTTATCTCGGGCGACTTTTCGGGTTGGAACCTCGGCTTTGCCGTCGGCGGCTGGGGCGGCATGTTTATCGGAACGGTGCTGATCGCCATCATGTATCTCGGCCTGACCTATTCGATCGCGGAGATGAGCCCTGCGCTGCCGCATACCGGCGGCGCCTATTCGTTCGCGCGCACCGCGTTCGGACCGTGGGGCGGCTTCATTACCGGCATCGCCGAGAACATTGAATACGTGCTCACCCCGGCCGTCGTGGTGTATTTCATCGGCACCTACATGACGGCCATCACCGGCACGCCTGATGGCTGGCAGCCGATCTGGTGGCTCGCCGGCTACCTGGTCTTCGTCGGGTTGAACGTGCGTGGCGTGGCGCTTTCATTCGGGGTCACCGTCATTGTAACGCTCATCGCCTTGGCGATCCTGGTGTTCTTCTTCGTCAGCGCACTTGCGTCGGGACAATTCGACTTCGCCAAAAACGCGATGAATATCGGAGTGGGACCCGACGGCGCTGCAGTTGCGCTGCCGGAGGGGAACGGGCCGTTCCTGCCGTTCGGGTTGCGAGGCATTTTCGCTGCGATGCCTTTTGCGGTGTGGCTGTTCCTCGCCATTGAGCAATTGCCACTTGCCTCCGAGGAATCGGTGGATCCCAAGCGTGATATGCCCAAAGGCATCATGCTCGGCATGTTTACACTCCTGGTCACAGGTTTCCTGATCCTGATCATCAACCCGGCCCTGCCCGACGGATCCTTTGCCTACGGAACGTCGGGTGAGCCTATCCTTGACGGCTTCAGGGTCATCTACGGAGCAGGCTGGGCGAAGGTCCTCGCGCTGTTCGCAGTTGCAGGGCTGGTCGCCAGCTTCCACGCGATCATCTTCGCCTACGGACGGCAAATATATTCGCTGAGCCGCGCGGGCTATTTCCCGCATTTCCTCTCGGTAACCCATGGCGAGCACAAGACGCCCAACGTGGCGCTTGCCGCAGGATCGCTGCTGGGCTTTCTGGTGATGGTGGTGATCTGGCTGACCCAGGGCGGCGGGGCGGCCGGCACTTACATCGGCGGCACGCTCCTGAACATGGCTGTTTTTGGCGCTATGTTCTCGTATCTTCTGCAGGGGCTGACCTTCCTGCAACTGCGCCGTCGTTTCCCGAACATTGAACGCCCTTACCGGAGTCCGTTTGGAGTGCTGGGCGCGTGGCTGACCGTGATCATCGCCTTGATTACCATCGGCTTCCAGCTTACCGACCCGTTATACCGCCAGGGCATCATCGGAGTAGCAGTCTGGTATGCACTGGCGATCGTCTATTTCGGCGCCTATGGCCGCAGAACGCTAGTCTATTCGCCGGAGGAGGAATTCGCCGTCAAGCAGCGTGAAGGCACTGCCTCGATATAGACTCGACGTTGTCAGCATCCAAGGCACTGAAGAGCCGGAGCGACGCCTTAATCGGTGCGCTCCGGCAATTCGTGCGACTAACAGCGAAGTGCGAGGTTGAATGAGCTTCGAAATGGTGATGCTTGTAGCGAGTTGCATGCTCTGTTTTGTCCAGATTATTCTCGCCTCTCATGCGGCTAGCCTACAGCGAGGCTATCATTGGACGGCCAGTGCTCGCGACGCGGAAGCCCCTCCGCTCACGGGGGTCGCAGGACGCCTCGAAAGGTCACTTCGGAATTTCCTGGAGACGTTCCCGGTGTTCGTGGCTGGAGTCTTTCTTGTCCATGCGCTCGCTCGTGAGAGCGCCCTCAGCCAATGGGGAGCTGGTCTCTATTTTTCAGCCAGGCTGGTTTATCTTCCGCTCTACGCAGCGGGGGTTCCCCTGGTTCGTTCGCTCGTCTGGAATGTCGCCTTCATTGGAATCGTGCTGCTTTTGCTAGCGGCACTCTGGCCCGAGCTATAGTGCCCGCACCCCGAGCGCCATCACGGCGGCGTCCCATTCCACCATTCACTGAAAGATCGGCCGGCAGGGATCGTCGGCGTCGATTGAGATGAAGGTCAGCTTTTCGGAGGCTTAGCTAGGGCATGAATGATGGCTTCAGGGTCATCGGCAGAGATGTTGTCGATCTAAGCAAGCTTCGTGCTAGGGGTGTTTCTTGCCCAACAGGACAGCCTCCAGTGACTCGACAAATTACAAAGTCCCGAATGGTTCGCCGTTCGCGCGCGATGTGGGGCTTGCGGCGTGTCTGGCAACCGCGCCTGGTGTTCTGGGCCGGCGCCATCGCCATCGGCCTGATCAGCGTGCTCTTCGCAGTTCTGGCTGACAAAGCCCACGCGTTGTTCAATCAAACCACCGGCGACGGGGGCGGTTGGCGCAGCTATGTACCAATCGCCATTACACCGCTCGGCTTCGTCCTGTGCGCCTGGCTTGCCCATGCCTTCTTTCCGGGATCGCAAGGCAGCGGCATCCCGCAGGCGATCGCTGCCCGGCACCTGCGCGACGACGAGGATCGCAGCCACATTCTTTCGTTGCGGCTGGTGGCGGGCAAGGTCGCGCTCACCATCGTGGGCCTGTTCTGCGGCGCCTCGATCGGCCGCGAGGGTCCGACCGTGCAGGTCGGCGCGTCACTGATGTTGCAGGTGGCGCGCTGGGGCGGCATGGCGCAGGCGCGCGGCCTGATCCTCGCCGGCTCGGCCGCCGGCATCGCGGCTGCCTTCAACACGCCGCTCGCCGGCATTGTCTTCGCCATCGAGGAGATGGGCCGCACCTACGAGGCGCGCACCAACGGACTGGTGCTGACGGCGGTGATCCTGGCCGGCCTTGCCTCACTCGGGCTGCTCGGCAACTACACCTATTTCGGCGTTTCGAAAGAGACGATCTCCTTTGCCGCCTGGCCGCTGGTAATCGCCTGCGGCGTTATTGGCGGCGCGCTCGGCGCCGTGTTTTCGCTGCTGGCGCTAAAGGCGACACGGCGGATCCGGCGTTGGAATACGCTGCAGCCCCTGTGGCGCACACTACTGGTCGCCGCCGTCTGCGGGCTGGCGGTGGCTATCACCGGAATTGCCTCGGGCGGCCTGACCTTCGGCACAGGTTATGCCCAGGCGCGTAGTGCTGTGGAAGGCACGCCGCTGCCATGGCTGTTCTTCGCGGAAAAGTTCCTGGCTGGCCTGCTGTCGATGATCTCAGGCATTCCCGGCGGCATCTTCGCGCCGTCGCTCGCGGTGGGCGCCGGCATCGGCAGCACGCTCGGCCTGGTCTTCGGCGCCGCCACCGGCTCTGCCGCGCTGCTCGGCATGGCCGGCTATTTCGCCGGCGTGGTGCAAGCGCCGATGACGGCCTTCGTCATCATCCTCGAAATGACCGGCAATCACGACAATGTCATCGCGCTGATGTGCGCCTCGATGCTGGGCTACGGCACAGCGCGCATGATCTCGCACGAGCCGCTCTATCATGCCCTGTCCCGGGTCTTGATCGCCGAGGCGATAAGGCGACGGCGGGCGGAATCGATCGGTGCCGTTAACCCGCAGGCAACTGCCGGCGGATAACTCGTCGCGACTTGTGGGCCAGAGCGCACCTTCGCGAGGCAAGGCGGGAGCTATATCGCTAATTGTGTTCCGATCTCCACCACGCGTCCGGTCGGGCTCTGGAAATACTCCGTCGCGTCCGCCGCCGTGCGCGCCAGACCTAAGCAATCGGACTGCACTATTTGACCGCCGCTATACCCGGCGAAAAGATGAGCGCCGCCGGGCGCCTTCGCCCGGTTTCCCGTCGTTCTCGCGAGCGGCGGTGGCCTTTCTGGACACTGGCCCCATTCGTCGCGGCCATGTTCAAATCGTGCCACGCAAGCATTTGCTTACTTTGATGACCTCCCCGGCGATCTGGCGAGCGCGTCATGGCATTGGGGCAGAAGATCGCGAGGGCACAGAAACGGCTCTATGGTGTTGAGCGCGTCGCTTTCCTGTTTGCGGGTGGCGACGTGCCACACGCGCATGACCATGTCGTGCCAATGGTCGAAAATACCGACATAACTTCCCGACGTTATATCAAAGAGAAAATGCTAACTTTCGCGGCGCTTTCGAATCCGGACTCGGAAGAACTCGAATGCGTTGCAGCGGAACTGAAAAACGCGCTGTAACGTCCGCTCGCCACCTTTTACGACCTTGCCTGTGGAACGCAACCAATCTCCAAGGAACATGCGGTCGTTCGGCTTTTGATCTCATACCGTATATCCGTGCCCCTATCATGTTCGGGGGCCGTCTAACACCGCCTCCACCAGTGCACGCTAAACCGGCGCAAGCCAGCTCGCCGTCCAATATTGCTGGGATGGGAAGCCTGTTCAGAACCTAATGAGGGCAGAATCGCTCGCTGTCCCAGGCCCTTACGGACGAACGCGGATGATCGTCTTCCCCGTGCGTCGCTCGGTCGGGTTGAAGGCGGCGACGGCGTCATCGAGGGTCGAGACGTTGCCGATGTTTGTCCGTAGCCGCCCGTGCCGCACCCGCTGGACGATCTCATTCAGTTGGGCACGATGGGACTCGACAACGAAGTCGATCGCCAGGCCGTCGGAGGGCCGCGCCTCGACCGACCCGACAATGGACACCAGCGTTCCTCCGGCTCGAACCAGGCCGGCGGACCGCTTCCCGATGTCGCCGCCGATGACGTCGAACACCAGATCGACGCCGCCGACGTCTTCCAGGGCGTCGTTCTCGAGGTCGACGAACTCGTTCACGCCGAAGTCGAGCGCCTTCTGACGGTCGGCAGAGCGTCCGGTGCCAATGACGTAGGCGGCGGCCTCTCGTGCGAGCTGCGTCACCATCGAACCGACTGCGCCGGCAGCGCCGTGCGCGAGGACGCTCTGCCCCGCCTGAAGGCGGCCGTGCTGAAACAGTCCCTGCCACGCAGTCAGGCCCGAGATTGGCAGGCTCGCGCCCACCGTGAAGTCGACGTCGCCCGGCAGTGGCGCGAGGTTGCGTGCCTCGACGGCCACATACTCCGCCAGGGTGCCGTCGCGATACCAATCGGCGAGGCCGAACACCCGCTGGCCCACAGACAGTCCCGTCGTGCCATAGCCGAGGGCGGTGACCACTCCGGCCAGCTCGTGCCCAGGAATCGACGGTGTTCGGTCACGGTCGAGCCGATCAGTCCAGGTCGAGGGCCACGTCAGCTCAGTCGGGACGAATCCCGACGCATGAACCTGAACGACGACGTCGTTTATCGCTGCCTGCGGCTCGGGCCGCTCGGCCAGCTTCATCCCGGCCGTTCCCGCGGCCTGATCCGTTACTACGATTGCCTTCATCGGAATTGTCTCCTCGGTCTTTTGTCACGTGGCGATGGCCGGTAGATATGTCCGGCTCTGGTCAGGAAACAGGACCAAGATTGGCGGGAATGATGGTACCATTGTGCCATGGCCGCTGTGCCCATCCATCTCGACCGCGCCGCAAGGACGCCGCTGGCGACGCAGATCTACCGGGCGGTCCGGGACGCCATCGAGACGGGGCGGCTAGACCCGGGAGCAAAGCTTCCTTCCTGGCGTGACATGGCCGCTCAGCTCGGCGTCTCGCGCGGCACCGTACGCGTCGCGTACCAGCGCCTCATCGACGAGCAGTTCGCGGTCGGCGCCGGCGCGGCGGGCACCCGCGTTGCCGAGGGCCCGTCGCCTTCGTCGGCACCCTTGTGGTCACCAGACGTGCCGCCCCTGCCGGAGCTGTTCCATACCTATGGAACGCCGCCCCTGCCCTTCCAGATGGGCGTGCCCTCGCAAGACGCCTTTCCGTTCAAGCTGTGGTCGCGCGTCTTCGCGCGAGCGGCGCGGCGGGCGGCGGCCGCGCCGGTCAGCTATCCCGATCCCCGGGGTGATCCGCAGCTGCGAAAGGAGATCGCGGCCTATGTCGGGATCGCGCGGGGTCTTCGGTGCAGTCCCGCCCAGGTGTTCATCACGGCAGGCTATGCCGGCGCGATCGGTCTGGCGGTGCGCGCGCTGCAGGTCGAGGGATCGCGGGCCTTGATCGAGGATCCGAGCTTCCCGATCACGCGCAAAGCGCTCGACCTGGCCGGCATCACCGTGACGGCCGTTCCGGTCGACGCCGAAGGCCTGGATGTGGCTTCCGGCATCCGGAGCGCTCAAGACGCCGCGCTGGCGATCGTCACGCCGGGGCAACATGCGCCGCTCGGGATGACGATGTCGCTGACCCGCAGGCTTGCGTTGCTCGCTTGGACTCGGCGGAGCGACGCCTGGATCATCGAGGACGATTATCTGAGCGAGCTGCAGCTGACCGGCCGGGCGGCTCCAGCGCTCGCTTCGCTCGATCACGGTGGGCGGGTCCTGCATATTGGCAGCTTCAGCAAGACGATCAGCCCAGTTCTGCGCCTCGGGTTCGTCGTTGCGCCCATCGAACTGACTGGCCGGTTCGGTGACGTATGCGCCTGCCTGGCGCCGGCTCCAGCCCTAGCGCTCCAAGGCGCGGTGGCCGAGTTCCTGCGCGAGGGGCACTATATTCGGCATCTGCGGCGCATGAAGCGCCTCTACGCGTCTCGGCGACAGGCCCTGGTCGATGGCCTCGCACAGGTTGGGTCGAAGTCGCTGAAAGTCGAGGCCACCGCTGGCTTGGCCGTCATTGTCTCGATAACCGCCTCTCTATCGGACGTGGAGATCGCCCGCCGCGCCCGCTCGTTCGGCTTGGCTCCGTCGCCCCTCTCTCAATGGTGCGTCCGATCACCCCCGTGGCAAGGGCTCCTGCTCGGCGTGACCAACTTGGATGCGCGTACGCTTACACAGTATTGCAGACAGCTCGCAGAAGCGGTGCACTAGCGCCACTTGCGCTCAGCGATCCTTGAAGGGGCCCTATCCTGCAATGGACTGCTCCTGCCCTTTCGCTTGGGAACAGGGCGGTGTCCGCAAGCCACCCCATTGCGGTCATCCCGCCGGACCCAGTCAGAAGGACCGTTTAAGGGTCAGCTTCAGACCTTGGTCCCGCCGGGCTGAACGTCCGCAATCTTTCTTCAGACGCCAACAAGCCGCCATTCCTCTATCGTGACCCGTTTCAGACATTCGTGACCGGCGTCATAAGAAGCGCCCATCACCGACGGGACTCCACTGAGGGAAGCCGACCTTCCCCCAGCCTTTCGCCAGGCACGGACTCTTTGCCAACCGCACATTTAAAGCCTATGCTTCCCAGATCGGCCGCCAGCGCTTCGGACGCAGCCGACAGTAAGAGGTACGTGCTCTTGCCCGTATGGGAGAGAGAGCCATGCCCCAATCCCTTCTTCGCAACCATGTATTAAAAACCCTCTCCTCGGAGGATTTCGCGCTTTTGAAGCCCTCACTGCATCACGTCGAACTGGGCATCAAAGACCAGCTGGAAGTCTCTTATCAGCCGATCGAGCATGTGTATTTCCCAGAAATGGGCATCGCGTCAGTGGTCGCTACGATGACCGATGGGCGGCAAAGCGAAGTCGGCATCGTCGGCCATGACGGCATGACAGGAGTTGCCGTTATTCTCGGCCAGGACAAGTCGCCCAATGAAACCTATATCCAAGTCGCAGGTAATGGCTGGATCCTCCCGGTTGAAGCTCTTCGCTTTGCGATTGCAGAGAGCCAATCCCTTCGCGAGTCACTGCTTCGCTATGCCCACGCGTTCCTCATCCAGTCGTCCCGGACGGCACTGGTCAACGGCCACTCCAAAATCGAGGAGCGGCTGGCCCGCTGGTTGCTGATGGTCCAAGACCGGGTCGAAGGAAACAAGATTTACCTGACGCATGAGTTTCTGGCGACCATGCTTGGCGCTCGGCGCCCGGGCGTTACCACCGCCCTCCAAATGCTTGAGTATCGGGGGCTGGTTCACGCCAGGCGCGGAGAGATCACAATTGTCGACCGCGTTGGAATGATACAACTCACACATGGTGCCTACGGCGACGAGGAGCAAAGTCACTTCGGCCTCGCCTCCGCCTAACTGTTCGGAATCGGACAAACTCTTGCAGGCTGCCGAATTGGTGCCATAAATCGTGTTGATTTGGGTTTCAGGGAGGAACTCACATGACCAACACTTTTCACACCGTCACGGTTGAAAGAGCCGCCGAAGCCTATGTGCTCTCTAGAGGCAAGGCCCACTTCCTCTCCATCGCACAGGCAATCCGCGCCATCCGGACGCTGATGCCGGCATGCAGGGCTACCGACCGCGAGTTGGAGGAGCTGTTGGCGGTGGCATCCTTCATTCACGGTGTGCCCGTCGCTTTCGATGCAAAAACAGCCGATGTCGTAGAACCACCGCTCCATTCGTAGGCCATATATGCCTGCGCTCGCGCAGATGCCCACCCTGTCGGACGTTTGTCCGCTATCTGATCGACAATGTCGGCAGGCCGTGCATTTCGATATCCGAGGTTAGCCACGCTGTAATATTTCCGCTTTGCGACCTCACGGATTGGGAACTTGGCGATCTCATTGCGCGAAGCGCGATCGACGCGGGATTTGCGATTGAATTCGACGCCGCGGGTGCCTAGGACGCCTGTCAAGACTCAATAGCGGAACAGCTGCTTTAGTCATGCGGCTCCCAATCACGGACGGTCAGGTTGCGGCCCCGATTAGGTCGTTCGGTGCATTGCCGCCAAATGTCCGCAGTTGGCGCGTCCCGCTGGTTCAAACATCCGTCCTCGAGAACGCCCTAAATGAGCGTCGAACGACTTGGTTGGGTGGAATGTTGCCATTCTTCTCGTCGATCGCAACGAGCAGGTAACGCCAAAAGCCGAAAATAACTTCGCAGCTTTGGATTGCCCGTTCGCGGCAGCGAAACAGCTGTTCGCAGCGCCAAAGATCGCTCCGCGGGATTGCAGTTGACTGAGCTTGCCGGCCCTTCAAGAAAATGCATCACGATTCCGACACCTGGATGCCGAACCAACGCCGACCGACACAGGGCACCCTTGACCTGCAAGACGCAACTCGGCACACGAGGGACGACCTTGCCTCTGCGGAAAACAACTTGAAGAAACGCTTCGCTACCCATAGCATGTTATGCCCTGGTGAAATCTGATCAGGAGGTCGGTGGGATGGGTCGGGTTTTTAAGCCAGTGCAAAGTAGGGAGGATAACTATGGCTTCCGAAGTACAGGCAAACAATGGCGTTAACGTCGAGGCGTTGCTCGGCGCACGCGAAGCGCTTACCAACGCCCCGGAGGCCGCGCAGTTCAAGTGGCGCGCGGCCTGCGAATGGAAGGATGGCACCCACAGCCACTCGACGGTCGAGAGTTTCTACGGTCTCGGCCAGGACCAGCATCGCAAGACCACCTTTGCATTCGATGCCGACCATCCGGAGGTCTTTGCTTCCTTGGATCAGGGCGCCACGCCTGTCGAATACGTGCTGGTCGGGCTGGCGAGTTGCCTGACAGCCGGCATCGCCGCGGTTGCCCAGAACCGGAACATCCAGTTGAAGTCGGTGAAGGCGACCATCGAAGGCGACATGGATATTGCGGGCATACTCGGCATCGACAGCGACGTCCGCAACGGCTTCAGCGGGATCACGGTGAAGTACAACATCGACGCCGACGCCAAGCGCGAGGACATCGAGGCTCTCGTCGCTCAGTCACAGAAGCGGTCGGCTGTCTATGACATTGTAACCAATCCGACGAACGTCACGGTCGTGGTGAATTGAAAGGCGCTTCGAGCCGTAGACTCTCCTGATGAGAGGGCGCGATTAGTTCCGTCACCACAGTGATCGTCGGCTCAGGGCACGCGGGGCTCGCGATGAGCCGCTGCCTCGCGGAGCGCTCTATCGACCATGTGCTGCTGGAGCGCGGCGAGATCGCCCATACCTGGCGCACCGAGCGATGGGATTCGCTGCGGCTGCTCACCCCGAACTGGCAGAGCCGGCTGCCGGGCTTCCGCTATGATGGTGAGGACCCCGACGGCTACCGGACGATGCCTGAAGTGATCGACTTCCTCGGGAACTATGCCAAGGCCATCGCGGCTCCAGTCAGAACACACACGACCGTTACCTCGGTTCGCAGCGACGGGGCGGGATATCTCGTGCGCACGAACCACGGCGAGTGGCGCTGCCGAACTGTCGTGCTGGCGTCGGGCGCGTGCAATATCGCACGCCTGCCCGATTTGGCCGTCCGCGTGCCGCCGTCGGTCGCCATGCTGACGGCACAGTCCTACCGCAATCCGGCTCAGGTCGCCGACGGCGGCGTGATGGTGGTGGGCGCCTCGTCGAGCGGCACCCAGATTGCACAGGAGCTGCAGCGTTCGGGGCGTCAAGTGACCCTGTCGGTGGGCGAGCACATTCGGGCGCCGCGCGTCTATCGCGGCAAGGACCTGGAGTGGTGGATGGACGCCGCCGGCGTGCTCGACGAGCGCTACGACGAGGTAGACGACATCAGGCGGGCGCGACGGGTTCCTTCGCTGCAGCTTGCCGGCACCCCCGATCGCACCACCCTCGACCTCAATGCGCTGGTCGACCTCGGCGTCAGGCTCGTTGGCCGTCTCGCTGGCATCACCGAAGACGGCAAGGCCCAGTTTGCGGGGTCGTTGCGCAACATGTGCGCGCTTTCCGATCTCAAGATGGCCCGGCTGCTCGACCTCATCGACGAATGGGCGCGCGCCAACGGCCTTGACGCTACGGTCGGGCCGCCGGATCGCCTGCCGCCGACCCGTGTCGAGGACAACCCGCCGCTCGGCCTCGACCTTACCGGAGGCGCGATCAGGACGATCATCTGGGCCACTGGCTACAGGCCGGACTACTCCTGGCTGGAGCTGCCGCTCCTCGACCGCAAGGGCCACCTCCGTCACGACGGCGGCGTTGCGGAATATCCGGGCATGTACCTGATAGGGATGCAGTTTCTGCGCCGCCGCAAGTCTGCGCTGATCGACGGCGCCGGCGACGACGCGCGTGACCTCAGCGACCATCTGGCATCTTACCTCAGGCAAAAATCAATCAACGTCTAAGGCCAAGGGAACAGGTCAGCTACCGAGACAACGCCGAAATTCCGTGACTCTGCAATCATATTCCCAAGTGCAACTTCGGCTTCCAGAAGGGGCGGAACAACTCAATCTTGGGACAGCGGTTCATCACAACTTTCAAGCCCGCTTCCTCCGCCAACAGGGCGGCAGTGTCGTCGCGCACCCCAATCTGACCCCACAGAACCTTGGCACCAATTGCGATGGCTTGCTGTGCAACTTCCAACAGATCTTCGGAGCGGCGAAAAACCTCGACCATATCCACAGGCCGGTCGATGGCCGCCAGTGACGCGTACACCTTGAGCCCTCGAATTTCATCCAGACCGGGAGTGGGATTGACCGGGATCATATCATAGCCGGTTTCGTGCAGAACCCTGAGTACGCCATAGGAAAACTTGGTCTTGTCGGGGCTGGCCCCCACCATCGCGATGGTTTTGACCGATTTCAGAATGTCTTGCAGATAAGCCTCCGAATAGGGCTCATCATGATTCATATGGGTCATTTCTTTGCTTCCAACGGGGTCGCAATATCGGCTTTCAATTCATGAGCGGCCAGCGGGTCAAGGAAGGGGTTGCGATAGAGCTTGTCGTGGCTCTCAACCCCGACCTCCAGCGTGCAGTCGCTCATAGGGCGGGCGACGCAGAGGATTATATAGCCATTGTTGATCTGGCGGTTGTTCAGCGCCCGCTGCGCTTTTTGATCGACTTTGCCGCTGATTATCTTGGCCGCACAGGTTATGCAGCCGCCATACTTGCACCCATACGGCAGATCCACGCCCTGCTCGCGCAAGCTTTGCAAGAGGGGCTTGCGGTGATCGACGTCAAAGGCCGCACCGCCTTGATTGGCGAGAATGATGGTGAAGCAGGTCATACCCAGATGTCACTCGTGCAATCACCCCCGGGATAACGGGTTTCGTGGCAGCGGCTTGGTCCATTTGGTTCCTTGCCAAAATCGACGACAAATCGCGGATCAATTTCCATGCCGCCGTTTTCCGTATCGCAATTGACCATCAGCATGCATCCGCCGTTGGTGCGGATTTCCGGATAGAACTGATTGTCCCAGGTCGAGAAGAGCGAGGTCGTCACATAAAGGCGCTTGCCGTCGAGGCTGAGCTGTATCATCTGCGGCCCGCCGGTGACTTTCACGCCATTCACCTCGGGCGCACGTCCGAGAAGTCCGCCCATCCACACTTGTCCGGTAAGCTTGGCGTTGTGGGGGTCCGAGATATCATACTGACGAATGTCGCCGTGCAACCAGTTGCACAGATAGAGGTATCGATCGTCCATGCTGAGCAGAATGACTGAGATAACGCCGGGTATTGGAATGGGCCATTCGGGATGCGGCTCATTTTCGACATCCACGATTTTTTCCCATTGCCAAGCACCCGCCGCATCCTTCCACCAGTGAATGATGTTTGCGGAAAGGGCCGCGCCAACAAAGCCGTGACTGCTGTCGGGGTTATGATGGAATCGCACTTCCAGTGGGATCAAGCCATCTTCACCGAGATAGAATGTTTGCTTTGGCTCCTTCTTTTCAAAGTCCCAGAAGTGAATCTCCCGGCCATATTTCAGGTGGCCAACCTCTTCCAGGTCGAAACCAGGCATGAAAGTGTTAGGCGCGGCCCACTCCGAGCTGACCATTACGTTGTGTCGCGGCTGGTACCAGAAATCATAACCAAACTTGATCCTGCCCATGGAGTTTTCCCAACGGCCGACAATCTCGAACTCCTTACTGAGTTTCAAATAACCGCCTGGCGCGTTGCCTTGAGCGTCGCCAAGCATTGAAATGATGATCTCCGAACCAAGGCAATGCACTGTGTGCGGTGCCGACAGGTTGGTTCTGGCTTTGATTTCGGCGCCCTCTATCACCTTGAACAGTGTCGGATTGCGGGGATCGGTACCGCAATCAACAATATGGAGATTGGTCGAGCGCACACCGGGCACGATCATATAATTCCGCTCCATGCTCGCATCGCCATGGCACGACGAGCAGGCATTCCAGCCCATATGGTGAAGTTCATCGCCGATACCCGGCATCTGCAAACGTGAAATCACCTGGCTGTAGGTTGCACTCTGCGGGTCGGCATCAATGGTACATAGATAGTCCGGCTTCTGAATGCCTGTGCCGGTGTAAATGGCTATCGTGTAGAGCAACTTTTCGCGGGGTGCCCTCATGGCCTCGGCGGGAGAAGCATAGCCCGGTCCACAGCAATGTTCGGTCATGGGTACTTCCCTAATTTGAACAGATCACTGGCTAGCCCAGGGGGCTGAGACATTAGTGCATGCGTGGCGTTGGCGCTACCGCCGGGGTAAGCGTCGCCGGGTTGGGTGGCGGGAGGCAGGACTGCGAGGCGGCTGGACTATAGGAAGCGGCATAAGATCAATTTGCGGTCGTTCCGAGTGATGGCACAAAGGTCTGCAATGGATCATTCCTTCGCCTTCAGCAGGATTCGGTACTCGAGCGGCGCCTTCAGCAAGGAGTCGATAGCGCCATAAATTGCCGCTTGCTGGCCCACGGCTGAACAGGCGAAGTCGGATCCAAACCGGACATTCGCCAAGGGCAAGCCGAATGACCAATCTTGGCACCCGGGCTTGCGACTGTCGGCATGCCCCTCAGGCGAACGCTCGCGATGTTCGCCGCCAATCGAGAAGACTCCATCAATCTGCATCACCTAACCAGGTGGATGGAAATTTCAGCGTCTTGCCCCAAAGTCTCCAGAAGTGTTCTGGCTGCCCGCAGGTCGGCTGTGTCGACGTCTTCCGCAAACCAGGAATGGACCGGTACGAGGACACCGAGCGCGTCAGAATGACGTCCTCGGTCAGCATACAGACGGGCAAGGCTTGTGGCGGCGCGAAGCTCCCACGACCTGGCCTTCTGGGCCTGCGCGATTTCAACCGCTCTGCGAAATTCATTCTCCGACTCTTCGATTTCCCCGCTTCGCAGGAGAGAGCGCTTCTGCGAAATGCCCGAAACGGGCCGTCTGAAGGATTCGCTGGTTGATCTTGTCCGTGCCGGCAATCCCGCTGCGCATGAGGTCGAGGCCGTCGCGTTGCTCCATACGTCGAAATAGAGCCAGACCGCGGTAGAAGCGTCCCCATGATATGTAAGACCGCTGGTCGTGCTCCACGCAAAAGTTGAGGGCCTCTTCCAGGTCGGCGCCTCCCTCGGGTCGCCCTTCCGGGAAGAAGCTGTCAAACGGCTTGCAAAACTGACCCCGATCGCCGTCCAATTTTGACCCCCATTATGTAATGCGCGGCGGTCAGCGTTCGCCCGGGCGGAGCTGGTTTGGGTTGCGCAGCCCGGGCGAGTGCGGACAGCGCTTGGCAGCTTGATGGGGTGATCAGGCGCGGTTCTTGAAGCGCCAGGACTCGTTTCCGGTCTCGATGATCTCGCAATGATGAGTGAGACGGTCGAGCAGCGCTGTCGTCATCTTGGCGTCGCCGAAGACGGCGGGCCATTCGCCGACCGCCAGATTGGTGGTGACGATGATCGAGGTCCGTTCATAGAGCCTGCTGATCAGGTGGAAGAGCAATTGCCCGCCGGCCTGGGCAAAGGGCAGATAGCCGAGTTCATCGAACACGAAGTCGAGCCGGGTGAGGTAGTCGGCGATACGGCCCTGCTTGCCGCCGCGGTGCTCGGTCTCGAGCCGGTTGACGAGATTGACGACGTTGAAGAAGCGGCCACGTGAGCCGTTGCGGATCAGGGCGCGGGCAATGGCGATTGCCAGATGCGACTTGCCGGTTCCGGTGCCGCCGATGAGCACGGCGTTGCGCTGGTCGGCGACGAAGGTGCCGTTGGCAAGATCCCGGACCAGCACTTCGTTGACCGGCGTGCCGTCGAAGTCGAACTCATCGATGTCCTTGGC
This sequence comes from Mesorhizobium sp. M0145, assembly GCF_040322355.1. Lineage (NCBI taxonomy): Bacteria > Pseudomonadati > Pseudomonadota > Alphaproteobacteria > Hyphomicrobiales > Phyllobacteriaceae > Mesorhizobium > Mesorhizobium sp. M0145. Next base: position 135,755 of record NZ_JAMYTK010000018.1, read on the forward strand.
GATCGGCAGCTTGCCGACAGTGAGCTGGTATTTGATGGAGCGGGCCTGCTTCTCGGCGATCTCGGCCGACAGCAGATCGCCGACGATCCTCGGCGGCTCGTGCTGGCGCTTGATGCCTGTCGCCATGACCTCGTCATAGGCGCCGCGCATCCCGTAGAGCTTCAGCGTCCCCATCAGTTCCAGAACCTGCGTGCGTTCCATCAGCTCGCCCTCCTGAGGCTGTCGTAGCGGGCGCAGTCGGCTTGCGGCTCGTGTTGCAGGGGAAGAGCGTCCGGGGTGAGAATGGTAACGGCCGGCGCCGGATCGCGCCGCCGCCAGGATGTTGATGATGACGGCGGATGAGCAGACATTCTGATCGAGCGCTTCCTGGCAGGCAGCCTCCACGGCATCGATGCCGTCGATCAACACCGTGGCCAGGATCGATACCATCTGCCGATCGCCGTCATGCGCCGCCTTCAATCTGCGTCGGATATGCTCCATCGCCGAGGGCAGAACCCAGCCCTCCGAAGGCAGAGATCACAAGTTCGAATCCTGTCGGGTGCGCCAAGGTTTTCAATCACTTACGTCCTTTTCACGGGCTGCCTCTGGTCCGTCCCACACTGCTTTGCCACACAAGCGGCTTTTGGCAAGTTGGAAACGTCAGGGGCGTGGCTCCGGCGAGCGAAGATCGGCGCCTGCGGGAACGGGAACCAAAGAGGTGACGGTTCGTTCACTTGTTTCGGTTATTTCGGATATTGCGATTGTTGATTCGCGGTGCTATATCCGTTGAACACAGGGAAGACGACCATGACAACGCTGCTCGAACGACCGATATTGCCTTCGGCCGACGACGCCGAATTGGCTGCGCAGGCCAGCCGCCACCTTTCTAGAGCCAAACACGAGGGCGCTGAATTGCGCGTTCAAGTGGATGGAGGAGAGATGCTGCGCCTTCCTAAGGCAGTGAATGATCTTCTCTATCATTTACTGACCGAAATGGCGCAGGGTAACGCCGTTACCCTGTTCCCAATCCATGCCGAATTGACGACACAGGAAGCCGCTGACTATCTGAACGTGTCACGTCCTTATCTTGTTCGACTTCTCGAGGAGGGCAAGGTGAAGTTCCACATGGTAGGAACTCATCGTCGAGTTAAGTTCCGTGATTTAGATGCGTTCCGCAAGTCAACTGAGGAAGAGCGTCAGCGTGTAATGGACGAACTAGCTGCCCAAGCGCAAGACTTGGGGATGGGCTATTAGGAAGTCCAGTTACACCGTCATTCTTGACGCCTGCGCACTGTACCCAGCCCCGCTGCGAGACTTCCTCATGGAGCTCGCAGCGGGAGGGCTGTTCCGTGCGAAATGGACCGAGCGCATTCATGACGAATGGATTCGTAACGTCCTTAAGGACCGCAAGGACCTTAAGCCAGAGCAGTTGTTGCGGACGAAGCAGCTGATGAATCAGGCTGTACCTGACTGCTCGGTCGAAGGCTACGAGGATCTGATCGAAGGCCTGAAGCTCCCAGACGGTGATGACAGACATGTTCTTGCAGCCGCCATCCACGCGGCTTGCGACGCCATCATCACTTTCAATCTAAAAGACTTTCCGCGAGACTACCTAGCCAAGTTCCAGCTAGAGCTCCTGCATCCGGACGAATTTCTGTTCCATCAGTTCGAGCTGAATACAGCTGCGGTCGTTGTGGCGGCGCAACGCTGTCGCGCGCGCTTGAAAAACCCTCCTAGGACGGCAGAGGAATACCTCGACACGCTCGAACGGCAAGGGCTCACCAAAACCGTGGCCGAGCTCCGACACTACGCGGCCGTCATTTAGTCGCAGCCGTGCGCACTCGGCACATTAACACAGCGTCTCGCATGCCACGCCGTCGCCATCACGATCCAGCTTCCGGCCCCACTTGCAGTTGCTGAGATACCATTGGGCTTCGTCGCAGGAACTGATCTGGGAACAGGTTCGCCGCGGCTCGCATGAAAAGCCGCTCTGCGCAATCAACTTGCGGCTGACGAGGCCAAGCGGCTGGCTGGGCGTCGCGCCATCGGCGTGCGCCGCACGCCATTCCCAGGGCGCCTGAAACGTTCCGACCCACAGACCGACCTTGGCCGCCTCTGCCTTTGCTTGCTGCTCCGCGTACGCGCCGTGGCTGTAGCGCGGCCAATCCAGCGCCTGGCCGTGCTCGACCATCAATGAGGCGACACTGGAGCCGTCCGCCCGCCGGCAGTCGCCCACAAAGCGGCCGTAGCGATCCCAAGTTACGAAGGTGCATTGAATCGGCCTCGAGACCGCCAAGAAGCTGTCGAGCGCTTCGGCGGCACGGCGCCCGCACGGATACTCAGAACCCTTCGCGTCGTTGCAGTACTGCCGGCTTTCTGGTGCATCGATGCCGTTAAACCGGATGCGCTGGCCGTGGATCTCGATCGTATCGCCATCCATGACAGACGCGACGCCGGCGATCGGCGCCGGCTTTGATCCGGTCCGGTTTGATACCTTGAGCTCGGGCACAGGATCGCTATGTTGCATGATGAGCGGCGTCCATATGCCGCCATCGCCGCCAAGGTCACGAACACGAGCCGCTTCGGAACGCCAGCCAGTTGGCGCACGCGCCCCAGCTTACACCGCTGGTCGGTTCGACCATTATAGCGAGACTTGCCCAACCCCTGTCCCCTCTTGAGGGGCAGAGTGCTTCTAATTGAGGGCCAAGTCCATAGCCGACGGCGGTCGGGCCTCTTGGGCCGCGGCGCACCGCACTCACCCAGGAACGCGCCGGCCTCTCCGATCGTTAACTGCTTTTGATCGAGCCGCCGTCATGCCGTCCACCTCCATACGCAAAACGGAATACGACCCGGATAGCAAAACTCTCTCGGTATGGTTCGTCGCCAGTGGCAAACGGTACGAATTCGAGGACGTGCCACCGGACACTTACGCCGAATTCCGAGCCGCCTTCGCGAAGGGTCGCTACTTCAACGACCACATCCGCAACAACTTTCGCTTCCGTCTGGTTGGGAGCGATTAGCTGCCCGGGACGCCTGGTCTGTCGGCGGCCGAATTCCGTCCTTCGCCGCGCCAACCGGCGGTTGGTAGAGGCTTTGCCACTGTTGCTTCTAAAGTTGCCTTACGGTCCGCCCCGCACCGGGCAAGCCCGACCGCGCCCACCCCACCTGGTGCAAAGGCGCTTGATCGGTCCCGCCGCCCTGGCAAGTGCGGCGGGATTTTTTGCGGTCAGTTGGAACACCGGCGCGCGGGGAAGGTTCGGTGCACGCAGCAAATCCTCCCCTCACACAATATTGCTGCACGATCGGTAATGGCATCCGATCTGCCCGCGTCTCCTCCCTCCAGAGACGCGGGCTTTGAGCTTCGCGGAACCGAACGTTCAAAGGTTATTGAATCGGGTTGGTGTGGCGTGGGGTTTGTATGAAAGGGGCGAGGCTCGCGTTTATCCGTCCGATGGAGCCCAAGCTGGTCGCAAAGCCACCCGAGGGTGAACACTGGATTCACGAGATCAAGCTCGATGGCTACCGAACCCAGATCGTCATCAACAGCCCTGACGATATTCGCGCCTTCAGCAGCAGCGGAGCGGATTGGCGAGGAAATACACCGGCATCATCGAGGCGGCGCGGGATCTCGACGTCAAGAGCGCGATCTTTGAGGGCGAGGCGATCGTCACGGGCGTGAATGGCCTGCCCGATTTCGACGCACTACAGAAAGCCGTCCACAGCGATCCCTACGCCACGATCCTCGGCGCCCTCGACATCATGCATCTTGACCCACGATCTGCGCGACGTTGGCTGCAAGGCGCGCCGGGAAATTCTATTTGGCATTATCAGGCCGAACAGCCGCGTCCAGTTCAGCGAGTCCATACCTGGCGATCTCAAGGCGCTGTTCTATCTCGCGGATCAATCCAGCCTGGAGGGGATCGTCTCAAAGCGGGCCGACAGCAAATATCGCAGCGGCCCGACCAGCGACTGGCTGAAGACCAAGAGTTTCGTCGTCAACGAATATGAGCTGATGGGCGTCGAGCGTGAGCCGGGCAAGGCGGCATTCGCCTTGCTGGCGGCGAAGCCCGGTACCGGAAAATATGTCGGTTCGGCCTTCATCAGCTTGGGGCGCGACATGAAGGAACGGGTCTGGAAGCGGGTCCATGAACATGCCGGACCACCTCCGGAGGGCGTCAAAAAGCGACCGGCAACGCAGTGGGTTGGGCCAGGCGTGAAGCTGCGGATCAAGCACCTTCGTGGCATGCACAAGTGTATACGGCACGCTTCGCTGCTTGGCTTCGGCGACGATCCGGAGCGTCCCGGAAAATAATGACGAGCCGCTTCGCTGCGGGTCAATCAAGTAACCGATACAATCCGCTGATTGATTTAATTCGTTGTCACGACGAGGCCAAGCGTTGCCTTCGATATCGGCTCTCAGTCCAACACGGAAGCAAGCGAACCTCAAACGCAGTCTGTCTCACAACACTGCTCTGGCTACAGCCAAGTTCAATTCATCAGTCTCGTTGCAGAATTCGTTGTCAATAAGTCACTTGCGCCAGCAAGATAAATCGAGCCATTGCCGTTCATCTCGATCCGGTTGACCACAAAGATGCGAGGCTTACTGTCGGTCGACAATGCACCGCCACCTGTAAGAAAAAGCTTTTGTGACGGCAGATAGACTATACCGCCTAGATCTGTATCGCCACCGCCAATGAGCGTGGAGGTTCTCTCCACGCCTTGGGGTTTTTGAGCTAGCGCGATCCCCATCCACGGGCCGCTGGTCGGCGCCGTCAGGCGTAGCTTGGCGCCGGCCTGCATTGTGGTGGTGGCCTGATCGTCGAGTAGAACGATGGTGGTACCGTCAGCTGCATCGAGAACCGCGCCGGAGGAGAGCGAAAGCCCTCCCGTCCTGATAACATACGTTCCCGCGGCAAGATTGACCACCGCTCCGACCGATAGAATGAGCCCTCCACAAAAAGTGCCGGGAACGAGATTTGCGGTGGCGTTTTTGATCACCAGGTTATTGTAGGTGCAGACATTGTCTGTTGGCCAGACCAGTCGAGAGATAATGGGATCTGCCAGCTCTTTCTGATTAAAAAGCGGTTGAGGGTTGAAGCCGGCAGACGGCCCGGAGGGGCCGACGACTGACGTCACCAATGTCCTGATGGACGATGCGCCATTCGTGGCTAGCGCAGACACCGATCTTGAATTCACCTGCGCAACGCATTTCTGGCCATTTATCGATGAAGACCCCGAATTCGACCATGCGTTCGAGGCGGACCGATCTAACACGAGAAGACAGACTGGGTATCGCGGATAGGCAATCGCGGTTGCGCTTCGGCTAATATCAAGTTTATCGACGCCAAGGATTGCCGAGAAGGCCAATTCCTGCGGTTGGTGCAATACAACCGTCACGATTGTGGGATTGGTTGATCCAACCGTCTGGTGGGCGTCACCGCTATAGGGACTTCGCGTGGCCACAAAGGTGGGGCTGGCGAAAGTATCAACGTTCTCCTGACGCTGTTCCGACGTCATATCGCTGCTGTTCGCGCTTGCCACGGCCAACTGAAGGGCCGTGGAGTCGGCTCCCTCCTGCAACTGTTGGGCAGTTCGGCTCACGCGCGCAAAGTCTATCGCCACTCCGACGCCCAAAAGCACGACCGGCAAGACCAACGCAAACACCACGGCGAGGTTGCCGCGTCCTGAACGCCAAAATCGTTCGGTCACCCGCATGGAAGCCCCCTTCATTTAGGTGGGACTAACCTAGAGGCAGCATGTTGAGGGTCCGTTTCGCGAGCCGGTAAAGTTGTCTCGATCGCAAATCAGCTTGCGGGGAGCAGCTGAATCAACGTCTCAAATTCACCACGATGACGCCGCCGAGCGCCAGTGCGCCGCCGTCTGGCGCCGGTCTGGCGATCGTCAAGGCCGGCCGGCACGCATCATGGCGCGAGCGATGGCGAGCTGTGCCTCGACCTTGGCATTTTCCTTCTGGGTCATGTGTCGGCCGCGATCAGCCGCTTCAACGACCGCATGATCTCCCCGCGCGTCCATCCCGCCTCGAGCATGCAATCGACGATCACCTGAAAGCCCGGTTCCATCGCCTCCTGGTAGTCGATCTCCCGGTCGACATACTCATTCTGTCGTTTCGGCGCTCTGATCATGATCGAACTGGCGTCGGACGGCCGAACTGCGTTTGATATTCCCTTGGGCTGATACCCGTGCGTTTGCGGAAGTGATGTCGCAGCGCATCCGCTGAACTCATGCCCACGGCGGCGGCGATCTCTTCGATGCTGTGGTGGCGACCAATCAGGAGCTGCTTCGCCTCCTCAAGGCGCTCGGACACCAGCCATTCGCCTGGAGGCGATCCCGTCGCTTGGGTGAAGCGTCGTATAAAGGTCCGCACGCTCATGTGGGATTCCGATGCCATTCGCTCCAGCGTCCAGGCGCCGCCGAGTTCAGCCCTCATCTTGTCCAGCAGTGGCGCAACTTCTGACCCACGCCGTGTCGGAACAGGTCGTTCAAGGAATTGCGCCTGCCCACCGGTACGGTGCGCCGGCATTACAAGCATTCGAGCCGTGGAGTGCGCCTTTCGGCCGGCATGCAAGGAAATCATCAACACTCATCCAATCAACGGGTTTGTGTCGGCGTCTGGCTGGCTGAATTCCACATATAGATGCAGTTCGTCCGGCAGGAAGACGACCCTCCACAATCCTTTGATGTCATTGGCAAGGTTGTAGGCGAGGACGGTCAGGGCGGGGCACTCCTTTCGCCGTGGAGCGTGCCTATCTCACGGGAAAATTCCAACACCAGAAGTTAGTATTGACGCTCGCGCTTTCTCAGAAATCCAACGTCCGCGTGATGCCGAAAGGTGCAGCTAGCTTTTTGTGTATCTCGATTGGGAACACGGGACCGCCGCGAAAGTTCGGTGCACGCAGCGAATCCTCCCCTCCAGGTGTTGCTGCAGATCGGTATCCCGATCGGCCCGCGCTCCCCGCAAGGGCGCGGGCCTCGGCCTGTGGTGCTCATGCCATCTACTTCGATCCGCAAGATGGAATATGATCTGGATAGAAGGACCCTCTCGGTATGGTTCGTCGCCAGCGGTAAACGGTACGAGTTTGAGGGGGTACCGCCGGAAACCTTTGCCGCGTTCCGGGCCGCGTTCGCCAAGGGCCGCTATTTCAACGACCACATCCGCAACAAATTCCGCTACCGTCTGGTTGCGAGCGATAGCGACCCGGGATGACCTGACCTGCCGGCGGCTCAATCGTCCTATCGCTCCAACCGGCGGTTGGTGGACGCGTTGCCGCTGTTGCGCTTAGGGTTGGTTACGGTCCGCGCTCACCTGGCAAGCCCAACCCCCCGCATCCCCCCGCCTGGTGCAAAGCGTTTGATCGGTCCCGCCGTTCTGGCAGTGCGGCGGGACTTTTTTGCGGTCCAGGTGGAGCATCGGCGCGCGGGGAAGGCGCGGTGCACGCAGCACCCTTTTCTCATCCAACGTACGTCGGTGGCGCGCTGAAGGGTCTCAACGTCGGTCTGCCGCCGGAGCTCAACTAGCTGGACTATTGCTCGACCGGAAGCGGCTCGTGCTGCGGCTCAGCGTGGTGGAAGACCTGTCCAAGATCGCGCGCGTCGAACGTTTGGCCGCAGACTGGGCAGTAG